>JAHDEO010000249.1 GCA_020628725.1 Saprospiraceae bacterium
TGATTTCAAAGTGAAAAATAAGCATAAAAGAAGCCACCAAAATGTAAAGTTATTTATGCCGCGTTCCTTACGGAATGGCAGTCGGTTTTTATCTTTTGAAAAACACAAAAATATAGATATATTGCAAGCATCTTCAAAGTAGAAAAAAGATAATTACAATTCACGAACGATGAAAGCAGCCTTACTCTTATGCGACCATGTGAAGCCTCAATATCTGGAAGAATTTGGAAATTACCCGGACATGTTTGCCCAATTATTTCCTGAATTCGAGTGGACGGTATTCGATGTCTGTAACGGGCATTTTCCTGAAGATTTGGACGAACATGAGGTATATTTTGCAAGTGGTTCGCATCGCTCTGTGTATGAGGAAGAGGATTGGATTATTCGGTTGTTGGGTGTTATTAGAGAAATTTACCAACAGAAAAAATACTTCGTTGGTGTTTGTTTTGGGCATCAGTTGATTGGTCAGGCATTGGGTGGCAAAGTCATCAAATCACCGAATGGATGGTGTGTGGGTGCACACGAATTTGAAATACAAAAACAGGAAGCGTGGATGCAGCCCTTCCAAAACTCCATCCGCCTGCTGATGATGTGCCAAGACCAAGTGGTTCAATTGCCCGAAGAATCGACTGTTTTGGCAGGAAATGAAAAGTGTCCTGTAGGTATTTTTAAAGTAGGTGAAACGATGCTCGGCATACAGGCACATCCCGAATTTAGCAAGGAATACGACCGATTATTGATGGAAAATCGCGTACATATCATGGGCGAATCTGTTGTTAAAAATGGTGTGGAGAGTTTGGAAAAAGATATTGATGCGGAGGTGATTCGAGAATGGGTGATGCAGTTTATTGGATAGTACCACATTGTGAGTAAGCAACAAATTTCATAAAAAGATAGATCCTTTGTTTGCTGGTTTTGAAAGAATTGATTAATTTTGTGCTTAATTAATTTCGGGAGAACAAATCTACAATAGTATCTCACCATAACATAAAATATTCATTTCAGAACATATGAATTTTGAACCATTTGACATGTTCAATAAACGCCTCAATCTTTCAAAAGATGAGTCTGACAGTTCTTATTTTATAGAACTACTTTTAAAGGGTGAATTTTTAACAAAAATCATAGCAACTGTCGTTGTATCAAGTATTATTAACGACAAAGAAAGAACAAAATATAAATATGAATATCGTTTGGTTAGAGGAAATGGGATTGGAGAATGGTCTAATATAGTAGATGAGATATTAATAAATCATCACCAAAAATTGATAAAAGACTTTGCAATTAATGAAGCAAAACAGCTTAATCAAAAAACCTCTTCTAACGAATGGCAATACGAGGCAGTAAAATACCTTAAAGAAGTTGCCAAGACCTTAAATATTGAATTAGGTAGTCTTACTAAAAAAGTAAATCTACGTAGGTGGTTCAGTGATTTCGCCCAAATACGAAATAAAACAAGAGGGCATGGTTCTCAAAAAGCGTCAGATTTAGGTAAGGCCATACCTAGAAAAATCAATCGATTTGATTTGTGAGAACTTTTATTCACTCACACGTAGAAGTTGGGCCTACTTACATCAAAATTTTTCTGGCAAGTATAGAGTCAGTAAAATCACAACTAACTCATTACCCTTTGATTACTTAAGACGCAGTAGCTCACACAACCAAAGATTTCCTGACGGAATTTATATCTTCATTGATTCTCCCATAAAAATATCAGGGTTTTACTCAGACCAAGAATTATCTGACTTCTTTATTTCAAATGGCGATTTTAAAAAAAATGAATTTGAAGTAATTTCATATATATCAGGTGCAAGAGAAAAAGAAAATGGCATAGAATATTTAACTCCAGTCAACGATCTCCCCAAAAGTGAAACAGAAGGATAGGAACTTTAATCATTCAAGGCGAGTCATTTGGCAATATTCCTCCAGAACCAGAAATATACGTAAACAGAAAGAAAATTGAAGATGAGCTATATCAAACCTTGAATGAGAAGGAAAGATTTCCCATTGTAACTTTGTTAGGAAAGGGAGGGATTGGCAAAACAACAACCGCTTTAAAATGTTTGCATTCTATTTCTAAATCAGAAGAATTTGACTTAATTATTTGGTTTAGTAGTAGAGACATAGACCTGAGTCTTGATGGACCTAAAGCAGTAAAATCAAAAGTATTTAATATTCAAGATATTGCTGTCGAATTTTGCAACTTATTAGAATTTAATAGTAAATCAACAGAAAGCAAAATCGAATATTTTAAGAAAAATTTGACACAAAGTCCACATGGAAAAATTCTTTATGTCTTCGATAACTTTGAAACAATTGATGATCCACTTGAAGTTTACAACTGGCTCTACACATTCATTAGACATCCAAATAAGATATTGATAACGTCAAGAGAGAGTCGAGATTTCAAAGCAGACTATCCAATAGAAATAGGAAGAATGGAACATGATGAATGCGAAAAATTAATTGACATTTACACTGGTAAATTTGGGGTTAAAGACATTGTATCAACTGAATACATAGATAAATTGATTGATGAGTCTAATGGACATCCTTACATAATTAAAATACTCATAGGAGAGGTTGCCAAATCAAAGAAAGAAGTAAAAATAAAAAGAATTGTTGCTGGACGCGATGATATACTAACTGCTTTGTTTCGTAGAACTTTTGACACATTATCCCCATCAGCTATTAGGGTATTCCTTACTCTTTGTAGTTGGAGATCAGCTGTATCAAAACTAGCACTTGAAGCTGTCCTTCTCAGACCAGATAATGAAGAACGTATAGATGTTGAGGAAGGTGTTGAAGAATTAAGAAAAAGCTCATTTATTGATGTATTTAAGTCAGAATTAGATAATTCCGAATTTATTAGTGTTCCATTAGCAGCATCTATATTTGGAAAAAATGAACTTCAGGTATATTCAGAGAGAATAGCGGTATTGAATGATAGAGAATTATTATTACAATTTGGACATGCAAAAGAGAACGATTTCCAAAAAGGGTTGAAACCATTCGTCGTCAAAAAATTCTCTCAAATTGGAAAGTTAATTGAGAAGAAAAAGATGAAAGAAAAAGTTCCTTTTTTACTAAAACAAGTGCCAATACTTGAATATATAAACACTCACTACAATGAAGGTTGGTTATTATTAGGTGACTTATACAAGGAATTAAATTTGGCTGAAAATTATATTGAATGTTTGTTACAATATATTAAAGCAAATCCATCCTCCAGCGAGAAAAGAATGGTTTGGAGAAAATTAGCTTCAATATACAAATCCCACGGAGATTGGAAAAAAGAAAGTCATGCTCTCTCAGAGATATGCATATTACCCGACACTCACATATCAGAAATAAGTAACATATCTAATAGGTTAATTACAAGAATCAAAAACTCTGAAAACATAGATAAAGAACATAAAGAAATAATAATTAACACTATATCAGATGTCTTCGAAAAACGAATAAACGAATCCAGTAATGGTGATGATTATTCTATATTAGCATGGCTTTTTGTTCATTTGAAGAAATTAGACAAGGCAAAGAAATATACCAATATGGGACTAAAAGTAGACCCCACTAATACATATTGTCTTCAATTAATGCGGAAATTATCGAATAAAAAGAGAAAGAAATAAAACTACATCAGTTCATTATCCGCCGATGCCACCACAACCACTGAATTCCCCCACGCGCCACCAAAAAAATCACCAAAGCCAACCAAAGTCCATTATTCCCCATAAATCGAAAAGCGAAAAAACTAATCAGGAAAATAATCATCGCCAGCAACATACTATCCCGCATTTCCCGCGAAGCGGTCATCCCGATATAAATGCCGTCCCACATATACGAAGGTGTGGCTAATAAGGGAATCAAACCCATCCAAGCCAGAAAAGGCAAAGCAGCCGCGACAATATTTTCTTGGTCGGTAAAGAGCCAAAGCAAAGGTTCTCCTCCGAAAAAATACGCTACACTAAAACCCAATGCCAGCACCATTCCCCAAGCAAAAGAATAGCGCACTGCCTTTTTCAAATTCGCCATATCCTTCGCACCTGCGTACTTGCCTACCAGACTTTCCGAAGCAAAAGCAAAGCCATCCACGCCGTATGCCATCCAGTTGATGAGTTGCATCAAAATCATATTGACCGCAAGCAGGACATCGCCTTGTTTGGCAGATTGATTGGTGAAAAAAGCGAGGACGAAAATCAGGCAGAAAGTCCGGATAAAAATATTAGCATTGAGCGACATAAATCGTTTAATCGCCTCTAATTCAAGTATTTTTTTACGATTAAAAAATTTAATATAATCACGATATTTATAATAAAAAAGCCCGAAAGCGGCAAAGATGCCCACGTATTGCGCGATGACCGTACCAAGTGCCACGCCGTCCGCTTTCATCCCCAAATGATTGACCAAATAAAGATTGGCAACCACATTCACAATATTAATCAGAATGGTCAATATCATGGGATAAATCGCGTTTTGCATCCCAAAAAACCAACCCATCATCGCATACAAACCAATCGTAGCCGGCGCCGCCCATATGCGAATATCGTAATATTCCCGCGCCAGCGATTCCACCTCCGCACTCCCATCCAACAAGCCAAAACTCGCCCAAGCAATCGGCACTTGCAATGCCCAAATCAGTACCGCACCACCCGCCACCACGATAAATGCCCGCCCCAAAATATTGCTCAATTCTTGGTGGTCATTATTTCCATAGGCTTGTGCGGCAAGCCCCGTCGTACCCATCCGCAGGAAGCCGAAAGACCAATAAATAAAATTGAAAATAATCGCGCCCAAACCCACCGCACCGATATACGCCGCAGATTCTTGTCGCCCCATGAGTGCGGTATCCACCGTACTGAGTAGCGGCACAGAGAGATTGCTGATGATATTGGGAATGGCGAGACGGAGGATTTGTTTGTTCATGAGTGCAGTCCATAGTCGATGGTCGATAGTCCATAGTATTATTTTTCGCTACGCGAAAAACTGACTCGCGGCTGCCTATCGACTATGGACTACGGACTATCGACTAAACAAGAAATTGATACAAATCAGGTTTTTCGTTCAAATATTCACCGTAAAAATTATTCGTTTTCATGCGCTCTACGAGGGGAGCAAGGTCGCTTTTTCGCTTCAATTCGATGCCGACTACGGCAGGTCCGCTTTCACGATTATGTTTTTTCTTATATTCAAAATACGTAATATCATCGTCGGGTCCGAGTATGTCGCTCACAAACTCTTTTAAAGCTCCCGGACGTTGCGGAAAACGCACAATAAAGTAATGTTTCAAGCCTCCATAAAGCAGAGCACGTTCCCGGATTTCGGCGGTGCGGGTGATGTCATTATTACTCCCGCTAATCAGTACGACCACGTTTTTACCTTTGATTTTTTCGCGATATTGGTCGAGGGCAGCAAGGGCAAGTGCACCGGCGGGTTCGGCTACAATCGCGTCTTTATTATACAAATCGAGAATTGTTTGGCAGACACGCCCTTCGTGTACGGTGAGCATATCGTCGAGGTTTTGACGGCAAATTTCAAAGTTCAAATCCCCTACCCTGCCGACTGCCGCACCGTCGATAAATTTGTCGTATTTTTTTAATTCAGTATTCTCGCCATTCTTGATAGAAAGCGACATTGAGGGCGCGCCTTCCGGTTCCACACCGATGATTTTGGTACTTGGACACAAGGCTTTGAACACCGAACTAACCCCCGCCGATAAGCCTCCACCACCCACAGGCAGAAAAATATAATCAATCGCTACGGGCGTTTGACCAAGGATTTCTAAGCCTACAGTTGCTTGACCTTCAATAACTTTTGCATCATTAAAAGGGTGGATAAACGTACTATCCTGCGCTTCACAAAACTCCAAAGCCGCATGATACGCATCATCGTAGGTATCACCCACCAACTCTACCGTCACATATTCTCCACCAAACATTTTCACTTGGCTGATTTTCTGATTTGGTGTAGAAGTCGGCATAAAAATCGTACCGCGTACCTCCATTTTTCGACACGAATAGGCTACACCTTGTGCGTGATTACCCGCACTCGCGCATACGATGCCCTTTGCCAATTCCGCTTCTGTCAATGCCGACATTTTATTGTATGCTCCCCTAATTTTGTAGGAACGTACGACCTGTAGATCCTCTCGTTTGAGCATGATATGCGACTCGTATTCCTGCGACAAATTAAGATTTTCCATCAAGGGTGTAACCGCCGCAATGCCGCGCAATCGTTGCTTGGCATCGTTGATGTCTGATAATTTTGGGTAATATATCGTTGCTGTTTCCATTTTCGCTCACGTAGCGGCTACTTTAGTTACCGCGTAAAGAAATTATACGATGATTGTCGTACTGCTTAACAACTTCGTACTGCATATTTCTACGTTTCAAACAATGAATCGTTTCATCAAATGAAACAATTATATAATCCAAATTGCTCACTTCACTCCAATCTTTTTCTCTACAATCCGCTAATTTTTTTTCGGGTAAATGTCGGTATTCTAAATCCGAAAAACGTTCGTCTGTAATTTGATAGTAATTTGAAAAAACACCTAAAACGTATTTATTCAAACCAACATTTTTCGCCTTTAATTCATGTAAATCATTGATAATCTGCTTACTGCGACTTACATCTCGCCATTCATATACGATATTCGGATTGAATTGTGTGAATAGATGAATCGCCAAAATCATACTTACGCCCAAACCTATAAGAGAACCCGTACCGACGACTTTAGCCGTCGGGTTGTTGGTTTCGCGACGACTAAAGTCGTCGGTACAGAAAAAAATCAATAACATCCCCGGAATCCACCACTGCAAAGCTGTGCGATTTGCCAGATAAGGTGCGTCAAATAGGAAGTGAAAAAACACATTCAACAAGACCAAAATCCCAACAATCAAAGTCAATGAAAATATAGAAGTGATTTGCCGATTTCTAATAAAACGAACCACCGAAATTCCCCCGAAAACAAGCAACATCGCTAAAGTCAACCAAGACAAAACCACAGCAATTCCGGCATAATTCGCCTGATAAAAAAACGCTTCCCACACCGTTCCGAAGACGGAATACACCAATTCATTCCCCCCATACATCGAAGGGTCATTTTGTCGTACAAACCACAAATTTGCTATTGTCCCCATTAGTAAAATAGCAAATCCAAACGCGAGTAAAACGTAAAACGATTTTGTAAATCGTTCTGCCTGTTTTCGGGTGACGATTTGCAAAATCGTTTTACGTGTAGATAATAAAAACACGCTCATAATTCCCAAGAACGTATAAAAATACGACAAATTCGCCACCAACATCAAGGCGCAAAGCAAGAGTATTTTTATCCAAACGTAAAACGATTTTGTAAATCGTTCCGCCTGTTTTCGGGTGACGATTTGCAAAATCGTTTTACGTTCTAAAAACAAATAATACAAAGCCCACACCTGAAAAGTCAATGCCAATCCATAGCCCCGCGCCACTCCAAACCAATCCAACACATACGGATTCAAAACGATGAGCGAATAACAAATAATCGCCAGCGCATTATTCCGAATAAAACCCGTCACACGATACACACCTATACAAAAAAACGGAAACGCCAACACCGAATGAATCCGCCACGAAAAAGGCGCATCACCCAAGACCAGCATTTCAATTTTCATCAAAATACTATTGAGCCAATGTGTGTTTGCCGTACCGAATAGGGCACGGTAATATTCCGTTTTGAGTAGGAAAAATGAGTAGGCTTCGTCGTTGGTCACGTCCAATGTATAGGCATGGAACGCGACCATGATAGTCAGCCCAATAAGCGATATAATGTGAAGTGCTTTTCGCAAATTATTCATCGCAAAAGCACAGGGTTTAAACCCTGTGCTTTTGCGATGAATAATTTGCGAGCGGCGGGTTTTCATGTCCTAAAATTTAAACCGTTGACGTTAATTATTTTCAGGACGCAACTTACGCACCTGTGCCCCCGTCTGCCACATTTCCGACTCACGAATTTCCTTCAATTCCTCCTCCAATTTGACGCGATAATCGGCTTGCTTGTTGGCTTTGATGACGATTTCCGCCTCTTTTCCGCTCGAAACGCTGTCGTACAAATCCTCAAAAACGGGCGTGACTGCCTCGCGGAATTTATGTCGCCAGTCGAGTGCGCCGCGCTGTGCGGTGGTGGAGGTATTGGCATACATCCAGTCCATGCCGTTTTCGGCAACGAGTGGCATGAGGCTTTGTGTGAGTTCTTCCACCGTCTCGTTGAACGCCTCTGAAGGCGAGTGACCGTGCTTGCGAAGGATATTGTATTGCGCCTCAAAAACACCTGCGAGCGCACCCATGAGAATACCACGTTCACCCGTCAAATCAGAGAAGACTTCCTTCTTGAAATCCGTCTCAAAGAGGTAGCCCGACCCCACGCCGATACCCAACGATACGACACGCTCATAAGCACGACCCGTCGCATCCTGATATATCGCATAGCTGGAGTTCAAGCCCTTTCCGGCAACAAACATCCGGCGCAAAGAAGTCCCCGACCCCTTGGGCGCGACCAAGATAACATCCACATCCTCAGGCGGAATAATACCTGTTTTATCGTTATACGTAATGCCGAAGCCATGCGAAAAGTACAAAGCCTTACCCGCCGTCAGGTGCTTTTTAATGGTTTCCCATTGAGCGATTTGCCCGGCATCGGAGAGCAAATATTGGATGACGGTAGCGCGTTGTGCAGCCTCTTCAATCGGAAAAAGTGTCGTACCCGGTACCCAGCCGTCCGCAATCGCCTTATCCCAACTCGCCGAGCCTTGCCGCTGCCCTACGATGACGTTGAAGCCATTGTCTTTCAAATTCAAAGACTGCCCCGGACCCTGTACGCCGTAGCCGATGACCGCAATGGTCTCGTCTTTCATCGTTGCTCTTGCTTTTTCGAGTGGAAATTCGTCGCGAGTCACTACATTCTCCAATGTACCGCCGAAATTTAATTTAGCCATTTCAATAATGATTTGTTGATTTTACTTAATCAGACACCACGCAATATTTTCTATATTTTATGTTAAAAAGTAATCGTCTTGCTGAACTCATTTCAGCATCTTCCAGACGATGAAAACCGACGTTAAATTGAAGCTCATATTTAAAATTGTGCCTTGTCGTTTGGGAGATTCTGAAATAAATTCAGAAAGGCGTTTTAACCTAACATACTGAAAGTCTACTTGACATTAATTTTATTGTTTTTATAACATCTTTCTGTCTGGTAAAGTATATAGGTATTCCTTCCTCACGCGCAATCTGAATCTCTTTTT
This sequence comes from Saprospiraceae bacterium, assembly GCA_020628725.1. GTDB lineage: Bacteria > Bacteroidota > Bacteroidia > Chitinophagales > Saprospiraceae > JAHDEO01. The sequence continues at coordinate 9,285 of JAHDEO010000249.1, forward strand.
TTACCCAATCAGATTTGAACACAAAATTAGATTCTATTAAAATTAATATATCTGAATTTTTAACTTCTTTTTCAATTCTCTGTTGAGGGTCTAAATCATTATTATGAAGTTTATCTATAAATATTTCTACATTTTCAGCCGTCACCTTTTGATTTATACTCTTTAGATAAGATTCATCTATTTCTCCACCTTTCATAGTATAGCTAATGAATATCTTCATATAAGCTTATTTTTAAAAGCAATAAATAAAATTATATCAAGTCCAATTAAAATGTAATAAAGAAGCATTGAGGAATTAAATATAGATCTTGTTACTCTACTTTTCTTTGTCCTATGTGTCCCCAAAACAATACCCTCTAAAGACCTCAAAGTATCACTAGCATTTCTATTCTTAATATCATTAAGTTTATCATTAATCATTCCTCTAAGTTTTTCTTGATAGAAATAGCTTATTGCATCTAAGCCCCAAAAAAATAATGGGATTAAAAAACCTGCAACAAAAAATGAGGGATCTAAAGCCTCTCCAGTGAATTTGGCGAGTAATGTACAAGCTGCGATAAGAACTGTTACACAAAGTTTCTTGATACTTGAGCAGTTTCGACTAAACTCAATAGTGGCAGCATGAAGTTGGTCTATTACCTTCCAGTCAATTTGATCTTTTATTTCCATTATGTAATGTTAGCTTTTGTAAGTTAAAATTATTTAATCAGTTGGCAGCCGCGACCTCCAATTCCTCCAAATAATCCCTCAACTCCCGCATTGGTCTCGTAATCGCCACACGTCCCGACTTCACAAATTCAAGAATCCCAAAGGGTTCGAGTTCCTTAAATAAGGCTTCGATTTCCTCTGCGTGTCCGGTCTTTTCGATAATGGTAAATCTCGGTTCGCAAGCCAACATACGTGCGCCATGAAAACGCACAATTTTCTCTGCCAAACCATCATTCACGATGACACCGGAAGGAATTTTATACAAGGCAATTTCCTGATATATAATATCTTCTTCACCGTGATAAAATGCCTTGTGGACTTCGATTTGCTTTTCGAGTGCCGCAACGAGTTTTATCACATTTTCTTCTTCCAATTTCACCACAATCGTATAACGGTGAATATTCGGTATCTCACTTTCCGAAACGGTGAGACTTTCAATGTTAATTTTGCGGCGCGTAAATCCTGTCGTCACGCGGTGCAAAAGTCCTGCTTTGTTGTCCGTGAAAACGGAGAGTGTAAATGTCTTTTTCATAATTTGTATTATCGTAGCACGGTGCTTCCAGCCCGTGTTCTGCGTTAGTTTAGTATTCCCCAACAAAAAAACACACGTATTATTCACGTTGGTTTGGTATTTTTCAAAATATACTTTGAACGGGGTAAATTTCGGAAAACCGTAATGACTGCTTTAGCTGTCAAGTGAAATAAAAAACAAATTACATTTCACTTATTTTAGGTTTTTAAAAATTAAAACAATAACGCATTTGACAGCTAAAGCAGTCATTACGGGGTCGCGAC
>JAHDEO010000250.1 GCA_020628725.1 Saprospiraceae bacterium
AAAAAACTAATTTATCATTAAACCGTTGCTTTTCGCTGAATTTTTTGCTTTTCATAACGTAAAGTTTATAGTATTGAAATAGCCAAGTAAAATAATGGCTTCTACAAAGGTAAGTATTTTTTTACACTCCAGTAACATTAAATTAACATTAAATTAACATTGGGCGCAAAAAAATTTCCTACTATCAATTTATCCCTCAAAAAACACATAAAAAACTCCAAATTTCAATAAGAAATCGTGTTGTAGTTCACTCTCTTACTGAAATTTGGAGTTTGAAGGAGGGTTTAAAGTTGATTTGAACTTGGACTTGTTGTTCTTAAACTTTAAATCGTATTATCCTCTCACAGTCCTTTGTTCAATACGTTTTTCATAATTCACTCCTTGAAAAATACGTTGCACAAAAATACCCGGCGTATGAATAAAATTCGGGTCAAGTACACCCGGCTCTACCAATTCCTCCACTTCAGCAATAGTAATTTTACCTGCCATAGCCATCATTGGATTAAAGTTACGGGCTGTCCCTTTGAAAATCAAATTACCCATTGTATCACCTTTCCACGCTTTCACCAAAGCAAAGTCAGCATGTAAGGCAGGTTCGAGAACATACCAACGTCCGTCGATTTCGCGGGTTTCTTTGCCTTCTGCCACTTCTGTACCATAGCCCGTAGCCGTAAAAAATGCAGGAATCCCCGCACCGCCTGCACGAATCTTTTCTGCGAGTGTACCCTGTGGTGTCAGCGTCACTTCAAGTTCGCCGGAAAGGAGTTGGCGTTCAAATTCGGCATTCTCGCCTACGTAAGACGAAATCATTTTTTTGACCTGTCGCGTCTTTAACATCAAGCCGATACCAAAGTCGTCTACACCGGCATTATTAGAGATGCAAGTCAAGCCCTTCACGCCTTTTTTGACGAGCGCGGTAATACAGTTTTCAGGAATTCCACATAAACCAAAACCTCCGAGCATCAGGGTCATATCATCCTGTATGTCATGAGTGGCTTCATCAGCATTTTTATAAACTTTCATGTTTGTTTAGTCCATAGTCGATAGTCCATAGTCGATAGGCAGTCACGAGTTTATTATTTTCGCTACGCGAAAAAACAAAACTATGGACTATCGACCATGGACTATGGACTGATTTACCTCATTAATAATACATCTCCTGCGAGTTCTACTTGTTCGGTATTCGGAAGGCGGAGGACGATGTAGTACGTGTACACATCTGATACTTGTTCAGCCCCTCTGAATTTACCGTCCCATTCACCTTGGGGGTTGTCGTATACGACTTCTCCCCAACGGTTGAACACTCTAAACTCCAGAATATCAATAGAATTTGTCTTTACGACTCTGAATATTTCATTTAAATTATCGTCATTTGGAGAGAAAACATTTGGTACGGAATAGCTGCTGCGGTCTTCTACCGTGACGGTCACTTGGTCGGTAACTTCGCAACCATCAACAAGAGCTGTAACTGTATAAGTCACCGTACCGACTTGATTCGCAGTGAATGTGACATCTGAACCATTCGCCGATGTACCATCCGAGCCTGCCCAAGAGTATACGAAATCCGGGTCAACAAAAACAACCCCTAAATCAAAGTCTTCTTCCAATCCTACCATGATGTCCTCTCCTGCATCTACTGTAAATTCAGGCGTAACATTCAGCGTGATTTCACCAATACCGACACAACCTTCATTATCCGTAACAGTAACAAAATATGTTCCTGTTTGATTGGTCGTAATGGATTGGGTTTCTTCCCCCGTTGACCATGCGTAGGATACAAAATCACCTGCATTCAGCGTAATGTCCTCGTAGAAACAGAAATCTGTAGGACCATCGGTCATAATTTGTGGTACAGCCGCAGTAGTTGGAAGTATCTCAACTTGCTCCGTCGCTTGACAACCGATAGCATCTTCTACGATAACATCATAAGTTCCCGCAGCCAATCCTGTAAAAGTGTTGCCACTTTGGAAAGTTGTACCGCCGTCGATACTGTATTGGTACACAGGTGCGCCACTGCTTGCTGTGATTTCGATGATACCATCTGACTCGCCGCAAGTAGCTGCCGTGAGCAGTACCGCATCAATTTCAGGCGAACCGGAAGAATTAAGATTCACAGTTTGTATGGCAGTACATTCATTGGCATCTTGTACAACGACATTATACGTGCCGGGTGGTAGACCCGCGAATACATTACTTGATTGGTAATTCGTGCCATTATTGACACTATATTGATAAGGTGGTGTACCACCATTTGCAGAAACATTGAGTGTACCATTTTCACCATCACAAACGGAATCATCTATATCAATCGCCCCGATAACTAATGCTCCATTATCACTCAAAATGGCTTGGTCGTAACTTTCGCAGCCCTCTGCATCTGTAACAACTATTTCGTAAGTTCCTGCACCTAAATCATTGAAGACTGTGCTGCTTTGGAAACTCGCACCACCGTCGATACTATATTCGTAAGCAGGTGTACCTTCTATTACGGTAATGGTAATTGTACCATTATCCTCTCCACAAGCAGGGTCTTTGAGTATCAAATCTGTAATGACGGGAGCATCCGTGCTATTAATCGTGACTTCGCTGATGACTTGGCAGCCTGTAAAGTCTTCTATTACAACGCTGTACACTCCTCCGGGCAGGTTATTGAATGAATTGCCGCCTTGGAAGGTCGTACCACCGTCGATACTATATTGATAATTTGGCGTACCGCCTGTTACGAAAATATCAATGCTTCCATCATCTTCATTACACTTGGTATCTTCTACATTGATAGTGGTAATGGCAGGATTGTCGTAGGTCGCTAATTGTACCGTTTGAACGGCAGCGCAACCGTTGACATCTGTTACTATGATATTATATTCTCCTGCATCCAAATCTGTAAATAAACCATCGGACTGGGTGGTTGCTCCATTATCAATACTAAATTCGTATGGTGCTGTACCGCCATTTACAAAAATATTAATTGCGCCATCCAATACATCACATGAAGATGGATTGGATGTTTCGATATTACCAATAATCAATGAACCTGTCGTGACGATTTGTGTCAATACTTCTGTCGTACAACCTACTGAGTCCTGAACCGTGAGTGTGTAAACGCCCGGACTAATATTGAGGAAGTTATTTTCCATTTGGAAATTAACACCGTTGATGCTGTAAATGTATGGTTCTACTCCGCCTTCTATCGTAACATCTAAAGTACCATTATCATCGCCGCAAGTTGCAGGTGTAATATCAAGGTCAGTGACTTCAGGCGCACCGGCTTGTGTCAGCGTAACCATCGAAGTGGCGCGACATCCGAGGAAATCTTCTACGATAATTTCGTATTCCCCCGCAGCCAATTCTTCAAAAGTATTTGAACCCTGAAATGTTTCGCCATCATCAATACTATATTCAAAATTTGGATTGCCGCCGCTGATAATGATTTCGATAAAACCATCTTTCTCACCACACATAGGATTGACGAAATTAATACTATCAATAAGCGGTGCTTCGGGTTCCGTCAAATTCACCATTAAGGTATCAAAACAACCTCCCGCATCACCTACGATAAGCGTGTAAGTGTCTGCACTCAATCCAGTGAATATAGACGACTCTTGATACGTTGCACCGCCATCGTTACTATATTCGAGCGGCGGCGCACCGCCATTAGGGAATATCTGAATAACGCCATCCATCGCTCCGCAAGAACTTGGGCTTTGAAGATTCGCAGTGATAACAGGTCCGGGGAATGCCGCAACTGTAATAATAGCAGAAGCCGTACAGCCTGTCGCATCTTGTACGACTACGGTATACGTGCCGGGTTCGAGCATGAAAGTATTATCATCTTGGAAAGTAACGCCGCCATCGACGCTGTATTCGTAGTTTTGCACACCGCCTGTTACGTCATCAATAGTTACGGTAGCAGTTTCTTCGCCGCAGCCTGTGCTAAATGTATCGCCGATATTTATCTGTACAGGATCGGTTTCGACAACGGTGACTGTATTCGTCACCTCACAGCCTGCCGCATCTACCGCACAAACGGTGTAAGCACCCGCTGCAAGTCCTGTAAACACAGGTGACGTTTGGAAGGTAACGCAGTTGTCAATACTATATTGGTATGGGGCACTTCCATTAGAAGCGGTGAGCGTGATAGAGCCGTTGTTAGCACCGCAAGTTGCTTCGTCACTTGTGCCTGTGAGTATCGGCATGAGTGGCGCATTGATAGTTGCTTGAGCAGTTGCGGAGCAACCGTCGCTATCTTGTGCAATTATGGTATAATCTCCCGCCGAAAGTCCCGTGAATATACTGTCCGATTGAAAAGTCATTCCATCAATGCTATACTCAAAAGGCGGTACACCCGCCGTAACGACCACCGCAATTGAGCCTCCATCAACACAACTTTCAGGTGTAGCCACAAGGTCAATACTAAGCAATAATTCGGCTTCAATGTCTATTATATCCGTTTCGATACAACTATTGCCGAGTGAGTCGGCAAGCGTAACTGTAACGGTGTGTATGCCGGAAGATAAACCTACGGCAGTAGCAGTATTTTGTCCATCGTCCCATTCATAGGTAATCTCGAAATCACCTGTTGGTTGGTTGACGATGATGACGTTGGCATTATTTTGACCGCAGGTCGTGGTGGTGTCTTGTTGAACGTCAATTTCAAAAGGTTCGAGGGTGACAATTTCGACGGTAGAAATACCTGTACAATCATTGGCATCCGTAACGGTGACGGTGTATGTGCCTTCGGGTAAATCCGTCGGATTTTGTACATCTCCGATATTTGCGTCACTCCATTCGTAGGAGAATGGGGCGATACCGCCATTGATATTTGTTGTTATCGAACCACCATTTTCAAAGCAACTAATCGGTACGCTCGCAGTTTGTATTTCTAATTCAGAAATGATGATTTCAATACTATCTTCGACCATACAATTCCCTACTGTTCCCCTTACGTAGTAAGTGGTATCTGTAGTAGCTGTCACTGTAATTGATGCGGTGCTATCGCCTGTACTCCACAGATAATTCAGCGCATTATTTGCCGTTATATCAAAAGTAGCATCAGTACAAGTGATAAACGGACTTTCAGGAAGAATTTCCAAATCAATAAAATCCTGCATTTGAATAACCGCTGAATCTGTTTGAATATTACCGCATTCGGTAGGTGTTGTGAGGTAAATAATAGCTTCTTCAAGCCCCTCAACTACACCATCTTCAATCGGGTCAATAGGAATAGAAAGTATTGTATCGCCGGGTAAGAATATGAGTGAATCAGGTATAGCGGCGAAATCTTCTCCGTTGGTTGCCGTACCTCCTACATCAATGTAAATAACTGTAGTATCAGTTTGTGCGCCATCCAGTGAAATATTGAATAATCCGGTGGCACAACCTTCAATCGCTATGTCAATATCGGGACTATACTCATAAGTCGGTACAATGGAAGCTGCACCTGTAGAGAGACTTTGCGCTTGGATAAATACACCCGAATCAAATACACCATCACCTACATCAGCAACCGCGAGTTTGATGTGATAAGTTTCGCAAGCAACAACATCCGCAGTAGCCGTAAGCACCGTGGTAAAGGCATCATATTCTACACAAAGTCCGCCTTGGTTATCAATGTAATATTGATTATTGGTAATTGCATTGACATTATTAATAGAAACAGGTGTTGTGCTATTCGGAATCAAGGCAATATTAATCGCATCATTGGTAAAAGGTCCTGAAATACCCGGTCCGCTGATAAAAAAGCCGAAGACATCGTTGTAAATCGTATTATTTGGTGGAGCAAATTCAGGATATTCTTCCGAACCAAATGAATAATTGAAGGAGAGCATATTGGTCGGTGCAAATACATCAAATTCGAGTATGCAAGCATCTTGCGTAGAGAAAAATGAACCGCCTTGCGAAAGCAATTCATCCAAATCCATATCACCATTTCCAAATAAATCAGTACTTGTACCGCCGCCTGTATCAGGCCCTTGAGCATCAATAGCAGAGCCATTGGTCAGGACGATACCATTTTCCATACCGACATTGCAATTACCGGGCGTATCAAATGTACCATACGAACCACCGGGGCAATTGAGGGTCACATTGCTAATGACTACCCCATCAGCCGCGATAATATCTGCTAGTTCTGTTGGTGTTACATCCGGGTCAACCACTATGGGGCTATCAATTGTACAGGCTTCTTCCGTACATTGCCAGCTAATCTCAAAACCACCTGCACTAACGATTGCATTCGATTGGAAGGCAATCGTCACACATCCACTTGGTGTTTGGATTTCATCATTTGCTCCGCTAATGAAATATTGTCCCAAGACAGAACCCGTTAGATCAGGCCCGTCATAAATAGTCAGTACATCTCCATCTCCCGGAAGGTCGTAGCTGATGACATCCAACACGATACACATATTGGAATCAGCAGGACAAATACTGAAATTCCAGTTTTCGTTATTGAGATAATTACCATTTTCACCACCTGTATCGAAGAATGTACCGCTACAATCCGTCAAATCAGGATATTCAACATCACTACCGTCGGGCGGACACATTTCCTGCGTACATTCCCACATGGCTTCCCAACCGGGATTGGTGACGGTGAAGTCCGACTGAAATTCAATCGTAAAACAATCTTCGGTATGAAAAGTAACACCATTGCCCGAACCATCAAGCGTAGCAAGATAAGTTCCGTTTTCGATACCTTGTCCTTCATAAACATTTATAAAATCAAAAAACGCCTCAATGTCATATTCTACAAAAGTCAGATTCAGACAACTATAAGCCGAATCGGGACAAATGATATATTCTTCTACTTCATCATTGGAATAGTCTCCATTTGGTCCACCGCTATCGTAGAACGTACCACTACAAGTAATAAAATCCGGCGGAGGTCCGGGGCAGCCGCCTTGCGTACATTCCCAAGTCAATTCAAAGCCACTTCTGAAAACACCACCGTCTGTCGTAAACCCAATAGTGACACAACCTGTAGTTTCTACCGGAACAAAGGTAATTTGCCCGTTGCTTTGTCCATCAATACTTTCGATTAATGGCGCGGTATTATCTGCACCATCGTAGATGGAAAGATTATCAAATACAGGTTCGATATCATATTCTGTAATGGTAATACCGATACAATCGTGCGGATCGGTAGGACAGATGGAGAATTGAAAATTCTCAAAAGCACCATAATTACCGTCCGGTCCACCTGTATCGTAGAGTAAACCCGTACATTCGGTCGTCGTAACGTTTGCAATTACATTGGAACTAAATTCATCGATGCATAATTGAAAATCGCCATCGACTCCCGTTGCAGCAGCATTGATTCGGAGATAATAGGTTTCTGACGGGTCGAGTGCCAACACATCCAATAATACACTATTTTCCCCTGCTGCACCTTGTACACAGGCAAGTTCGGCGAAGCCGCTACAATCCCCCCGATATATCGCTATTTGTGGTTGTTCCAAAGTAGAACCCGTCACCGAAATAGTCACATCAATGATAGTCGATGTAGTAGAAAAAGTAAACCACACATCGTTTTGGTCACCATCCCAACTTGGACTACACGTAGCGGGGATACCATATCCTGCGCTTGTAGTAGCATCCGTTGTGGTAAATTCAGCCGCACCGGAGCAATATCCTTCGATGGAAGGAATATTGACGGCATTGGCGCATTCATCATTGGCAGGTTGTGCCATAAGCACAGCTACAAAGCCTGTGAATAACAGGGTAAATATAGTTCTCATATTAAGTTCAAGTTCAAGTTCAAGTTCAAACTCAAGTTTAAGAATTTTCGGTCTCACCTCATTGGAATTTGGAATTTGATGCTTGGAATTTAACCTCCGAGAGCTAAAATTAAGATTTTTTAATTAGTTGGCAGGTGTTTTTACAGGGTTTTTCGAGTTGCAAGTTGCGAGTTGCGGGTTACTGGTTGGTTAAATGGCGTATTATTAAATAAAAAACCGATATTGGTTTACCCAATATCGGTTTTTATAATTTGAAAAATTCTCAAAAACAAGCACAAACTCCGAGTCCGTATATGGATTGGAATTTGGTCTCGGCTAAACCGAGAGTGTTTTGGAATTTTATTTTTTCAGTGCGTCTCTGATTTCTGTCAAGAGAGTTTGATCTAGTGTAGGCTCAGGATCCGGAGCAGCTCCCATAGCTCTGATTTTAGCTTTTGCTAAGAAGAATAGAACTAGACCAACAGTAAGAAGGCTAATAATGGTGTTCAACCATTTACCCCATCTCACTGCATTTTCAGCAACGTATCCTTCAGTACCTTCAGTACCTACAGCCGGACTAAGAACGTACTTCAAATTTGCGAAATCCATTCCTCCCATGAAGTGACCCACGATAGGCATAATGATGTCTTGTACGAAACCGTTAACAACGAGTCCTACCGCACCTGCCAATATAACGGCAATAGCGAAGTCAATGACGTTGCCCGTCATGATAAACTCTTTAAATTCTTTAAACATAACTAAATTAAGATTTGGTTAGAAAATGATACAGTCCATAGTCGATGGTTGATAAAAAATCATCATCTTTTATCGACTTTTTTAGCAAAATTATGATACCCGTCCGGTATCATGTCACAAATATGACGATAAAACGACGAAAAAGGATACATTAAGGTGAACTTTTTTATAAATCTATCGAAATCTTAATGTAAGAAAGAAAGGGAATTGGTATGTGTAAATTAGGAGATATCAAGTACGAACAACGACGGGTCAAACTTGATATTTGCCTCCAAATCAACGTAATCAAGCATGTGAATGTAGCCGTTGGACTGTAAGAAAGTAATTTTTAGAATCTGGAAATTCTCTTTGTCTACAAATAGATTAATTTGCGGAGAGTCGGGAGCAGAGAAGTTGTCAGTTTTCGGAATGAAAGACATTTTCACAAAAGTATGCTCGCCCAAATCCAATTCTCCTGCGATGGAATATGTGAAGGCACTTTCCCAACTTTTAATTGTATTTATAGGATAGATGAAGTTGGCTTCGTTAGGATTATTGGGTTTATTGAATATTTTTTTAGAAATTTTATCGTAAAACCACACTTTTTTGCCGTCATGCACTACATCCTGATGTGGCATTTCGAGGCGATATTTTGAACCATCCATAAAACCGCGAATGGTATCTGTTGCAACATTATTTTGGAAACCTGTGGTGAGTACCATATCGACCTTCAAAGATTTGAATTGGTCGTAACGCTGGTAGATACTATCCATCATCGCTCTTGCTTCAGGATTGGCAGGACCGGGAGGTGTGGAAATAATTTCTGTACTTTCCTCTATGAGAATAGAGGGCATCTCTTTTGCCGTAACGACGAAAAGTAGACAGAGAATCGAAAGTGTTAATAATATTGTTTTTACTTGCTCCATTTTGCTTTCGGGTTATAATGTTAAAAGATGATGTTGAATGGCTAAGTTACGAAATACATTTGACAAAATCCAATAATTTAGCCTTTTAATATATTTTATCGTGTCATATTTTTATTGAAATCAAATTTTATTGTTTTATAACAACATATATAATAACGAGTTTTTAACGTAAAACGTTGCTTTTTTGTTAAGAAAAATTTAAAAAACATTCATTAATCGTGATTTTTTAATGCATTATTTGAATTTTTCTCGCGAATAAGTTAACACCATGACACAAAAAAAGGCTTGCAGCCTGTACTGCAAACCTATTTTTTTAGTCGATGGTCGATAGTCCATAGTCGATAGAATGCCTCGCGTTTGGCTATGGACTATCGACCATTGACTATGGACTGATTACTCTATTCGTAAGTCTTCTATGTGAATACCCGGAAATTTGGCAACATCAAAATTGAAGAGGGTATCACTCAATTTTGGATTCTCCACCAAATTTTCAAATTCAAAAATATAGCGGTCAGCATATCGTGTAAATACGACGACTTTGACCAATTCCTTTGTATTTTTATCAATTGTCACGCGCAGTTTTGTGATTTCGTCGTGCGATTCGCGGGGTTTGATTTCGATTTGATGAACTACACGTCCATTGACTTTTGCGTCGTCGAGCATTTGCCCGACCATATTTTCTTGATAAATACTCAACATTTTGGCAGGCGAGAGAAAATCCTCGCCATCAGGGTCAGGGTTGTTGATTTGTACTTCTTCGTTGTCTTTCAAGTGAAACCAAACCGTTTTGCCGTTGCAAATGACGTCTTGGTCGGCAAGTTCGAGGCGGTATTGCTCACCCTTTAGTGTCATTTTCCCCTCTTGCATGCTTTCATTTTCGCCCTTAATCGTGAGCTTAAACTCCACCTGCATCGCCTCCAACGTTTCATATTTTTCGTTGACAGCGTCCAGAATCTTCGTGGCTTCCGGGTCGGAGGCTTCCCGCGCTTTGGCTTTCTCAATCAATGTTCTGTCTACTTGTGCAAATACGCTCAAGCCGACAAATAACATAACCATTAATGACATCAGTTTCTTCATATTATTTTTTTTTAGATTAACTGTAAGACGTGAGAGGAGAGACAAGAGATTTAAATTGACATTTGGCTTAGATGTTTCCTCCGGTCTCTCGTCTCACGTCCTTTATTAATTAGTAGTAGTCTTGCTTAAATTCCAAATGGTGTGCCAAATAACTTTTCTTGATTGAATTCTCCAAATATTTAGCATATTATTATACACTCGAATGAGTGAATTTTGAATTTTGAATGAGTGAATAGGTTATGCTGTAATGTATTTAAATGAATATTCATAGAAAACGGTCAAACAATGACTAATCGTTTGACCGTTTT
>JAHDEO010000251.1:0-7863 GCA_020628725.1 Saprospiraceae bacterium
AGCAAAAAATGGGTGCGGTCTACAGACCGCGCTACTTTTAATGCGCTTGGGCTTCGAATGAAATGCCGGATGAGAATTTTCGGAAATTCTCTAAGGTCGTCAAATGGTCATCTTTAGTTTTCAAATTCATCATTAAATCATGAATCGGATGAGCATCAGGTGGAAGGGCAATGTAATCGGGGTCGTCATAACTTGTTTTGAAGGGAGCTTGATACCATTGATTATTGCGGAGTAGGAAGCGATTATTTTCCAGTAAAAAACAAATTTGATTGTATTTGAATTTGTCGTGTGTTTTGCCTCGATTATTATACCAAAAGGACTGCATAACGGGATTGGATTGTGCGGGTTCGTGCACCATTGATGGTCCGAGTTGGTCTTGGTTCGTGGCGCGTAGGAGGCTGTTGAAAATGTGGCGGGTGCTGACGGTTTCGCCGATAGTGCGTGGTGTATCGTTTTGATGGTCAAGCCAAAACATAGGGACTTTATTCCCTGCATCAGTCACATTACTGAAGTGATATGTCCAACCTGTTTCGCCAAAATTCTCCCCATGATCTGCGCCAAAGATGACCAAATTGCCCGTATCCTTGTGCATTTCTTCGCAAAAAGCATTGATGCCGGGTGCGATAGAACACCAAGCTGTGCGCTGTCTGCTTTTGAGTACTTCGAGCATATCGGCTTTGATATTTTGCTTGCCTTTCGTGAGGAAAGTTTGGTTCGCCATATGAAATAGGGACGTGACCTCACGCAATTTGCGAATCACACCATTGGTCGAAAGCTCAAAAGTCGGCGCAATGTGATATGGAAAATGTGTTTCCATAAGATTCAAAAAGATAAAACTGCTTTCGCCTTTGGCTTCGTTGGTGCGGATGATTTTTCGGGCTTCTTCAAAGACATCTTCGTAAGTGTTTTGAATCCATGTTTTCGCCGTTTCAAGGTCGGAGGACATGCGCTCCATGAGTATATCCTTAGATAAGAGTTTTTTGCGTAGGCGTGGTTTGCCAATCAATACCAATAACTGTTGGAGGCGATTAAATTTGGGGTCTACCAATTTCCAGATACGGCGTACCTCATCAAAGCCACGATGCAAGCCAAAAATATCTGTCGTAGCGATATTGGCAGTGACTTGGTAGGTATTATACCCGGCAGCTTTCATTTTTTCTCCCAATGTGGGGATGTCCAAATGAATGGAGCGACTCTGCGAGGTTGCGCCATGTTCGTGTGGCATCAAACCTGTAAAAAGCGAGGCGGTAGCAGGTAATGTCCAGCACCCGGCAGAACGGGCTTCGGTAAATTGAGTGGCATGTTGTTCGAGATAGGGGAGGCGGATGCCGGCATCGTAAACGCTATCAAAACGCAAGCTGTCGGCTACTAAAAAAATAATATTGCGCGGTTTTGGCTGCATAATTCTCAAGTACATTATAGAAGTCAGACCGCTTTGCTGTCAGAACACTTCGTTGTCAGATGTCAGATGATTTTGTCCGACCTCTGAATAGTTAGGATATTAGTTCCGTTTAATATTTATACGTAACCAAGCGGGAGGGTAAAGATAGGAAATTGAGTGATTGTAAGATTGCTTGATTGTTGAACTGTTTTTATTTTTTTTGCGAAGCAGAAAAGAAATCGCCCATAAAACAATCAAGCAATTCAACAATCAAACAATTACATAGCTTGTCTTTCCGCATATTCCTTGCGAATCAAGCCGATGATGAGTAATTCGGCGGTAGCCGGATTGGTGGCGAGTGGGATGTTGGAGGCATTACACGCATCGAGCAAATGACGGATGTCAATGTGATGTTGCTCTTGAATTTCGCGGTCTTGAAAGAAGATGACCATATCGACTTTTTCGGCTTTGATGAGTTCGGTAATTTCGTTGTAGCCGCCTGATTTGCCGGGACTTAGATGATGTAGCGGTACTTCGACGCCACCAGCTTCTACTGCCTGTGCCGAGCGTCCTGTTGCAATGAGCGTTCTGCCCCACAACCATTCTTCACGTTCCTTCAAAAAAGCGACCAAGTCGGGCTTTTTTGTATTGTGTGCCATGACGACTATCTTTTTCATATTCAATGAGTGAATTATTTTTGATTTGGTGATTTTTGATTGTGTTCTGCTTCGCAGAATTTTTTGTAATACAATCAAAAATCAAAAATGACCAAATCTACAATCAATAAATTTAGAGAAGTGTTTAGGATTTTCAAAGGTTTTTTGAGAAAAGTGTAAAAAATACACGAAGTATAGTGAGGAAATTTCAAATTTCAATAACTCGTCAACCCGTCAATTCAACAACTCGTCAACTCATATCTTTCCCTTAAATGCCGTGAAATTGTGTGTGCCTATAAGTTGTTCTTCATAATAAAATTCTACGCGATACTCGGAGACGTCTTTTCGGTCTTCAAAATTATTGAGGCTGTGGTAGCGAATGGAGTTATCTTCGGAGGGTTGACAAAATTCGAGGCGATAGTATTTGTCGTAAGTTGCACTGCCTTTTTCGCCATAAACGAGTTGTTCCCAAAAACCGCCTTGTTTGCGAAATACTTTCAATTTAATCAATATCTCTTCATCTGATTGGACGGCTTCTTTTGTGAGTCCGGCAAGATAAAATGTGGCGTCAATATTACTCCTGCTGGTTCGTTTGATATTGATGTCATTGACCATAAATGCCTTGTATGAAGGGGTAGCGTCGGCTGGTTGATTGTCCATTAATTCTACCTGCAAACCATCTTTTAGTTTGTCGATGGTTTGGACATATTTTGCAGAATCTTCACGGAGTTTTTTGGCTTCATTTTCAAGGGCGTTGAGACGTGGTTCCAGCTTTTTGTACTTATTATTAAAAAAGCGCATCGGGACGACTTCCTCTATCAAGTCATCATTTTTTCCTCTCAAAAATTCGTTGGATACTTCTTGTGCCTGTACTTCCTGCAATAGTTCGGCTTTTTCAGCTTTTTCGATAGAAAGCTCGCGTTTTAGTCGTTTAATTTCGGCTTCGAGTTCACTGCAATTCTGCCCCCAACATAACATGGGAAAGCTGAAACCAATGACTATCATTAAGACAAAAATATTAGGTGATGACATGATTCTATTGTTTGATTGTTTCATGGCTTCATTGTTATGTGATTGTATTTTTCATAAATAAATTTTTGCGAAGCAAAAACACAATAATCATGCACAATACAACCATGCAACCATATAACAATAGAACCATGTAGCAATTTCTCACTGCTAATTTACAGCTTTTTCCTGAGGAACGATAAAATAATAAGTTTGTGATTTCGACGAGGTTATTTTGTTGTTAGTTTTCTTTTTAAAAGAAGAAGTTATGTGGATATAATGACTGATTTTAAAAGGGAAAATAAGGACAAAAGAATCCGTCCAAATCACGAAGTTATTATTTTATCGTTCCTCAATTTGGACGCGAGATAGGACGGCGCGTTGCTGTACATGGATGTTGAAAGATTGAACTTCGGAAATGTCGTCGATATTTCCTGTGGTATTGGCGGGTTCTTGTTTACCTGAGATAATTTCAAAAATGATTTGATTGCCCTGCTTGCGTGTCATTGTAGTGAGAAGATTGCCTGCTACGGCGAATCGACTGTATAGTGTACCGCCCAATAGATGAGCGTCAAGTACGATACCATTATGCTCATCAATCACGTAATGTCCATTCGTGGCATCGCGTGTGTGTAGCGTATACGCACGTCTGCCTGCCTCCACATCAGCACCGTAGATGATGTGCCAATCCCAACCGTCGTCCAATGTATCATTTTCAGCATAATATAATTGCATCGGAACTTGCATGGTATCACCTCCGGGTTTGGAGATGATGAGCGAGCCTGTCCATGTGCCGAGCCAGTCTTCGGGGAAATTGTGGCTTGATTCAGCCGGAGGTGTGGGTGTATCGGGCGTAGATTGACAGGTGCAAAAAATGAGAGTGATAAATGAAATGATGATGAAAAGAGGTAGGCGCATGTTATTAAGTTCAAGTTGAAGACAAGTAAAAGCAAATGCAAAAGCTAATTTAGGTGCGAATTTTGATTTTATCACATAAATATAATCGTTGATTTTGGTAAATTTGAATTCAGGAATCTCGAAATTTACACAAAAAATAAAATTAATTCTCATTATGGAAAAAACAATTTTTCAGATAGTTTTTAAAATGATTTGCTTTGTCTTTTTGATATTGATGACTGCATCTCTTGATGCACAACCATTTAAGTATGCTCATTTATCAAAAGAAGAAAAAGAACAGAAATCTTTGGAGCTTATTGATAGTGCTGAATATGTTGCTGAAGGAAAGGTGGTAGATTCTGAATATATCATTAAGGATGACAAATATATCTATCTTGATTTAACTTTTGAGGTTAATCACTGGTATAAGGGAGGGGATGAAAATGTCATTCACATAGTTAGGAAAACAGGAAGAGTAAATGAAATTACTCACGACAGCGGACCAACTTTAGGAGGAAGCCGTAAGAGAATTTTATTATTGAAAAAAAAATCAGACGGAACATATGAATTATTAGAAAGAAATAACTCATTTATAGCTAGATACGCATATTTTTCGCATGAAAGTTTCTATGTGGTAGGTTTTGTAGCTTTAAATTTTAGTACTGCTGATGAATTCTATAATTTTTTAAGAAAAGCTGACAATATAAAACTACCTGATTAAAGAGAGTATTCAAGTCTGTTTTTGGTAAATTTGAATTTTCGCCTCATTTCATCTGAATAATAACAATGCTCGACCAATTAAATCAAAATTATTTTAGTCCCTACATGATATTTATCAATGGAGGATATTGGATGTCTGATGCGGAAATCATGGAAAAATTCGGTTTGGAAGGTTATGAGCTGATAACGTACGAAAAAGGGCGAGAGATAAAAAGAAAAGCCATATTTATCACCGAAGATGACGAATGGACGCATGTGATGGATGATTTGAGTTATCATTTATGGCACAATAAAGAACTCAGAAAGCGACTTCAAGCCTTGAGCAAAGATTTTGATATTTTCATTTGTTCGGTTGGTGATTGTGATGATTCATTTGATTTTACCTATTACCGAAATGGAGAAATTATAAGGGAATATGTAGTTGAAGACCCGCATTTCAAGGGCGGGGAGGTGGTGAAAGATCTTGGAGAACCGTTCCCCATAGAGACAGAAGCCTTAAAGGAGAAAGATATATACGTGAAAGTAACTACGATTGCAAAGTCATTGGGAATTAACCTACATCACACCAAAGAAAAAGTAAGAGTGTATGAAAAAGTGGAAAAGAAGGAGAGAAAGTGGAAAATATTTCGGAGGTTTTCATAGTTCGATTGCTTCATTGTTTCGTCGTTACTGTGTTTTGCAAAGCAAAAACAACAAGTATAAAACCATGAAACAATCGAACCGTGAAATAATTTAAGCTTCTGTCGCCTCGCGCACTTTGAGCTGGAAACCGTTACCGTGAATGTTGACGATTTCGATATTTTCATCGCCTTTGAGGTACTTTCGGAGTTTAGTCACAAAGACATCCATACTACGGGCGGTGAAGTAATTATCTTCGCCCCAGATTTTTGTCAATGCTTCCGAACGCGGCAAGATGTTGTTGATTCTCATGCAAAACATCTTCAAAAGTGCTGCTTCTTTCGGCGAAAGTTTCGACTTGTCCCCATTGTGATTGAGGATGCGTAATGGAAAATTAAAATGGTATTGACCGATGACAAATTCATCAGGTTCTTCCTGCGCGTCGTGCTTACTGCGCTTCAAGACAGCTTGGATACGATACAACAATTCTTCCGAATCAAATGGCTTGGTGATATAATCATCCGCACCGATTTGGAAGCCTTGTATTTTGTCGTCTTTCAGCGTCTTGGCAGTCAGGAAAATGATAGGTATGTCCTTGTTCTGTTCACGAATTTCTTTGCCGAGTGTGAAACCGTCTTTCTTCGGCATCATCACATCAAGGATGCATAGGTCAAATTTGCCCTTGCCATATGCCTCTGCGCCTGCTTCCCCGTCGGTAGCGAGCGTGATGTCAAAGTTGTTCATTTCGAGGTAAGAACATAGTACGTCGCCAAAATTTTGGTCATCTTCTACCAATAAAATTTTCGGGCTGTTGTTGTCCATAGCAATATATTTTAAATGGTTCTATTATTTGAATGGATATTCAGGTCGGCGGTTTGCTTGTCCGCAGTCCGCAGTTTTTACATGAAATTAATTCACAAATTAGCGGTGGACTGTGGACTGATAGACAGCGGACTGTTTCACAATCAAACAATCATAAATAAGGGTTTTAACAAATAACAAACAACTATTGGATTGCTACAATTATCAAACCAATTTTATCAATATGTTAAGGTTTACATTTAAGTATTCACTTGAAATGGCAGATAAATAGTGAATTCACTGCCTTTACCGGGCTCGCTTTTGACATTAATTTTACCTTTGTGCGCATCAATAATCGCTTTTACATAGCTTAATCCAAGCCCAAAACCCTTCACATCATGCACATTTCCCGTAGGTACGCGGTAAAATTTATCGAAAATATGCTTCAAAGCATCCTTCGACATACCAATGCCTTTATCCTTCACACTGATCTCAATGCCCTTCGTGGTGTTGACTGTAGATACCGTGATGTCCGGCTTTTCGTAGGAGTATTTATTGGCATTATCGAGTAGATTATGAATAACGTTGGTAATGTGTGTTTCGTCCCCTTCAATGACCGCATCTGCGCCACGTAGCTCCGTCCGAATTTGCCCGTCTTTTCTGTCTACTTGTAAGCTCAATGTCTCCACGGCTTCCTCGATAATGTTGTGCAAATCAATCCGTTTCCACTTCATTTCCACGTCTTTCTTGTCGAGCATTGCCATTTGCAATACGCGCTCTACCTGCTTATTCATTCGTCGATTTTCTTGTCGAATGATGCCCGCAAATCGCTTGATTTTATCCTGATTATTCAAAATACGCGGATTCTCAATACTATCGGTAGCAAGTGAAATCGTGGCTATCGGCGTCTTAAATTCGTGGGTCATATTATTGAGGAAATCATTTTTAATTTCCGAGAGTTTTTTCTGTCTGAAAATCACCTGAATCGTGTACACAAAACAAAACAAAATAATTCCCGTAAACAGCACAGCACCTGCCAACATCCCCCAAATCGTGCTACGTACGTAGTTCTTTGCACGCGGAAAATGAATCATCAACCGACCGGGTCTTTGTAAGCCGTCATTCTTAAATAGTTCGACCTTGTAAGGTGTATTCATTAAGTATTGAGCTGTAGTTTTGAGTGTTTTATCATCGTTTTTATCGTCGCGGGTTTGTATGAAATTAAACGAATTTCCCGACCGCGAAAACACGCCGTAATCAAAATCGAGATTAATACCGCGACTCCGCAATTCTTCCTTCAACAATTCATCAAGATAGTCCACATTAAAACGCTGCGTGAGTGGTCGCGGACCAAAACGCTGTGTCAGGAGCGAACTCATCGCCATTGCAGAAGTCAAGTCTATTGCATTTTTCTTATAAAATACCTGCTGACGTTGGACATAAAAGCTGTCTTTGGGTATTTCTTGGAATTCACTACGTTGAAGTTCCATATTTGAGGAGATTTGCTCATAAATCTCCAATTCTCCATAGAAATTTTGATCGGAAAGTGCGGGGAAAAATTCGCTAAACCCCAAATCATGTTTTTCCTTCAACTCCAATCGCATCGACACATCATTGAGTGCATGACGCACGCTATGATTGAATTGCAATCTACTCAAACGCAAGTAATAATTAATCCAGTACGACTGCAACAACACAATGCCCAGCAGCGCAATACTCATCAAACCTATGATTAACCAAATTGCTTGTTTATTCATGTAATAATGCTACAATGATATAATG
>JAHDEO010000251.1:7963-10753 GCA_020628725.1 Saprospiraceae bacterium
TCGCATTACAAAACTATACATTCTCTATCCGCAATGCTTGCATTTAACTTGCATTTAACTTTTCATTAACCGTAACGTATAGGGGTGTTTTTTTATTTTTGCAAAACCATAATTTGTGTTCTTTGCTCGTGGTAATGCCTTCTTCGTTCTTTGTACATTATGATTCGTTTTTTTTGTTGAATGTTAATGATATTTTAAATTACTTGCTAATTGAAATTTATTTACGTTAATGTATATAAGAAGCTTTTAATTAAAAACTAAGAAGTGCTAAGAAAGCATCTGTAGAATGTTCATTTATTTATTATAAAGAAAGGTGTTGAAATCGTCGTAATAAAAACACCACAGCACTACGACACCACAACACCACAACACTAAGACAATATGAAAGATATTACTTTTGGATTTGTACTCTCCATGTTGCTCACTACTTTAATGTTTGGTATGAGCCTTTCATTATTTGCGCAGGGCAATGAAACGCCTACCGTAATTAAAAAAGAAATCAAGATTGTAAAAATGGTGGGCGAAGATGGCAACATTACCGTCGATACCATTACAACGGAAGTAGAAGTTAGTGCCGAAGATTGGAATGGCACAGAAGAAGAATTCGATATTGATATTGACATTGACGAAACAATGGAAAACGGTATCAAAAAACGCATTGTACGCGTGCAAGTTGATGGCGAAGACGGTGAATTGCCACAAGAATTGCAAGATGAACTCGAATCGCTCGGAATTGATATTAATATCATTGATGGAAGCGAAAAACGTACGATAATAGTCGATCCGGCGAAAGCAGGAGATAATGATATTCGCATCTTCAAGATAGATTCAGACGAGGAAATGCCCGAAGATATTCGCAGGCTACTCGAAGAAGAAGGCATTGATTTGGATGAAATCAAGAAAGAAGGCGGACAGGGCATTCGCATGTTCAAAACAGAAGGTGGTTTTGGTGGAAATGATAATATGAATCGTTTTTTCCGTGAAGGAAATACTGATGTCATTGACCGTCAAACAAAAATATTCCGTATCACAAGTATTGACGATTTAGATAATGAAATTATCGATGAAGTAGAAGAAATGGGTGTTTCAGTAGCTCAATTGCGCGAGCGTTTTGATGCGGCACTAAATACAGTCAGAATTTACAAAGAAGGCTTACAACCTGCTGAAGTAGAAGTAGATGCGCCGATGTCACAGCAGCAAATGTTTTTTATTGGTGATGATGAGGAAGTCGTTGAAATCAATCCAAATATGGACTTCAACTGGGTAGAGGAAGACTTTGAGGTTGAAACCGAGAAATTAGAAGAATTAGAAGGGAAATTGGAGGAAATGCAGCGCAGAATGGGCGATGCTTTCAAAGACAAACCCTACCTCGGAATCACAATGAGAGATAACGGTGGTGCTGTGGTTGTTTTGGATGTGGCAGAAGATTCACCTGCAGCAAAAGCAGGATTGAAAGAAGATGATATCATAACCACATTGAATAGTGTCAAGATTGAAAATACAGAAGCACTCATTGAAGAAATTCAAAAAATGAAAGTCGGTGATGCACTTCAAATTGGTTACACTCGCGCAAATCAGACGTACACGACAAATGCAACTTTGGCAAAAAGAGAAATGCCAAATTTTAGACATATCCAAAGAATGGAGATGCCTCAAATGCCGAATATGCCCCGCATCCCCCGCATAGCCACCGAACGTGGTCATCTTGGCGTCAATCTTGACCAAGATGCTACCATCTTGAGAATTACTCCCGAAAGCCCTGCCGCCGAAGCAGGACTCGAAGCCGGAGACCGCCTCACAAAAATTGGCGACATCAACGTAGCAACTGCCGATGATGTCATCAGCGCGATGGAAAAAGCACTCCCCGGAACCAATACAGATGTAACATTCCAACGCGGTGACGACGAATACACAGTCACTGTAGTACCTGCGATGCCACCGCATCGTCACCACAAGAGATTCAGACATAAAAATACCTGCTCACCTGATGACAAAGCACATTGGATGAAGCGAATGGAAGCCGATTGTGAGAAACGTTGTAGTACGCCATTTTTGGGTATTTATATGGAAGAGAGAAACCGTGATTCTGATGAATACGATGTGAAAATTACGGGTATCGTGCAGAATACAGGCGCAGAAGATGCGGGCATTTTAGAAGATGATATTTTACTGAAAGTTAATCGCGCATCTATTAGCAATGTACAAGATGTAGTGGATGAAATTTCAAAATACGAACCCGGCGACAGAATCAAAGTTCAGGTACTACGTGATGGCAAGAAGAAACGCATCAAAGCGACATTGAGTAACCAAACTCAGGCAGATATTTTCAGCCCGTGCGATTGCTCTACAGGTGAAGTGAATACCGAAGCAATGATAATGCGTGAAATTATCCTCATCAAAGAAAATCCGGCGGATGTACGAATTGATATTGATACAGGCAATACCTTGAATTTGGATAATATAGACTTGTTTCCTAATCCAAATAATGGTACATTTACCGTGAGGTTTGCGACAGAAAGCAAAACTCCAACGACCGTTTCAGTCATCAGTGTAACAGGTAAAGAGGTCTATCGCGAAGTGATTCAAGACTTTAACGGACGTTACGACAACCGAATTGATATTTCCAATCAAGCAAAAGGCACTTATTTCCTCAATATCACACAAGGAGATAAAGTGTATACAGAGCAAATCATACTTGGGACAAAGTAAGATTTACCAAATAAGTATAGATTTCCCAAACACCCATCTCATCCGAAGGCTGTCTGCAAAGGCAGCCTTTTTTGTTTAGAA
>JAHDEO010000252.1:0-8233 GCA_020628725.1 Saprospiraceae bacterium
CCAACACCTGAATTTCGACTGCCTTCTAATGGAATGACTTCCCCGCCAACATCAACTATCCCTTCAAAATTTTTATTGCGTGTAACGTGAAGCCTTGATAACTCTATCTCATGCCTTATTCTGTTTTTTCTGATTGTAAATGCCGGACTGATGCGCCCAAAATCCGACGAAGCATATTCAGATATTCGTATAGGATTATCCGTAGACGTGAACTCGTCAGACATACTATAAAAATTATAATACATTTTAATCTGATAATCTTTGTTTTTTGTGGTTTCCTGTGCATGACCTACCTGTGGCATGGCATAGATAAAACCAAGCAACAACATTAACTTGAAGTACTGTCTCATAAATGTGAGTTTTTTGATATTTGTAAAAATAACGGCACACGTACCATGTTTATGACAGATATCAAACGGAACATCTGCGATTTAATTGCCTAATAACGTGTCATTTAACAAATGAAAACTCACAAACCCCGAAGTAAATTATACCTACTCCGGGGTTTTTATCTACTACAATTTCAAACCAATACCAACCCTCAGTCGCAGTGTCCTGTCAAAAAAACTAAGCGAGTTTCGTATAGACGTTCTATCATTTCCTGAAACAATATATCTGTGTTTTGCACTGACAACATCCACCAATTCAATTGGAAAATTGACATCCACAAACCACCTATCACTAATCGTATAAGTAGCTCTTGGTATCAAAGAAAACCGTCCACCCAATATCCTGCCGTTTCTATGTCGCTCATTGTAGGGTGCCACACTTGATTTGTAAATATTGAAGTACGGTTCGGCAGATGCGTGTAATGAAAAGTCGAATTTTTCATTGATATTCAAAAACTTCATACCATATTCATATTTCAATCCAATGCTAAAGTAAGCGTCTGTTCTTTCAAAGTCATCTTCACCACCGTTGTACCCATCTATGTCAATCTCATTTCCGATTCCAAGCCCCAATTGAGACAATTCAAATTCGTGCGAAGCCTTCTTTTTTTGGATAAATAGACTTGGAGTAAGAAAGTTCGCAGCATTTGGCTGATGATTATAATACAACTTCAATGCATACGTTGTCTTTTTTTCTTCCTGTGCAGATAATGGGTTTAGGCAGGAAAATATCACTGCCGTCAATAGGGTAATTTGAATAATACGTTTCATGTCAACATGTTTTAAATTGTTTAAAAATCAGATACATCATACGCAATGTTCCGGTTATTACTTTGCAAGAAAGTAATATTCTAAAATTGGTTGGCTATTAAACTTCCAATTAACACAACATTATTAACAATCATATTATATGTTAAAACCTTTTAGTTAATTCTCATAACATCTCTCTAAATGAAAACCTAATAGTCGTTTTTCTATAAGCAAGTAATTGTCTATTTTGCATTATCAAAAATAAATAATCCATGCGTTACCTTATATTACTACTCACAACAATTATATTTTCAGGTTGTGTAACAGCTCAGAAAACTTCCAAAACACTCACCACTACCCCACCCTCTTTTTCCAAAATAGATTCATGGGACAAAAAAGAAGGCTTTTTCAACTTTTGGTGGGATGAAACAGAGGGCAAAATCTGGCTGGAAATCGACAAATTCGATACAGAATTTTTATACGTCAATTCGCTTCCTGCGGGAGTTGGGTCCAATGATATTGGCTTGGACAGAGGGCAATTAGGTGGCGAACGAGTGGTCAAATTTACGCGAAGCGGAAATAAGATATTGCTTGTTCAACCTAATTATAAATACCGTGCAGTAAGTGATAATACACTCGAAAAACGCTCCGTAGAAGAAGCCTTCGCGCAGTCGGTTTTGTGGGGATTTAAGGTGGATAAAAAATCGACAAAAGACCGTGTGGTAGTAGACGCCACCGACTTCCTCTTACGCGATGCACACGATGTCATTGGCACGCTCGCCCGTACCAAACAAGGCACTTACAAACTCGACAAAACCCGCTCCGCCATCTACTTACCAATGTGCAAATCTTTCCCCAAAAATACGGAATTGGAAGCTACACTCACCTTCACCGGAAAACCCAAAGGCGAGTACGTACGGCAGGTCGTTCCCACCCCCGAAGCCATCACGGTACGCCAACATCATTCCTTCATCGAACTACCTGATAATCAATATAAACCACGCGAACTTGACCCGCGTTGCGGCTTCTTTGGCATTAATTATCAAGACTATGCTACGCCGATAGATGAGCCATTGGTAAAGCGATATATCATGCGCCATCGTTTGGAGAAAAAAGACCCGTCGGCAGCTAAGAGCGAAGCCGTTGAGCCAATTGTATATTACCTCGATCCCGGCACGCCTGAACCTGTTCGCAGTGCTTTGATTGATGGGGCTTTGTGGTGGAATGAAGCCTTTGAAGCAGCAGGTTTTATTGATGCTTTTCAGGTAAAAATACTACCACCGGATGCCGACCCGATGGATGTGCGTTACAACCTCATTCAGTGGGTGCATCGGGCTACGCGGGGTTGGTCGTATGGCGGTTCGGTGAGTGACCCGCGCACGGGCGAAATCATCAAGGGGCATGTGTCGTTGGGTTCTTTGAGGGTGCGACAAGATTATTTGATTGCACAGGGGATTCTTGCGCCGTTTTATGAAGGAAAGCCTGTGCCTGAGGAGATGTTGGAGATGGCATTGGCGCGGCTGCGGCAGTTGTCGGCGCATGAGGTCGGGCATACGATTGGGATTGCACACAATTTTGCAGCAAGTACAAATGGTCGGGCTTCGGTCATGGATTATCCGCATCCTTTGATTGGTCTCAGGGAGGATGGTAGCTTTGATTTTAGCGTGGATTATGATACAAAAATCGGTGCTTGGGATAAGCGCGTAGTCATGTACGGCTATTCAGATTTCCCGGATGATGTGGATGAAAAGGCGGCTTTGCAAAAGATTTTGGATGAGAATAGGCAAATCGGTCTTCGGTATATTTCTGACCGCGATGCACGTCCGCTTGGGGGCGCACACCCATACGCACACCTATGGGACAATGGCAAAGATGCCACTTCCGAACTCCGTAGAATCATGGAAGTACGTGCTGCGGCTCTTGCCAATTTCAGGGACAATAGCATCCCGATGGGTGCGCCAATGTCCACGATGGAAGAGGTGCTCGTGCCATTGTATTTGAGTCATCGTTATCAAATGGAAGCAGCCGCTAAACTCATTGGTGGAGCAGATTACAGTTATGCCGTGCGCGATGCCGGCGACCAAGTTCCTATCGACATTGTATCGTCTGACATTCAACGAGATGCGCTGGCAGCTTTGATGGAGACTTTAGACCCGAAGTTTTTAGCTTTGCCTGAAATTTTACTGACTATGATACCGCCCAAAGCCTTTGGTTACGATAGAGGGCGCGAGAGTTTTAAGACGCGTACAGGTTTGACTTTTGACCCGATTGCTGCGGCAGAAAGTTCGGCGAATATGACACTGAAATTGCTCTTGCATCATCAACGTGCGGCACGTTTGATAGAATATTCAGCGAGAGATGTGGCGAATCCTTCCTTTTCAGATATTATTGATGAATTGGTAAAAACGACATTCAATGAGACATCCGCAGGATTAGAAAAGGAGATTCATCTGATGATACAGAAATTGGTTGTTCAGCACCTTATCGGACTTGCGAGCAATCCAAAAGCAGCGGAGCAAGTTCGCGCGATAGCGCAGTTTAAATTATTTGAATTAGAAGGGAAATTGGCTGCAAAAAGGAATAGCGGTACGGACGGTGAGCGGGCGCATTTTCATTATTTATTATCAAAAATAAATTATTATAAAAACAATCCGAAGGAAGTGATACCGAGTCCGGCGGTGGATTTGCCGGCGGGATCGCCGATTGGGTGTGGGCATTTTCATTGAAAGAATATAACTCGGCTATAACAGAAATACACGCGATGCATATGTACATATGAGTTGGCTATAATTAGAAAAAATAAAATGCTGGATGTAAAACATTATCTAAATATTTATAAAAGACGAATGAATATGCAAGACAAAGGAATTACAAATCCAAGTCTGGAAATAAAATCATTCACAAAAGAGTTTGTCGAAAAGTTGTCCTATATGCCATTGGATGAAGAAATAAAATTGGAAAACAATTCATTCTTTGACTCAAAAGGAAATTTAATTGCCAAAATTCCTGTTACTGATTAAAATAAACCATCTAATAATAAATATGGATTTTGAATTCTTTAGGACGACAATGCCTAAAACCCGTAAAGCTGATTATTATTTAGGATGTCTTGATAGTTCTGTTTTTATTGATTTCAATCGAACAAATGATAATCGAATTTGCCTGCGAAGAATATCGTTTGATGGGTATGGGTGTTGCAATCTTGAAAGAGGTTCAAATATCCTGAGTGAAAATGAATCCAAAGAGTTTATCGAAGAAATGGGAAAAGAAAATTTAGACCAAGCAACCATTACCAAACTGGTAAAACAGATTGTCAAAATAAACAAAGAATATATTTGGAATGATGCTTTGCAACAATATAATTTAATTGAAAAAAAATAAAAACTACACCCAACAAAGTGTACAACGGTCATACTTCCTATGCTCCCGCACGTCGTTACACTAACGGTTCAACCTCTTTTAAAACAAAAAACTAACAACTATGAGAAATAGCTATTGGATAATCCTAATAATTGGATTGAGCATAATTACTGCTTGTGAAAAGCAAACACAATCTCAAGAAACGAATAAAAGAACTTGGGAACTTGGTTGGCGGATGATTGAAAACTCAATGGATGAAAATTTTGAGGTTGCTGAATTACAATTTGATTCCCTTCTAAACATTTCGGATAATATCGACAAAAAATTTCTTATTTCGGGTTTAGAAATAAAATCGAGGCTGAATAAAAATGAGGAAATCACCAAAGTACTCAACAATCAAAGTGAAGAAATCAAAAGGATGCTCTGTAAAAAAGAATTTTTATCCAAGTTGAAATCGTGTGCAAGTTTGCCAAAAGAAAAAGTAAAAAACGAATCTCTCAAAATGGAATTAATAAAAATGTTTGTTGATGACCAAGCTGTCAGGAGAAACATAATGAAAGATATTATCAGCAAATATGATATAGACTCAACAAGCATTATTAAAACAGGTGAAATAGTCGTTGATGAAAAAAATCGAAAACGATTAAAAGAAATATTTGGGGATTACGGATTTTCAATTGAACAAGATAAAATAATTAAAGAGTACCTTGACAGCCAAGAAGCAATAGGAAAATCAATGAAAGATTTTATTGCTAAACACGGCTTTGATTCGAATAAAATTTCCTCGGCAACAATGGTATTTGTTGACGAAAAAAATCGAAATCGATTAAAGGAAATGTTTAAAGAAATTGGCTTTCCTACTACAGAACTAATAGGTCAAGATGCAATGAATGGCATCTTTTTCATGATACAACATGCTGATGGTGATAAGGAATGGCAGAAATCGCAATTGCCAAATATTGAGTCCGCAGTAAAAAGAGGGGATTTAGATGGTAGCAACTATGCGTATCTTTATGATAGAATCAAAGTAAATCATGGAGAGAAACAGAGGTATGGAACACAAATAGCTAATATAAACCACAAGGAAAAAAGTATTGAATTAAGAGCATTAGAAGAACCCGAAAAATTGAATGAAATTAGACGAGAAATTGGGCTGATGCCCATAGAACTTTATAAAAGCATTCAACTTAAAGATTTCTAAAAAGAATATAAATACAGAACAAACTAAAAAACATCAATATCTCGCATAAACTCATTACTGCGCTTATTGGGTGACGTTATAATATTCTCAAAATAACTGCCAAATTCATTTTAGCAAATGAAAATTTATCAATAAATTTAATTAAAAATTATCAATTACCTAAAAATAAAATAAAATCATTGAAAAATTTGCATCAAACTACTTTTTCCCTTTATCTTTGTCATGTAATCAAAAGCAAAAAGTTGTTTTTTATCAGACTTCAAAAAATAAAAATGATGAGTGATTCAATTAAAAATTAACTCATTCATCATTCAAAATTAATAATACTGTGAGGTGATGAAATCGGCAGACATGCCCTCCTGTCTCGAGGGTGGAGATAACAGGATAAACGTAGCATAACGGGTTGACCACTAAGTTGATTATGTGTTATGGCTAACTGCTCCGTGAAGGTTCGAATCCTTCTCTCACAGCTGATACCAGGCGAATATAAAGCGAGAATTACGAAAGTAGTTCTCGCTTTTGCAATTTTATCCCCCCTACTCGCCTGACATTTTCCAAATGTCCGTCGAGTAGGCTTACCAATAGAGATTTCCAAAATACAAGGGAATTTTCGCGTTCCTAAGAAAGACAGGCAAGATGCCTGTGCTACTAACGCACCAAACTTATTCCCCCCGAATACTCCACCACCGCTCCATCCAGAAATCGCACCCGCGCCACATACGTATAAACTCCTTGGTCAAGTTCTTTACCGCCAACAGTGCCATCCCAACCCAAAGTCTCATCATTCGGCGAGAAATTATTCTGTGTAAATACCAAGCCACCCCAACGGTCATAGATATTCAATTGTACAATTTCCTGTACATCCGGGATGCCTCCAAAGATGGTAAAGGTATCATTCGCTCCATCATCATTTGGAGAAAAGACATTCGGTATAAAGACCCTTCTGACTGCCTCCACAGTAATCCGAATCGAATCAGCAGCTACACAACCCATTGTAGATGTTGCATTTAGCGTGACGGTCAATGAATTCGTGGGAATAAAAACAGGAGCCGTGCAGTCCGGTTCGCAATTAATTTCTGCCGCAGGAGACCAAGAGAGACTTTCGGGAAAAAGGGTGAAAATAGGTGACAAAACCACCACTTCCCCTAATTCAACGGTAATATCCTGACCCAGATCGGCAATAAATGGAATCGGCGTAACCAATGTCAAGGTATCTTCGGAAGTACAGCCATAACGGTCTTCAATCTGATAGGCATAATCGCCGCCTCCCAAGTTAAACACCGCTTGGTCAAAGTCCAATTCACCATCAATATATACCTCGAACGGCGGTGCGCCACCCGAGATAGTATCCAACACCAAACTACCATCTTGCAAATAAGAACAAGACGGATTTTCAAGGATAAATTCTGCCCCAATCTGTGTATCGGGAATAATCGTGAGGTCAAGCGTCACAATACTATCACAGCCATCCACAGCGGTCAAATTCTCAGTATATACGCCCGTTGTCGAATACAAATTATCGCCAAGCAGAAAAGAGAGTCCTTGACACAAAGTATCCGTAATGCTGTAAACGGCGGGTGCTATATCAATTATTTCAATATCAGATATGACACGGCAGCTAATATTCAGTAAATTATCCGACGCATTGGCAAGCAAATAACGATAGTAATACGTTCCTGCCGACACATCGGTGTGTGTGTAGGTAGCTGCATTTGCACCGGGAATATCCACCCAAGTCATGCCGCCATCGAAGCTTTGTTGCCATTGATAAACAGGCGTATCGTATTGATTTCCAACAATATTTGCGACAACATCAATGGGCATACCACCCGCACAAATACCCGACGAAGCATCAATCAGCGCAAAGGCTTCCGGTCCGCAAGGGCGAAATGAAATATTGTCGAGCGCGATGTCATTACCAATACCGCCGGGGGCATTATTTCGTAGAGAAAGGACAACAGAAGTTTGCCCCGGTGCGGTCGTAAATGTAAAGCCGTAAGTATTCCACTGTCCGCTTTCGGGGATGTTGCCTGTTGAATACTGCTCTGTGCCATCAATCAAAAATGAGACATTCGGCGGCAATTCATTTAAATTGGGTCTGATCAAATTAATAATGTCTGCCGAAAAACTATACAAGGTATTTTCACACAAATCATCCACCTGCTGCTCATAAAACAGTCCCGGTTCAAAACTCGCATTAACGACCATCATATAGCCATTCGGATCGGGGCTATTATCGCCAATCGTCAACCAAGTCGGGAAGAGACCGGGCCAAGACCACGTATTATTGGTAATGGTATAAAAACCATCGAAAGGAGGCGGGTCGGTGGTGTAGATATAGCCGGGCGCAATCATCGGATCGGTGGGCGGAATATTCGCCGTACCGCTTCCGAAATCGCCCTGCGGAAAGAGATTTTCACCTAAGTTGCCATTGCAAACTTGAGCGATGACTTGGGTATTGATTATGAGGAAGAAAAAAATGTAGTGGTAAGTTTTCACATGATAAAGATAAGGTATTTGATTGAGATGGGAC
>JAHDEO010000252.1:8333-10588 GCA_020628725.1 Saprospiraceae bacterium
AAACATATCTATAACTTTTTTTATCGTAACTTTGAACATCGTATTAATCATTCGGCTTATGAAACTCATCGTCACTATATTATTCCTAATTATAAATTCTGTCATCTTCGCTCAATCAATCGACCACTGGGAAACCATCATCTATAACGATGACATTTGGCGATACAGAATAGGCAATAGCGAACCACCCGCCGACTGGATACAAACGGATTTTAATGATACGCAATGGGCTATCGGCATAGGCGGATTTGGTTATGGTGACGGCGACGACAACACCCAAATTTCAAACACAACTTCCGTGTATATACGCCGTACATTTCAACTCATTGATACGGCTGCGATTGGGGCGGCTATTTTGCACAGTGATTATGACGATGCTTTTGTGGCTTATTTGAATGGTATCGAAATTACCCGTCGAAATATTGGCACGGTTGGTGTTCCGCCTGCATATGATGATACTGCTTACGAATACCGCGAAGCCGAATGGTATCAGGGCGGTGTTCCCGAAGCCTTTACTTTGTACGGAACATCTCTAAAAGATTTGATACAAGAAGGTACAAATACCCTCGCTATTCAAGTACATAATCATAACATCAACTCCTCTGATATGTCTTCCAATTTCTTCTTTTCTGTCGGCATTTCAGATACTTCGATGAACTACGGTAACACGCCCAATTGGTTTTACACACCTCTCTCGATTAGCTCAAATCTTCCCTTAATCATCATCAATACCACCGAAACCGACGAAATATATGACGAACCCAGAGTCCCCGCTCACATGGGAATTATCGACAACGGAATAGGACAAACTAACAGCATATTTGACAATTTTACTGACTACAACGGACGTATAGAAATAGAAATACGCGGGGCTTCTTCGCAGCTCTTTCCAAAGAAAAATTACGGCTTTGAAACCCAACACGACGACGGGGAAAACGATAATGTATCCCTACTTGGAATGCCTAAAGAAAACGACTGGATATTGCACGGACCTTATGCGGATAAAAGCCTTTTGAGAAATGTCATCGCCTACCATCTCGCTCGTACTACAGGGCATTATGCGCCACGCACACGCCTATGTGAATTGGTTATTAATGATGATTATCGCGGCGTTTATGTCTTCACCGAACGCATCAAACAAGATAATGACCGCGTAGATATTGCCAACTTAAAACCCGAAGATATTGAAGGCGACGAACTAACAGGCGGCTACATTTTACAAATCGACAGAGACAATGAAGACGTCCCCAATTATGGTTGGTACTCAGGTTTTCACCCGTGGAAATTTTATGCCTATGATTCGCCGGATTACGATGTGATTCAGCCTGAACAACGCAATTATATCCGAAATTACATCACTGATTTTGAGCAGATGATGAGTGAACCCGATTATGAAGAAAATTATCGCGATTACGTCGATGTCGATTCATGGGTTGATTATTTTTTAGTCACCGAAATCGGCAAACATATTGACGCCTACAAATTATCCTTTTTTATGTACAAAGATAAAGATAGTAATGGCGGCAAATTACATTTCGGACCCATTTGGGATTTCAATCTCGCCTTTGGAAATTTTGATTTTGCTTGTCCGCCTCAACCTGCGGGATGGGCGTATCAGTTTAGCGATTTTTGCGATGATTGGCAGGCGTTTTGGGCAGACGAATTGACGGAAATACCGCAAGTCAGTCATCAGATTAATTGCAGATGGGCGGAAATGCGGGCAGGTGCGTGGCACACCGATACTTTGATACAATTGATAGATGAAAACGTCGATTTTTTGAGCGAGGCACAAGTGCGAAATTTTGAGCGTTGGGAAGTGTTGGGCACTTATGTTTGGCCCAATGATTATGTTGGTCAGACTTACGAAGAAGAAATTGATTTTCTGAAAAACTGGCTTACACAACGCCTTGATTGGATGGATGCGAACATGCTCGGCAATTGCGACCTTTTTGTTTCTAATGATAATGTTTCTCCAATATCAAATCTATATATTTACCCAAATCCAATTGATAATTATTTATTTATAGAATTAGAAAACAATCCTTCGATAAATACTCAATTTGAATTATATGATGTTTTAGGTAAACATCTCAACACCTATTTTATTTCAAAATCATTTAGCAAAATTGATATGCAAACTATACCGCAAGGCATGTATTTTTATAGTATCATTCAGAATGATATTAGTATTAAAGTTGGGAAAATAATTAAAGAGTAACTGTAATAGGAAAATATTCATATATAAAAAGGATTAT
>JAHDEO010000253.1 GCA_020628725.1 Saprospiraceae bacterium
ATTTGGGAAGGCATTTAGAATGTCGATTTCGGCTTCGGGATTTTCTACATCCGTTACTACACCATCAATGCCGGTGAGGAACATAATAATCATCACCATCATTTCATCCTCTGAAGTATCGCCCCAGCAGACGACCTCATCCGTATTGTTGACCCATGAAGCTTCGTGCATCACGCCATTGAGGAAACTGAAATTGACAGGTAGTAAGTTATCAAAATACCTAAACGGAATGTGTCGATAATCGTAATACGGCGATACACAGCCCGGTATGCCATCATAACAAGCTGCATCATAAATCAACTCGCCTGTTTGATTGCCTTCGCGCTTCCAAATTTTGTAACCTGTACCAAGTTGGTGGGTATGTCCTGAAAGTGCCCATAAATAAACATCACCAATCGGGTAATTAACGATTTGTTGTTGGGTGTAAGGGTCTCCATTATTAGGAATGCAGATGTTGGTTTTAGGAATGAGTTCGGCGTGCATCTCCTGTGCTGCTATGCCCGATTGTTGATAATAAATATTGGCATAAACCTCTGATTTGTAAGGTACACTGTGGTAGTTGATATAATGCGAATTGAGGTCAAGCACCTTATTAGCATCCCAGAAAAATGCAGAACCTTCAGGCAAAATCAAATCTATAGGGTCTTGAATTGCTTCTACCAAACCAACATTAACGTGGTCGGGATTGAGGCGGAAACCGGCTTGTTGATTTGCTGCTGTAGCTGACGAGTTGTAATCATACAGAATGAAGTGATGCGACGAATTACCGTCCATAAAATTGTCAATACGCGTAATTTCTATCGGTTGGTCATTATCCAATTCATATTTTTGGAAATACTCCACCTCGCCCTCGCTACCCGGCGCAAGGAAAAAGGGTCCCATCTTAATCTGAAAACCTTCTGAGGGGGCGGGCGCAGCAGGGCGTCCGTTTGGAAAACTCTCCATACCGCCGTTGGTATAGTATTCTTCGAGCAAAGATTCTTGTACTGGCGTACCGTAGTATTTTGCACCGTAGAATATCCATTGACGAATCAATTCTTTTTCGGTATCCGTCAATCCGAGGGCTTCATCGTTGTGCGGTGTAGCGGGCATCTCGGCAGCATCCATTTCAATGAATGGCTCCAAACCATCTTGCACCAAGCGGAACAAGTAACTCTTATCTGCTCGTCCGGGATAAATGAGGTCGTAGCCTTCACTCGCAGCGTGAGCATTGGCAGGAGTGGCATTCACCAGACTTGAAATCATCGCAGAAGCATCACCGGATAAATCCAAATTTGCCGCAGGTGACATGCCGCCATGACAACTTGCACATTTTTCTTGAAGGATTTGATTGACACGAAGGGAGGTTTGTGCTGTAAGTGACCATGATGCCACCAATAACACGATTAATGTGGTAAAAAAATTCAATTGCATAAATTTCGAGTTTCGAGTTAGCGAGTTACGGGTTCATCAAAAATCCGTAATTCGCAACTCAGATTAAACATAATTTTATTGATTGAATGGGAGGTCAGATGTCAGACCGCCTTGCTGTCAGATGTCAGATAAAATTGAATGAAAAATATGGGAGCATCTTGTTTCATTCTAATTAAAGTCTGACCTTTGGCATCTGACATATGAAATGTTCTGACTTCTGAATGATTGTAAATTTAATGATTTTAAAATGCTTTCGCAACAAATAAGATTTTTTAACCTCTGTTAAAGAAATCCTAAACTCTTGCCGATACTACTAAATTATGCTTGCAATAGCCCATCCTAAACCGTACATTTGCATCTTGTTGGAAAATTTGGTGAAAATCATAGTGATATTACTAATCACTAATTACTAATCACCAATCACTAAAAACAAACATGAATTACAAATCAGATGTAGAAGCCGTTGACGCACTCGCGCAGGCATATAAAGACCTCAAAGCGGAAATTGGAAAAGTTATCGTAGGACAGGATGAAGTAGTTAAAAATGTATTGATTTCCCTATTCAGTAATGGTCACAGTCTTTTGGTTGGGGTGCCGGGCTTGGCGAAAACCCTTCTAGTGAGTACGATTGCGGAGGTGTTGGACTTGGATTTTAAACGTATTCAATTTACGCCCGACCTCATGCCTTCTGACATTACAGGTGCGGAGGTATTGGACGAAGACCGTCGGTTTAAATTCAACAAAGGTCCTGTTTTTACGAACATTCTTTTGGCGGATGAGATTAACCGTACACCACCCAAAACACAGGCTGCCTTGCTCGAAGCGATGCAAGAACGCGTTGTGACCTTCGGTGGTGAGACACACAAACTCCCAGCGCCATTCCTCGTATTGGCGACCCAAAACCCAATTGAGCAAGAAGGAACCTATCCATTGCCGGAAGCGCAATTGGATCGTTTTATGTTCAATATTACATTGGATTATCCTTCTTATGAAGAAGAAATTGCGGTCGTGAAAAATACGACTTCTGAATACAAGGCTGATTTGAAAAACATCTTATCAGGTGAGCAAATTATTGGTTTCCAAAATCTTATTCGCAAAATTCCTATCGCAGACAATGTATTGGAATATGCAGTAAGTTTGGCTTCCAAGACCCGTCCGGGCAAAAGCATGGCAACACAAGCGGTCAACGATTACATCTCATGGGGTGCAGGTCCGCGTGCTTCGCAATACCTTGTTTTGGGTGCTAAATGCCATGCGGCAATTAGCGGCAAATATTCACCGGATATCGAAGATGTACAAGCCATCGCGAAATACGTTCTACGTCACCGCATCGTCCGCAACTATAAAGCGGAAGCGATTGGCATGACAGAAGAAACGGTAATCGAAGGGCTGTTTTAAGAAAGTATGTAACACGGTCTGTAGACCGTGATTTATTTTTTGCTTTGCAAAAAATGTGTGCGGTCTACAGACCGCGCTACTTTTCAGAAAATATATAAAACCTTCACGCAATTTGCGTGAAGGTTTTTTAGTCTGCAACAAGTTTCGTTAATAGGTGTTAAAATTTCGCGTAGCGAAAAAACAATTCAGCAATCATACAATCAATTCAATTTGAACACAAGCATCCATACCACCACTGCCTTACCGCTAATGGAGCAATTCTACACCATTCAAGGTGAAGGCATGCATCAGGGAAAAGCTGCTGTTTTCATTCGCTTGGGGGGATGCGATGTGGGATGCGTATGGTGTGATGTCAAAGAATCATGGGATGCCGACGCACACCCAATGACGCCTATCGCAGATATTGTAGCTGCTGCCAAACAATTTCCTGCAAAATTAGCGGTGATTACAGGCGGCGAACCTTTGATGTATAATTTGGATGAATTGTGTGAGGCTCTCCATACTGCCGGATTTGAATTGAATATCGAAACTTCAGGCGCACATCCGCTTTCAGGCAAGTGGGATTGGATTTGTTATTCGCCAAAAAAATTTAAAGCACCGCTTCCCGAATTTCCGACACAAGCCGATGAGTTGAAAATTATCATTTATAATAAACACGATTTCAAATGGGCGGAAGCTCATGCCGAACTCGTCCGTGAAGATTGCGCCTTACTCCTTCAACCGGAATGGGGACGCGAAAAAGAAATGCTGCCTTTAATGGTTGATTATGTGAAGACACATCCCAAATGGCGCATTTCCCTTCAAACGCATAAATACATGGACGTGCCCTAAGCAATGCTACAATGCTTAAATGATGAAATGCTACAATAGTAATGAATGAATTTTGAATGAGGGAATGAATGAATCAACACGATATTAGATATTACGGATTGACCATTTATTGATTCAGAATATTTACGTCTATAATTATCCCGAAGGGATTAAATATTTATAGTTGAAAATGAGTGAATTACATTCGACTCCGTTGGAGTCGCACAGTTTTTTGCATCAATTTTACTATAAATATCCCACCGACTTCGCGGTGAACGAATAAATGACTAATTCCGAAATTTTATAATTCACTGATGTTACGCAAAACACTTAATTTGGATATTCAGCAGTGTTTTTCACTAAAATAGTCCGCAGCTTATCAGTCCGCAGACCGCAGCCATTCGTGAAACAAGCTCGCGTCCAACTGCGGACTGTGGACTGACAGGCTGCGGACGATGTTACTGCGTAACATCAGTAATTCATTCATTCAAAATTCATTCACTCATTCATTAATATTTTCCACCAAAACTTTGAAATATCAAATAAACAACCTATTTTTGCACTCCAATTTTAAAAAGCTAAGAAATTAAAAAGATATGGCACATCACGCATCAGCTAAAAAAAGAATGAGACAAGACGCTAAGAAGCGTCTACACAACCGCTATTACAAGAAAACAACTCGTACTGCTATCAAGACATTGCGCGAAATAGAAGATAAAGACGAGGCAGAGAAATTTATGCCTAAAGTAGTTTCTATGATTGACCGTTTGGCAAAGCGTAATCTTTTCCACAAAAATAAAGCAGCGAACTTAAAAAGTAAATTAGCAAAACACGTCGCGAGTTTGGGTAAATAATTCCCCTTTTCGTGAAGTGTCTGCTTTTTAGAGAAATATATTTAGAAGCGTATTCCGTATCGGAATACGCTTTTTTTAGTTTTAATAAAATGAAGTTGCCAACGGGCGTGCGCGGAAAAGAGCGCAACTCGTAACTCGCAACTCGCA
The DNA here is from genome assembly GCA_020628725.1 of Saprospiraceae bacterium. Classification (GTDB taxonomy): domain Bacteria; phylum Bacteroidota; class Bacteroidia; order Chitinophagales; family Saprospiraceae; genus JAHDEO01. The sequence goes on from JAHDEO010000253.1 coordinate 4,623, forward strand.
ACTCGTACAACATGCAAGTAGAAGTACTTAAATCCAAACTCCAACAGGTATTTGTTACCGAATCAAATGTGGCTTATCGTGGTAGTATCACTATTGACGAAGACCTCCTCGATGCTGCCAATCTACACGAATGGGAACTCGTACACATCAATAACGCAACGAAAGGTACACGTATCATTACCTATATTTTGAAAGGTGAACGTGGTAGTGGTAATGTGTGTATGAACGGCGGCGCATCGCTACACGCAGGCGTAGGCGACAAGATTCACATTTTGTCTTTTTGCCACATTGATGCTGAGAAAGCAAAGGCACATAAGCCATTGATTATCTTGACTGATGAGGATAATCGTGTAGTAGGTAAGAAAGAGGTTTGATAATGATTAATGTATAACGATTAATGATTAATAACCAATCATTTAGGAGTAATTTTCGCGTAGCGAAAATCAAAATATTAATCATTAATCGTTAATCATTAACCGTTATTAAAAAGTGTTTTGCTATCTTTTTTTACGAATAATGCAGAGATAGAACGATTTTCGTGTGTATTGCGGATAGCGCGTGCGAAAAGCTTATCTACTGAAAGTACTTTAATTTTTGGTGATTGCTGTTTGAGTGGCAACGTATCTGCAACAATGACTTCTTCTAAGACTGAGTTGTTGATATTTTCGTAAGCATTACCGGATAAAACGGGATGTGTGCAAATGGCACGAACACTTTTCGCGCCCTTATCAATCATGGCTTGTGCTGCACGGCAAAGTGTACCTGCTGTATCGGCGAGGTCATCCGTCAGAATAACATCTTTTCCGTCTACTTCACCTATCACCGTAATGGCTTCCACTTGATTGGCACGACGACGTTCTTTATCGCAAATAACGAGGTCAGTACCAAAATGCTTGGCATAATTACGAGCGCGTTTAGTGCTACCTACATCCGGTGCAGCAAAGGTGACATTGCTCATATCGCGCGCTTCCAGATAAGGAATAAAAATTGCCTCTGCCTGTAAGTGGTCTACCGGAATATCAAAAAAGCCCTGAATTTGGTCGGCATGAAAATCCATCGTCATCAGTCGGTCTACTCCGGCAGCTTCGAGGATGTTGGCGATGAGTTTGGCACCGATAGCTACGCGGGGTTTATCCTTCCTGTCCTGACGCGCATATCCGAAATATGGAATTACTGCCGTAATGTAGCCTGCCGAAGCTCGTCGCGCAGCATCTATCATCAGCAAAAGCTCCATCAAATTGTCGCTTGGTGCAAAGGTGGATTGTATCAAAAAAGTGTAACTGCCTCGGACTGATTCCTCTATAACGGTTTGCATTTCGCCGTCGCTAAAGCGTTGCACAGATACTTTTCCCAGCGAATCACCATAATAGTCGGCAATCTTTTCGGCAAGATAACGGGAAGCTGTTCCCGAAAATAATTTGACATCTGTCATGTTAGGAAGTTGGCGTTTCATAAAGTGCCAAAAGTACGAAAAAATGAAGCTTGAGGATGGGGAATTTTGAAGAAATGTGGTTATTTGAGTTAGGCACGTCAAAGAAATTCCCTACATCTTACCGTTTTACTTCCTTATTGATTTGTTTATCTTTACTTGTATTTTAGAGCAAATAAAAGAGCTACACCATGGGCAACCAAGCAAACAAAGAAATTAAAGGCGAAGGAATTAATGCGCCGGAATTAGAGGCATTTAAAGTTTTCTATGCTGAAATGTATAGTTATGAACACAACTATAAACAGAAGCCGTATAATGACAATGAGTACAATAGAATAGATGAAATGGCTGATAGGTTAAAAATGAAAATCAAAAGAGAATTCCGTGATGAACATAAGTTCGCAGATATTGAAATAGATAGAGCATATCACAAAAGATACATTGGTAGTTATTTAGAATATGGAGATAGGGCACTCAAAAATCGTTCTTTTCCCGAACCCAGTTATTTTGTAGATCAATCCTGTGGATTTCGTTATTTTAGTGGTGATACCTCATGGGAAATTCTACCTGAAAAAGACCCAAATCAAAACTTTCTCTATGTCCTATTTTTCCCCTTTAAATTACGGAATATTGAAACGCTTTTTTTATTTCGCTTTTTGGACTATCAAAACATAATTTATCATGATGATTTTACAGAGTTTTTAGTACTTCATCTAATTGAATGGGAAAGCGATGGATTGATTAGTGATAAAGTTATTAGATTAGTAAAGTCATGGATTAAGAAAGAAGTAAGTTTAGAAAATGCGAGTTCCAAATCTACAACAAAAATCACCCCAACCGAAAGGAAAATACTTTTTCTTACCGCAAATCCAAGAGATGAACAACCGTTAAGATTAGAAGGAGAATTACGCAAAGTGCTGGACACATTAAATGGAGCTACTCATAAAAAGAATTTCGATAGTAAAATTGAGCCAGCCGTCCGGATAGACATTATTACAAAAGCAATGCAAACACAGAATCCTGAAATTGTACACTTTTCAGGACATGGTTGTATAGAAGGTTTAGCAGTAGAAGATTATAGTGGTTACTCTAATTTATTCCCCACAGAGGGTTTAAATAGGTTATTCCGTTTGTTTAGAGAAACTACAAAATGTGTAATTTTAAACGCTTGCGACTCAAAAGAATTGGCTAAGACAATTAGCAAACATGGTATTCATGTTGTTGGTATGAATGATGAAATTGGAGATGAAGCAGCCCGTAAATTTGCAGTAGGATTTTATCAGAGTTTAGGTGAAGGAAATAGTTATGAATTTGCTTTTGAAATGGGAATGGTACATATTTCAAACGAATACAATGATGCGAATACCCCCGAACTCTGGTTTAATGGCAAACGAATAAGAAATTAAGCCAACTTAATTGAGTTGCCGTGTGGATAGGTTCACCTAACTGTGCTATATTTTATTTACGAATTATCTTTAAAATATGCCTGAACAGTTTCCACAATATATTCCAACTGGTCATCCGTCATTTCCGTGTGAATGGGTAGGGAAAGTACCGAAGCGCATAGCGATTTGGTAACGGGGAGATCGCCCACTTTTCTACCGCGCCCTTTGAAGGCTTCTTGCTCATTAAGAGGAATTGGGTAATAGATCATAGAGGGAATACCGCGCTCGTGCAGGAAGTTTTTGAGCGTATCGCGATGTCCTTCTTTGACGATGAGCGTGTATTGATGGAAAACATGGGTCGATTGAGGCAATCGCTCCGGTATTTGCAGTAAATGTATATCCGCGAATGCTTTGTCGTAATAATCGGCTACAGTTTGTCGAGCGGCGACATACTTATCAAGATATTTTAGTTTTACATCCAAAATAGCCGCTTGAATGGCATCCAAACGTGAGTTGAGTCCGATATATTTGTGGTGATATTTTTCAGATTGACCGTGATTGGCGATACGACGAATTTTGTCGGCGAGTTCATCGTTTTGAGTTGTTATTGCGCCGGCGTCACCGTAAGCACCTAAGTTTTTGGACGGATAAAATGAGATGCAACCAATGTTGCCGATGTTGCCGGTTTTCTTTTTTGTACCATCTGAAAAAGTGTATTCCGTACCTACAGATTGAGCATTATCTTCAATGATTTGAAGATTGTATTTTTCGGCAAGTTTCATCAAGGGTTCCATATCTGCACTTTGTCCGAATAGATGCACAGGCACAATAGCACGGGTGTGTACATTGATGGCTTGTTCGACAATTTCGGCAGTTAGGTTGAAGGTGTTTTTATCGACATCCACCATCACAGGATTCAAGCCCAAGAGCGCAGCCACCTCTACGGTAGCGACATACGTAAACGACGGTACGATTACCTCATCGCCCGGTTTCAAGCCCAAACTCATCATGGCAATTTGCAGTGCATCCGTTCCATTTCCGCATGGAATGACGTGTTTGGAACCTAAATAATCTGCAAGATTTGCTTCAAATTCTTTGACTTTCGGACCATTAATGAACTGGGCAGACACCAACACATCTTTAACAGAACGGTCTATCTCTCGTCGTATCTTGTGGTATTGCCGCTGCAAATCCACCATCTGTATCTTCGGCATAGCAAGTATCGTGATTCGTTGATTTGTGATTTGTTAATTCGTTGGCTCATGATTCCGATACCAATGAATTAACGAAAATGCAAACATGCAAATTTACGGAAATTTCATTGTTTCATTATTACATGGCTTCATTGTTTTCATGTAAAAATGAATCATGAGCTACTTCGACCAGAGTAATAATGCATTCGCTTCGAGTTCGGCTTGTTCACCGTTCATTTCGGCAGGTGTGTAAATGATGTAGCGAATTTTTCGATGGATAATTTTTTCTGCTTTTTCGACTAATTGGATGAGATAAATTTTATCCACATTTCCCACGAAAACCAAGTCAATGATTTTGCTGTCTAAACCCTTCGCAAACTCACCTGTAAGATATACGCTGTCCAAATCACCAAGACGCTTGACGATATTTTCAATGATATGATTGATACCCACGTATTTCAGTATGATACTGTTGATTTCGTCGTAGAGTGGATGCTTTGTATTGGCGCGGAAGATTTTTTTATTGCCTTGCGGTGCGGCTTTGAGTAAGCCTGCGGCTTCGAGGCGATTGAGTTCGACGCGAATAGCATTGGTGGAATCGCCAAATTCGCTTTCCAAATTTCGCAAATAGGCAGTCGTGTTGCTATTGAGAAAAAATTTGAGTAGTAGTTTAATGCGTGTCTTAGAAGAAATGAGGGTTTCGAGCATAGCAAAAGTGGTATTCATTTTAACCACGAAGCGCACGAAGGACAAGAAAGCAAAATTATCCCGATAGCTATCGGAAAAAAGTAAACTAAGGATTTATAAGAATTTTTAGTGTACTCTGCGTTTGCTAAGTCTTTGTGTTCTCAGTGTCCTCGTATGTTTGTGGTTCGGTCATTCAAAAAAAGGGATGACATCAGTCACCCCTTCAAAATATTTATAAACAACCCTTTTATGTAATTTGAGTAACAAAATTACTCAAAAAAGATGTTGTTGTCAAGTTTTTGTATGAATTTTAACAACAAAAAAGGGGCATCAACCTAACGGTTGTGCCCCTTTACAATTATTCACCTATTGTATTTCTTTGTAAATCTTAAATCCCAAATAAATTCACTTTGGAATTCGAAGAATTTACTCCTTCACCGGTTGCGCGAGTATAGAGATATTATTATTCAACACCTCAATAAAACCGCTTTCGATAGCAAATGTCTCTGTACCGCCTGATGTTTTGATTGAAATTTCGCCTTTTTCTAAAGCCGAAACGACAGGCGAGTGATTGTTCAAGACCTCGAAAGGTGCTTTGACACCCGGTACATTGACCGATGTAACTTCGCCTTCAAATAATTGCGCATCCGGTGTTAATATCGTTAGTTTCATAAATTTATAATTGAAAATTGAGAATTGATAATGAATACGTTATCAATTCTCAATTATAAATTCTCAATTCAATTAAGCCTCAGCTTCTGCGAGCAATTTCTTACCCTTATCAATTGCTTCTTCGATAGAACCGACAAGGTTGAAAGCAGCTTCAGGATACTCATCTACTTCGCCGTCCATAATCATATTGAAACCACGAATCGTATCTTCGATAGAAACCAAAACACCTTGTAAACCTGTAAATTGCTCCGCAACGTGGAATGGCTGCGACAAGAAACGCTGTACACGACGCGCACGAAGTACAACTAATTTGTCTTCTTCGCTCAATTCGTCCATCCCCAAAATAGCGATGATGTCTTGCAATTCTTTGTAACGTTGTAAAATTTGCTGTACTTTTTGAGCTGTGTTGTAGTGTTCGTCGCCCAAGATATTTGGGTCTAAGATACGAGAAGT
>JAHDEO010000254.1 GCA_020628725.1 Saprospiraceae bacterium
TGGTTTTGCCCTTTGAAAAGCAAGACGCGCTATATGAATTGTAATTCGGAAAGAGATATGAAAATCATGATTTTGTGATTTGTTATTTTGTTAATTCGTGATTCGTTTTGAATAAATTTAAAACAATAAAACAAACGAAATAATTCATTCACTGAAATGCAAAGGTACATGAATTTAGTGTTTATTTCATCAAAAAAATTAATTTTGCATACTATAAAATTAAGATGGTATTTGAGGAAGACATCAAATAGTCGGCAGACGAAGGTTTTTGTGAATGTGCTGATTTCTCTCATGAAATATTCGCACTGAATCAAGGGATTCGTCTGACGACAAGGGAAAAATTAAATTTGTGCTCCAATCAAATCAAGCATTAACCATTAATTATGAATATCAATCATACAGCCACTGAGCGTTTCTTGAAATACGTTCAAATAGACACTCAATCCGATCCACTCTCTAAAACCTTTCCTTCTACTGAAAAACAAAAAGACTTAGCACGAGTATTGGTAGAGGAATTATTGCAAATGGGCATCACAGACGCACACATGGACGAACATGGATACGTGTATGCGACGATTCCGGCGAACACAGATAAAGATGTGCCTGTGTTGTGTTTTTGCTCTCATATGGACACCTCGCCTGATAGTAGTGGAAAAAATGTCAAGCCATTGATTCACAAGGACTACGACGGCGGCGACATCGTTCTGCCTGATGACGAAACTCAAGTCATCTCACCGCGCCAATATCCGTTGTTAAAAGACCAAATCGGCAACGACATCATAACTGCAAGCGGCACTACCCTACTTGGTGCAGACAATAAAGCAGGTGTAGCGGCAATTATGGACGCCACGCATTTTTTGATTAATAATAAAGATGTAAAACATGGTAAAATTCGCATACTGTTTACCCCGGATGAAGAAGTCGGACGTGGTGTGGAAGAGGTCGATATGAAAAAATTGGGTGCAGATTTCGGCTACACGATTGATGGTGCAGAACGCGGTTCGATTGAAGATGAAACTTTCTCTGCCGATGGTGCTACTATCACGGTGAAAGGCGTGAGCCAACATCCCGGCTTTGCGAAAGGCAGAATGGAAAGCGCACTCAAAGCCGTCGGCGAAATCATTGCAAAATTGCCAAAGGATCGCCTTTCTCCCGAAACAACCGAAGGAAAAGAAGGCTTTGTGCATCCCGTTCGTATGGGCGGCACGGTGGAAGAGGCGAGCGTGACTTTTATCGTCCGCGATTTTACAGATGAAAACCTTGAATCACACGAAAATGAACTCCGCGATATTATGAATGAGGTGATGAAAAATTACCCGAACTCCACCGCAGAATTGACGGTAACAGAGCAATACCGCAACATGAAAAAAATCCTCGACCAATACCCGAATGTCGTTTCCAATGCCGTAGAAGCCATCAAGCGTTCGGGCTTGACACCCAAGCAAGACAGCATACGTGGCGGTACGGATGGTTCGCGCTTGTCATTCATGGGTTTGCCTTGTCCAAATATCTTTGCCGGCGAACATGCTTTCCACTCCAAACACGAATGGGTATCGATACAAGACATGCAAAAATCAGCAGAAACGATTGTGCATTTGTGTATGATTTGGGAGGAGAAGGCATAAAATGAGTAGATGAGTAAACGAGTTTCCTCTTAATTATCATATTTTTTAATATAAAATGTAAAAGGAAAAATCATGGTTTATTCTCTTCAAATTTCAAAACGACTCGTCTGTTAAGTCTCCGCCCTTCTTTTGTATCATTGTCTTGAATGGGTACAGATTCGCCATATCCTATGGCGGTGATTTTATATTCGGGAACTCCTTTTTGTACCAAATAGGTTTTGACAGCTTCCGCCCGACGTTGGGAAAGTGATAAATTGTATTTCTCACTTCCTTGATTATCCGTGTGTCCGGCTACGGTAATGTGCTTATACGAACTTTGCGGGGCTGCCGCAACTCTATTCAGGTCTTCATAAAACAAGTCATTAATCACATCTGAATCCGTATCAAAAAGTAAATCGGAAAAATGAAGTTCACCATTGTCTAGTTTAACTTCATCAATAATGACATCATTCGGACGGCTGGCATCTACAATTTTTGGAGCAGAAAGCACCCCTTCGGCTTCTACACGAATGGTGGTTTTGACATCGGAAGGAACAGTAGCAACGACTTTTCCTGTGCTTGGGTCGGGCTTATATACCCCAAGTAATTCGCCTGTTTCGGCATCTTCAATGATGATTTTTTTATCGCCAACATTAAGAGTACTTACCTGTGTTTCGATGACCGTAACCACGCCGGGGCGGTAGCGTTCCGGTAGTTTGATTTCGTATAAATCGTTGCTAATGCCATTACTGGAGGCGTAGAAAGCCCGTTTGCCGTCCGACGCAATTTTGTAGCCCCAATCTCTGCCGCTTGTGTTGATGTCTTTTCCCAAATTGATGGGTTTACTCCAGTTCGTCCAAGTGTCGTCGAGACGAGTTGTGATAAATACATCGCTTCCTCCCATACCACCATGTCCATTGGAACTGAAATACATCGTTTTGTTGTCAAGATGTACATATGGAGTACGTTCTGCGCCTTCAGTATTGATGATTTCGCCAATATTGATGGGCTTTTCCCACTCATTATTCCCTTTCTTTTTAGCATAATAAATATCCGTACTCCCATGCGTACCGGATGCTACAAAAATCATCCCCAATCCTGCTACAATCTGAGCATCTGCCTGCCAACCAAATTCATTGATTGGCGATTTGAATTTGACGGGCTTCGTCCATCCCTCCATCGTTTTGTCGCTGTAGCTGAGTTGCCCTTCTTCAAACAGCAAAATCCGTGTACCGTCAGCCGTGACCGACACAACGGCTTCATTACCGAAAGGCGTATTAATGTCCTTGAAAACGACAGGTTTAGTCCATTGACCATCAATGAATTGAGAAGAGAATATGTCTTCCATACCGATACCATCGGGTCTTTCGTTTCCACAAAAATAGAGTGTCTTCATATCCGTTGAGAGGCAGGCAGCATACTCCCCCTTCGGCGAATTTAAGGGGTCGAGATAAATGGGCTGAATATTTTCGGAAGGACGATTGATAATATCCACAAAATCGTGGTAGAAGGGATAATCTTTGAGTCGGACTTCGAAGTCTGCCGTTTCGCGTATCACCACATCCCAAAAGGCAGAATCAATATCTGCTTTCAACCAATCTTGCATGATGTCAAATGCATCTTTGTCTTTTTTAGCATCAAGTCCTGCAATGATTCGCTGCTTTTTGAAATAGCGATGTTTTTGCTCTGCGATTGGTGTGAGTGGCGTGTAGGGATGCCTGCCTAAAAATCCTAAAAAAGCCGCCGCTGTCCCTTTTTTATCTGCTTCAATAAATTCATCGAGACTACCATCGGTGGCGAAAGGACTTTTGGGATGCGCTTCCTTAAATTGCTGCAAATTGTCATATCCATTTTCTGCGATGAAATGTTCAAACAAGCGCAAATCAATCTCATTGGCAATATCCGGCGTGTATCTGACAAATTCTTTTGATGGATATTTTTCATAGATTTTAGCATAGTCGGCATAGGTATCACCTACGCTTGCCTTATCGAGTGCCATTGCATTCCGCAGGCGATAACATTCTTTTTTTTCGGTGTATTTTAAGTTGAAATTTTGCAATAATTCGGTGAAAGCAGTCTCTGTGTGTTGGCGTTTGGCATCTTCGATGGCATTAGCGAGAATATTTGTTTTGAGGTCGAGCAAATCCCTGTATTTCCATCCTGTATCGCGTAGTTTTTTCTTTTGTTTAGAATTTAATTCCCGATAAAGCCTTGTGCTTTCCACCGCATATGTATGGGCACGGGCGAGGTTCCTTTCCGAAAAATTTGCATCAAAATACAATAAACTCAAACCATGCGCCCCTACAATTTTTGTTTTTTTACTCTTGTAAAGGACTTCAAATTCTATTTGAGCAGTTTTGAAATCTCCATTTTCTAAGGTCTCAAAACCTATATAATTTTGGGCTCGTATGGATGTAAAAATTACGAAAATCAGGAAGGCAATAAGATATAATGTCTTTTTCATAGCGTTGAAGTTTTATAAGGAACGCAGCAAAGATGTTGTTATATTTCATACTCACGAGAATAATCTTATTCTTTGCACCACTTTTTAAGCAATTTGAAACTGTGATATTGAAATTACATTACAAAGCGTTAACTTTGAATATATTGGAAGATAAACTTATTTACACCTCGTTCCTAAATAAAAAAAGATGGGCATAAAAATAGAAATTTCCGACATTATAAATATAACAAAAAAAATAATTCTCGAAAAGAAAATAAATGATGAAAGTACATCATTAGTGTGTTATGATTTTCAGAATATTTATACAAAAATAAATTATCTGAAAAGTAATTTCCCGCCCAATACGCTTCACGCCATAGCCATGAAAGCCAACCCATTGGTCAAAGTCATGCAAGAATTAATTGATATGGAGGTTGGGATAGAAGCTGCTACGCTGCCGGAGTTGTATATCGCCCATAAAACCGGATTTGCCAGCGATAGAATAGTTTTTGATTCTCCGGCAAAAACGATGAATGATTTGAGATTTTCGCTGGATTTGGGTTGTTATATAAATGCAAATTCTTTTTCAGAATTGAGTAGGATAAATACGATTCTTTCACAAATGAAGAGCGATTCGAAGATAGGTCTTAGAATTAATCCGCAAATTGGCTTGGGCACTATAAAAAGTACCAGTGTGGCGGGTAAAGTATCAAAATTTGGCGTGCCAATCGAAAAAAATAGACAGCAAATAATTGAGGCGTATTGCAAATATGATTGGTTAAATGGCATCCATATACACATTGGTTCGCAAGGCATATCCATCGAACAACTCATCAAGGGATTGGAAAAGGCTTGTGAATTGGCAGATGAAATTGACGCTCATTTATCTAAATTGGGCAGACAAATTGAATTTTTTGATATTGGAGGAGGCTTTCCTGTTTCATATCACAAATCAAAAACGGCTCCTGATATTAAAGCGTATATTGAAGAAATCAACAAGCGTGTCCCGAAATTATTTTTAAGCGGAAAAACAGTGATTACCGAATTTGGACGATATATTTATGCCAATTCAGCCTTCGCCATCAGTAAGGTGGAGTATGTCAAAGAAGCAGCAGATCATAAAATATTATCCATTCATCTTGGGGCAGATTTTTTATTGAGGAAAGCATATAATCCTTCGGATTGGCATCATGATATTTCGATTCTTGATGCGGAGGGCAATTTAAAACAAGGTGCTGATACTAAAAAATATTCAGTAGCCGGTCCCTTGTGTTTTGCGGGTGATTTTATTGCGGTTGATATTGAATTGCCGGTTGTTGAAGAAGGAGATTTTTTAATCATTCACGATGTCGGGGCATATACCATGAGCATGTGGTCAAGGTATAATAGCAGACAAATTCCGGAGATAATAGGTTTTGATAAATTAAAAAACCAAATAACTACGATTAAAGAAAGGGAAACTTTGGATGATTTATTCAACTTTTGGCAATGAGAGAACGTGGTAAAGCCACTACCATTGTTTCATGGTTGAATGAGTTTTTGCGAAGCAAAAAACTGTAATAACAATCGAACAATACAGCAATTGAACAATGACAACTTTTGATATGAAACTCAACTTTTACCAATTTTGTGCAAGAACTCGTGAGTAAGGTACTAATATCTATCCTACCGATAATTCCGATTATTTTTCGCTCCATTTTACACTTTTTAGCTAAAAATAAAATTCGACTATTTTGATTCATTTTGAAATAAAATTACCACAAAAAAGCCATCTTCATTACCTCATTTTGCATTTAAAACCAATAAAAAAATATTAACACATAGCGATAATTTCAATCATTTACCTATCTTTAATCAATTTTTTTTCAGAATACTACTAACTCAAGTTGCGGATAACGCAACTTAGTCCATAGTTGGTAGTCCATAGTCCATAGGCAGCCGCGAGTTTTACTGTATTTCATGTTTTCCTATGGACTATCGACCATTGACTATCGACTGTTGCGGTTTTCCGCAACTTGAATTACTAATTATAAAAAAATCACATTATGAAAAAATCAACTTTACTAATCAGATTATTACATTCGTTTGTATTATTGCTTTGTGCCTACACATTAAGCGCACAATCAACAATAACGGGGAATATTTCTGATGACGATGGACCTTTGATTGGTGCTACTATTGAACTCTTGGGAGAAGGCAGAGGAACAGTAACAGACCTCGATGGGAATTTCAGTATCGACGTAGAACCGGGAGACTATACTTTAGAAGCGAGTTATGCAGGGTATGAGGCGATGCAAAAAACCATCAGAGTCGGAAGTGGTCAAAATACGGTGGACTTTTCACTCTCGGCAGGCGTGCTTTTGGGCGATGTCGTTGTGACGGGTACGCGCGCCAGACCACGTACCGCGATTTCTTCTGCTGCACCGATTGACAATTTTGTCGGGGCTGTCATCGAGAAGCAAGGTAATGGAGATTTGACCGAAAACTTAAAAAATGTCGTACCTTCTTATTCTGCGACACCACTCACGGGTGATGGTGCGGCTTTCGTACGTCCGACTTCTTTGAGAGGTTTGCCACCTGACCAAACACTGGTACTCGTCAACTCGAAAAGACGACACCGTTCTGCTTTGATTTCCCACTTTGGGGCTGCTATGAATGTCGGCGCACACGCCGTTGACATTGGGCATATTCCGAGTATTGCAGTCAAAAACTTGGAAGTACTCCGCGACGGTGCGGCTGCTCAATACGGCTCGGATGCGATTGCAGGTGTATTCAATTTTATTTTGAAAGATTCCAATAGAGGTGCAGAAGTACAAGCACAAGTCGGGCAGTGGTACGGAAGAAATTACGGTGCCGAAACCGACTATAAAGTAGCGATGAACTTCGGTATGCCGCTCACGAAAAAAGGGTTTTTCAACGTCAGTGGTGAATATACTTTTAATGCAGAATTGAAGCGCGGCAACCAACACGCTGCTGCTATCGACCTCGAAGGCGCACCCGATCCGGTGATGAATTGGGGACGCCCGGAAAGCAGTGGTTTCCGTTCGATTTGGAATGCAGGTATCGAAATCGCACCTAATGTGGATGCCTATTCCTTCGGTAATTTCTCTGATACTTATGGTAATTACAGCTTCTTTTTCCGTTCGCCGGGACGTACAGGTGTCTTGACGCCCGTTCCAATTAATCCAAATAATCCGGCAGAAGGTAACTTTAGTTGGGGCGATGTATTTCCGCTTGGATTCACACCGCGTTTGGAAGGTTTTCAGAAAGACTTTAGCTCCGTTACGGGAATTAAAGGTCAATTACCGGGTGCTATTAATTATGATGTAAGTACGTCATTTGGCTATAATAGAATTAATTATGTATTGAACGGAACGCTCAATCCTTCTTGGGGACCGCTTTCTCAACAAAATTTTGAGCCGGGTGATTTGCAGCAATACGAGCGCAATTTGAATTTGGATTTATCCAAAGAATTTATGGAAAAAATCAATGTAGCGATTGGCGCACAACGCAGAGCCGAAACCTACACGATGTACGAAGGTGACTACCAATCTTACGCTGCCGGACCTTGGGCGGGTGTTGGTTCATTGGCTAATCCTGAATTGAGTACTCCTGATACCACAATATACTACAGCGCACCTGCTATCGGTGCCAACGGACTCGCAGGTACGAGCAAGCGTGACGCGGGCGCATTCGACGGCAATAGCTGGGGTGCTTATGTGGATATTGAGTACGATATCACAGAAGCACTTTTGGTACAAGCTGCCTACAGACACGAAGATTTCAAAAATTTTGGTACAGCTGACAATTTCAAATTGGCGGCTCGCTACACTGTTGCTGATTGGTTGACCTTGCGCGGTGGATATTCCACGGGTTTCCACGCACCTACGCCCGGTCAGGCAAATGTGGTGACGATTACAACTTCGTTTGACGGTGTTACGGGCGAGCAAGTTCAGGAAGGTACGGTCAGCCCGACCAACCCGCTTGCGGTGAGTCTCGGAGGTAAAGAACTCGTACCGGAAACTTCGCAAAATATCAGTATTGGTTTGGCTTCGCGTGTAACTGATGACCTTACGCTCACGCTTGATGTTTACCAAATTGAAGTGGACGACCGTCTTATCAAATCAAGAAGTTTACCTATTGAAAATCCATTATTCTCAGAGTTAGCTTTTTATGCTAATTCACTGAATACCAGAACACAAGGTTTGGATTTCGTAGCTTCTTGGCGTGGAAAAAATACGGATGTAAGCGTTGCTTATAATTATAATGCGACCGAAGTATTGGGACAAGAACAGGTCAACGGTATAGATCCGGTATCCGAAAGTACGATTTTTAATTTGGAAAACAATCTACCGAAAAGTCGTGCAAACGTATCTGTCTCGCATGATTTTGGACCTATCAGTGCTTCTGCTCGTGCCAATTATTATGGCGGTACAATAGATGAAAGAGGGGACAGAGAAGAAGTCAGCCCGGAAGTTTTGTTGGATTTGGAGTTGGTTTATCCTGCAACGGAAAATCTACGTCTTATCTTAGGTGCGAATAATGTACTCGACACTTATCCGGACGAAATCGAAACGAGAGCATCACAAGGTATGCCTTTCCCACGTCGTACGCCTATCGGCTATCATGGTGGTATGGTTTACTTGAGAGCAATTTATAAACTATAATCAAGAACAAGCTCAAGTGTCAAATACAAGTTCGAATAACACCTGAACCAACTTGTATTAATTTTGTATAGAAAAAATCTGCAAAGCGTTGAAAAATGCCTTGCAGATTTTTTTGTTTTAGTAACGAGGAAATTATTTTATCATTCAAATGAAAAAGACGAAAATAGATTTCATTTTATTTGATTTAATTGGCACAACAATTAAAGACTCCAATAGTGGTACTTCCTTTATAATCAATGCCTTTCATCAAGCATTTCTCTCCAACGGGCACGACATTCGTTACGAATTACTCAACCAACAAAGAGGCAAGCGCAAGCGGGATGCCATCCGAAATATATTACATCGCTCAAAATTAGATGAGACATTGACTGATAAAATTTACACAGACTTTATCAATTCACTCCATCAATCTGTACATTATTTTTCGGAAATAGAAGGCGCGTCAGAAGTATTTAATTTTGCCAAACAAAAAAATATAAAAATCGGAATAGGAAGTGGTTTACCTTTAGATTTCATACACAATCTCCTACAACAAGTTGGCTGGAAAACAGAGGATTTTGACTATATCAACAGTTCCGGCAATTTCCCCGAAGGACGACCAAACCCTGCGATGATTCTGGATGCTATGAAAAAACTAAACCTGACCAATCCTCAAAAAACACTGAAAATCGGCGATACCGTCGTAGATGTACAAGAAGGTAAAAACGCCAACATTTTGACTGCTATGGTATTGACCGGAACGCAAGGCAAAGAAGCGTTGGGTGATGTGATGCCTGATTATATTTTTAATAGTGTAAAAGAGGTAATAGAGGTATTGTGAAATGTAAAATTCCATCCACGCAGGGTTGAAACCCTGCGCTTTTGTGATGCACACATTAGTTTCGCAAAAGCGGTGGGTTTCAACCCACCGTTAATGGTTTTACATTCTAAATTTTTCTAATTCTGCATCGAATATTTTTTTGTAAGTACCATCTTTTTGTCGAAGATTGAGCCATTGGTCAATGTAGGCTTTGAAAGTGTGATCGCGAGGTAGGAGGTAGCCCATTTCAAAGAAATTAAACGGTTCGTCAGGATTGACGGCTTCGAGTTCGGGGTGGATTTGTTGTTGGACTAATGTTTCGATAGCATCTGTCACCATGAGGTCGGCTTCACCATCTACGATTTTTTGGAAAATGGTGAGATTGTCTTCGTTTTCGACGATGGTTGCTTTGGGGAAATTGGCTCTCGCGAAGGCTTCATTCGTACCACCCGGATTGACTATCACACGCACGCCCGACTGATTGATATCGGCTAAGGTTTGGTATTTTTCCACGTTTTCATCTCGCGTAATCGCCGCCTTTCCACTCGATAATAAAGGAATGCTAAACAATACCTCGCGCTGTCGCAGCAATTTTATCGTAATCCCACTCATGCCAATATCAAATTTATTTGCCGCCAAATCGGAGAGTAAATTGGACCAAGTTGTTTGGACAAATTGCACTTCTACGTCCAATGATTCCGCTAAATCTTTTGCCAATTCGATGTCTATGCCTTGATAGCTGTCCATGCCTTCCGATTGGTAGGAAAATGGAGAGAAATCACCCGTTGTGCCTACACGGATGATACCTTTTTGGAGGATTTCGTCTAAGATGGAAACTTGGGTGGACGCGACATTAGTGACTCCTTTCTCTTGGACTAATGTTGGGGTACAACCCACGATGAACAGGCTGCATATG
>JAHDEO010000255.1 GCA_020628725.1 Saprospiraceae bacterium
ATCGTATAATACACCTCAGGAGCTTCCCAATAAGTGCGCTCTTCCGCTTGGAAGCCAAAGGGTGTGAGCGTGCGATTATACGCACCGCTACGCGCAATTCCCGCCGCAAATAAATCGGAGTGAGAAAGCAGATTTGCCACCATAAAAGCACCATAACTATGTCCGCCCACAGCCACACGAGTGCGGTCGATATAGCCGAGTTCATCAACAGCATCAATCGCGGCTTTTGCATTGGCGACGAGTTGTTCGCGGAAAGAATCGTTCGGCTCAGTCTCGCCTTCACCAACGACAGGGAATGACGCACCGTCCAAGACCACGTATCCGCGCGTCACCCAATAAATCGGCGAACCGTAGTATGGATAGGTAAATTCATTCGGATTTTTGGTATTTTGTGCAGCGGTAGATTTGTCTTTAAATTCGGTAGGATATGCCCACAAAATCATCGGCATTTTTTCCTTTTTTGCCTTGTCATAACCAACAGGCAAATAGAGCGTTCCCGATAAATCTACCCCATCGTCACGCTTATATTTGATGACTTCTTTGTGGACATCTTGCATACCTTTAAATGGATTTTCAAAAGCAGTCAATTGGCGCGATTTATTATTTTGTGAATTTTTAAAATAATAATTCGGATACTCATTCGGCGATTCTATTCTGACTAATATTTCATTTTTATCTGCATCATAATCACGAATTTCTTCCAATTTATCTGTGAATTTTGATTGATACAAACGATTGGTCTTGTTGGTGTTAAGATTAATTTTGTCTAAGAATGGAAATTGACCTTTATCCGAAAAACCATCACCAATTAAGAATGCTTCGCCACCTTTCATGGCAATTACGGTGCTGCCCATTTCGTTTCTTTTAGTGACAAATTCGCCGGGGTCGCTGTATCGGTCTTGATAATTTCTATCCCAAATCTTCGTAGCTTCTTTTGCCGGGTTTGACGGGTCAAATACGTAACTTTTCGTATTTCGGGTATTCCACCAATAGTCATGCAAAACCGCCATATTATCATCCGCCCATTCAATATCATAGTAGCGACCAACACTCTTGATAAGGCTCACAGGCGTACCATTAAATGGTGCTTCAAGCTGGAAAATTTCGTCGCGGTGAGGGACTTCATTTTCAGGATCGCCGCCATCGAGTGCTTCTACAAAAATGAGCGTCGAAGGCTTATCTGCTCGCCATGAAAAGTTGCGTCTGCCCGTACGTCGTGCCATAAAACCTTGTGGTAAATCTTCTATCAAAGGAACTTCGACCACTGTTTCTACAGGCTTGGCATTTTTGGTATAAACAACCGTTTTGGATGGAAAACGATAGTAAGGAACGAGGTATGAAAACGGCTTTTCGACGGTGCTGACCATCACATATTCACCGTCAGGCGAAAAGGTAACACCTCGATACATGGCACTGCCGAGCCATTTTTCTTTCTTGCCGTTTAGCGAATATTTATAGATTTCGGAATGTGCTAATTGCTCAAAATTGTACTCGTCGTTTTTGTTTTTTAATAAATCTTGGTAGGTACGATTTTGGGCTTTTTTGCCGTCATTTGTAGAGATGGTCGGTCCTGTTGGAATGGCATCATCAGTATTGATGAGTTCACTTTTATCTTCCGCTATCATCTTGACTAAGAGTGATTTACCGTCTTCAAACCAATTAATCACGTCACGCAAATTCGCATTGACTCGTGCATCAGTCAGGCGTTTGACCGTCGCACTCGCTACGTCCAATACCCAAACTTCTACGCCTTCGGTAGTTGTATTGGTACAAGCAATTTTTGATTGGTCGGGCGACCAAGTGAAATTGGTTAATCTTGGATTTTGTGGTAATCCTTTGACTTGTAGCGTCTTTGTTTTTTTCTTCTTTATGTTTTTAATTTGAATATTATTAAAATAGGTCGTGCGGCTGCCGATATTCGTTTTCGGGTCGATACGAAGTCCTGCCAGACGCAATTCCTCTTGCGAAAGTTCTTCGATAGATTTGTAGCTATCGCGCGAAATCAAGACCATAAATTCTTTGTCATCGTCCATGAGGACATAAGGTGCGAGTTGGACATCTACCAAATCGAGGATAGATTTATGGGGTTTTTGATAACCGAGGTTTTCTTGTGCTTGGGTTACACATGTACATATACAAAGTGTAAGGAAAAGTGAAAAAATCTTTTTCATAGTTGAATTGTTTTTTACGTTAATGTTCGCTGTTGATTAATTATTAATAAGTAGGTGAACAAAACTAATCGTACAATTTTTGAACCACTAATCCCGATAATTATCGCGGATAAAAACACGAAGACCAAGTTAACGTGGAGAACACTAAAAACTCTATAAAATATTGATAATGAAATTTTTAGTTAAACTTAGTTTACTTTCACGTTCATTTAGTTTTCGTGTCCTTCGTGCGCTTAGTGGTTCAAAAAACATTCGCTTTATCGTCCACCTACTTAATAGGATGGATTAGGTCTGAACAATAAACGATTAATGTATCAATTTGATACACGACAAAATTAATATATTTTTGAAATCTTGTGGGAAATTTATGATGTTATTAACAATAGTGATTTTATGCAGAATGTTCGTCAAAATAAATGCGATACAGGCATTTTAATACTTTTTACATTATTAAATTGATAATCACTAACTTGTAGCCAAATTAAGAATCGCTAAATGTAACATCTATGCATTATTAGATGACCATAATTAAATATGGATTTTAAGAACATATTTTATAAGATAGTAGATTTTGTCATGCATTATGGCAAAATGACTTATGAATTTCTTTTCCTTGATGAGAAAGAAGAGCAAAGCACCGTAGAAGAAGTACAGGAACGTGCCGAGATACCTGAAGCTTACCTACAACGTTTTCGTCTACACCCGCTCCAAGATGCGAAACAGTTGGAAGGACGTGATGAGGAAATTGCCATGATGCAACGTGGGTATGAAAATTGGAAAATCACTCGTAGTCCCTTGTTGATTGTTGGTGAATTTGGTGCAGGGATGACCTCCTTGCTCAATGCGAGTAGCGCCATTTACCCACATGCACGTATCCTCGAAAATAAGATAAATATCAGCAATGACGAAGAACTTGTCAGCGAATTAAAGAACGGACTCAACTACCCTGAAGCCCGCACCCTCAAAGACCTCGAAACACTTCCTAAAAACGATGGGGAGCAAGTCATCATTTTTGAAAATATAGAACGACTTTTTCTCCGAAAAATACATGGATTTCATCTGCTGGAGGATTTTCTACTCTTGATTCATGCTACAAAAAAGGATATTTTTTGGGTTGCTACGATTAATCAATACAGTTATTATTATCTGAATCAGGTAATTAATTTTGGAGCTAACTTTCTGTCTGTCATACGATTGCAACCAATTAAAAAAGATATTATTGAAGGCATCATTCAAGAACGCAATAAAGGGTATGAGTGTGTATATCTAAAACCCGGCACTTCCTCAGGTACACTCAGTCAACAATTGAAAAATTCTGACGCTTCTGCAAAACAGCAGTTGTTGAAGGAAGATTTTTTCAATAAATTACATGCTTTCGCAGGAGGCAATATTTCACAAGCGATGCTGTTTTGGAAACGTTCATTGGCATATGTGAAGGAAAAGCGAGTGTACATAAAAGCCTACGAACCCAAGCCTATCGGACAACTAACTTTGGAGGAATTATTCGTTTTGGAAGCGATTTTGCAGCACACTTCTCTCTCCAATAATGAGTTGTATTCCATCTTGCGAAACTCAAATAAAGGCAGCAAGTTGATATTGGAAAAGTTGATGGAAAACGACCTGCTCTATGCCAAAACTTATGAAGGTAGCTTTGAGCCTGAATATCAAATTAACCTGCTCCATTTGAATGCTGTTAAAGCTCAAATTCATGAACGACTCAATCGAAATATTTTATAATGTGCTGACGTACTGATGTGCTGATGTACTGACGTATTTTATGAATTATTTATTATGAAAATATTATTTTTAAAAATTCATTATAAAAATAAAAGATGCCTGACATTTTCAAAATGTCCGTCGTCTGCTGTGTTCAATTATATCCTTACGCTGTGTTTTTTACTGATATGCACACAAGCATCTGCACAGATAGATTTTTTGGATAGTTTGGGAAGCCAAATTGAAGAAGCTATTACAAAAGATTCTATTGATAGAGCGGAGGAAGCTGCCGAAAATGCAGATGGCGAGCAAACAGAAGACGAGGAAGCTGCTGCCGAGACGACGCCGGAAGCCGTCCGCGATAATCTGACTGATGCAATCGGTAAGGCTACTGACATCATTTCCCCCGCGAAGATTTTGACCATTATTATTGCCTCACTTTTTGTGTGGCTGACGACTAAGGGAACGAATTGGATGTATCGTTCATTGGCAGATAGTTTTAATCGTCGTCGATTGCAAATACTTCGTTTACAGCCAATTACAAATGTTATTTTGTGGGTAATCACTATTTATGTATTGGTGGTCACACTTTTTGACCCGACACGCCAGTCGTTATTGGCATTGATGGGGTCGTCGGCATTGGCATTGGGTTTTGCGGCGCAGGATATTGTGAAAAATATTTTTGGAGGCTTGCTGATTATTTTTGACCGTCCGTTTCAAGTGGGAGATAGAATCAATATTGGCGGTAATTATGGTGAGGTCGTTCGCATCGGTATTCGCAACACAAATATCAATACATTGGATGATAGTATCGTGACGATTCCCAATTCAAAAATCATCAGCGAACATATTTCAAATGCCAATTCGGGCGCATTGGACTGTATGGTGGTGGTGGATTTGTGGTTGCCTGTAGGTATTGATGTAGAAAAGGTTCGGAAAATTGCCTTTGAAGCGGCGATTACTTCCCGCTATCTGAATATCGACAAAGCGGTGACGGTATTATTTTTTGATCATTTCGACAATCAACCTGCTACGAATGTTAAGATAAAAGCCTATGTGTTGGACGCACGTTATGAGAAGGGTTTTGCAGGAGATGTGACCGAAGCAGCTAAAAAAGCTCTGAGTGAAGCGGGCATCTATGAAACTATACAGTAGTTTAAATATGTTCTTATTTTTCTTTGTGAAAGAATTGTAATATACGTTATCATTTGTATATTTGTCGTGTCAATATTTTTATTAACCTTTATAAATTTTCTTCTATGGATCCTTTGGATAATAATGCTATGGAAAGTGGAGATTTGACTTCTGTAGCAAGAGCAGCCTTAATTAAAACACGTCCTTGGATGTTATTTGTAACAATTTTGGGCTTTATTTACGTTGCAGCTTTGATAGGCATCATGGTGTTTTCACTACTTCAGGGAGAGATTTCAGCCTTGTTTAATGTGATTAGTATAGGTATTACAGGGTTCCTATACTGGCTACTTTTTCAGTCAGCACAACGTATCAAGCAATTTGGGGCAGATAATTCTCCCGTTACATTAGAAGATGCACTATTGCATTACAAAAACTACTGGTTAGTTTCGGGTATATTACTCATTTTCGCTCTGGCGATTATGGCACTCGCAATAGTGGGCGGTTTGTTAGTTGCCGCTTCGATGTAATCCATTTTTTAATCCTATTATTTTAAAATTATGACACCATTAGATGCTGATTCAGGTTACAACTCCATTTCAACCATAGCTAGAGAACATATCAGTTCCATTGGCGGATGGATGCGTTTTGTAGCTATCGTATACATTATATTTATTGCACTTGGAATTCTCTTTTCTCTAACTTTTTTATTTGGAGCAGGCGCGATGGCAGATGAGCTTGGGAGCATGATTCCTACAGGCGCAATAACTGCGGGAGGAATATTTATGCTAATCATGATGGCATTTGCATTGTATACTGCCATATTGATGCTCAAGGCTTCCGACGGTTTTAAGAGCTATGCTGTCACGGGGAATCCCACAGCACTCGAAAAGGGCTTCGTCAATAACAGAACTTATTGGCTTATCATGGGCATACTTGCCATTATCGGCTTAGTATTTCTTGTGTTCGGCGGTATTGCAATGGCGAGATTCTTACCATTGATAATGTCCGGTGCGTTAGGATAATTGTTAAGAAATTATCACAAATAGAAAAGGCGATTCGCATCTGCGAATCGCCTTTTCTATATGCTGTATAATTCGCTGAAAGCGAACTAATTCTTGTACTTGCCGCTTATACGGACAGGTCGCGACCCGCCCCTACAAATGTATCACCTCATCATAAGCCGCCGCCGCAGCTTCCATCACCGCCTCACTCATGGTAGGGTGAGGGTGTATAGATTTGATGATTTCGTGTCCGGTGGTTTCAAGTTTGCGGGCAGCCACCACTTCTGCAATCATTTCAGTGACATTCGCGCCTATCATATGTGCGCCTAAGAACTCACCGTACTTCGCATCAAAGATGACTTTTACAAAACCTTGCTTCACACCACCTGCACTCGCTTTGCCCGATGCCGAGAAAGGAAATTTACCGACTTTCAGTTCATAACCTGCCTCTTTTGCCTGTGCTTCGGTGTAACCGACAGAAGCAATTTCAGGTTGACAATAAGTACAACCCGGAATATTATTATAATCAATCGGCTCAGGATGATGCCCTGCGATTGCCTCTACGCAGGTAATGCCTTCCGCACTTGCTACGTGTGCCAATGCAGGACCTTTCACGATATCGCCAATGGCGTAAACACCATCTACATTGGTACGATAAAACTCATCTACAACGACCTGTCCACGCTCCGTTTTCACACCTAAAGTCTCTAAGCCAATACCGTCCAGATTCGTAGCTACACCAACTGCTGAAAGGACAATGTCGCAGTCTATCATCGACAATTTGTTGTCTTTCAGGTTTTTATACTCAACCTTGCAACCTTTGCCTTCTGTGTAAACTTTCTCAACGGATGCTTTGGTGAGGATTTTGATACCGGATTTTTTGAAAATCTTGGTCAACTCCTTCGATACATCTGCATCTTCATTCGGTACGATTCTATCGGCGTATTCTACTATCGTTACCTCAGTTCCCATCGCGTTGTAAAAGTACGCAAACTCAACTCCAATCGCACCTGCACCCACGACGACCATCGACTTAGGCATCTTGTCTAATGACATTGCCTTGCGGTATTCGATAATCTTTTTTCCGTCAATTGGCAAGTTGGGCAATTCACGTGCGCGTCCGCCTGTGGCGAGAATGATGTGTTTAGCTTGGTAGAGTTTTTTCGCGCCTTTGTCGTCGGTGACTTCTACCTGTTTGCCTGCTGCCAATTTACCGAAACCATTCAGTACGTCGATGTTATTTTTTTTCATCAAAAATGTAACACCTTTACTCATGCCATTAGCTACGTCACGGCTGCGCTTGACAACTTTCGTGAAGTCTGCTTTTGGCGTGCCGGCTTGTATGCCGTAATCTTCGGCGTGTTTGATATATTCAAAAACCTGTGCGCTTTTGAGCAATGCTTTCGTGGGAATACAGCCCCAATTTAAGCAAATACCGCCCAAAGATTCTTTCTCGACAACAGCGGTTTTGAGACCCAATTGTGAGGCACGTATCGCGGCTACGTATCCGCCCGGACCGGAGCCAATGACTATTACATCGTAGTTCATATTTTATTTCAATGAGTGAATGAGTGAATTTTGAATGAGTGAATCAATTCGCGATTCATCAATATTTTTGTATTCAATTTTAGAACGCAAATGTAGGGTTTTTTGTTAGACATTGTGCGACTTTCGTATTCAAAATTCACTCATTAGCTCATTCACTCATTAAATACTATATTTGTCGCCACTATGCGTTACATCGAATTATTTTTGTTATTTGTCCTTTTGCCGTGCAGTTTTTTGTTGGATTATCCTGCTCCTATCAAAGTGGGGTTGGTCTTGGCTTGTTTTGCTTATAGTATTTGGGTCGTAGCTCGTGATAAGCCTGTCAAACGCCAAATACTATGGAGTCTGAATACATGGGATTTTTGGAAAAATCTGATTATCAGGATGTTGGTCGTATTTGTAGGGGCTTATGTATTAATGTATTTTTACAAATCTGATGCAATGTTTGTCATTTTCAAAGACCTGCGACTATTTTTTATTATTGTTTTTGTTTATTCATTTTTGTCAGTTACCGCACAGGAGTTTGCTTATCGTACCTTCTTCTTTCATCGCTACCGCGAATTATTCAATAATAATACTATCTTTTTGGTTACCAATGCCTTCTTGTTTGGTTTGGCGCATATTATGTTTGGAGATCCGGTAGTTTTACTGATGACTTTCGTAGGTGGTTTATTTTTCGCTTACACGTACGACAAGACAAAATCTCTCCTTGTCGTTTCTATCGAACATGCAATTTACGGGCTTTGGTTATTTGCACTTGGTATCGGTGATTTACTTGCCTTTCCAATGCCTACTTAACATTTTTGATTCAATGATTTTTGATTTTTGATTTTTTTCAATTTTGCTTCGCAAAATTATTTTCATAGATTTGTTGTCCTTTAAATTAAAAAAAATAACAATCGAAAATCAATCAAAAATCAAAAATCGAAAATCAAAAATCACCATAACGGACGAACGTCGGGCGCGGTTCAAAAAAGTTATTCGCCAACGACAACCGGATTTGACGGTGATTTTGGAAAATGTACACGATCCGCACAATATAGGTGCTGTGCTGCGTACCTGCGAATCGGTGGGTATCGGGGAGATTTTTGTGCTGTATACAGACATGGACGAGGAGCATTTGCGACAGGGGAAAAAGAGTGCATCCAGCGCAAAAAAATGGGTCGATATTCATTTTTATAAAGATAAAAAGGCTTGCTTCGAGCATGTACGCCGCAAGTGCAAACGGGTGTATGCCACGCACTTAGGACACGATTCGGTGTCGATGTATGATTTGAAATTGTCAGAATCCGTTGCGCTGCTTTTCGGAAATGAACATGATGGTGTGAGCGAAGAAGCCCTTACCTTTTGCGATGGAAATTTCATTATCCCACAAATGGGTATGGTGAAAAGTCTGAATATATCTGTAGCTTGCGCAGTAACGCTCTACGAAGCCCTTCGCCAGCGAATCGAAGCCGGAAAGTACGACACGTCGCTACTGACAGAGGCGGAACAAGAAGCCATGTTTGAGGATTATGCAAGGCGTGGGGTACGAACTTCATAATGATACATAACGAATAAAATGAAAAGATTAAATATTACGATAACAGGCATTTTTAAAATGCCTGTTATTTTTTTTGTGTTAATTGTCAGTTTTTTTTCTTGTAAAAATGAAAATAAAACAAGCATAATTAACGAAGAAAATACCAATAAAAATATTCAATACGCTCAAAATTTCACCATAAAAAAATATTCAAACTATACCGTTTTACAAGTCAAAAACCCCTGGGATGCGGCAAAAATCTCGTTCAATTATGTAGTATACGATAGGGGAGGAGGGCGTCCTGATTTTTCCGGAAAAGCGGTCTACATTGAGCGTCCTGTTGAACGGATAGCTTGTACTTCTACAACGCATCTTGCCCTGCTCAACTCCATTGGTGAAGCAAATAAACTCGTCGGCATTTCGGGGGCAAAATACGTGTATGATGCCCGAACACGCGAGCGCATCGCGGCAGGAGAAGTAAAAGAAATCGGCAACGAAGCCGGCTTGAATTACGAAATCCTAACAGATGCCGAACCGGACATCGTACTCACTTACGGTATGAGTGCAGACAATAATATCGACAAGCTCCGCGAAGCCGGACTCACGCCCGTCGTACTTGCCGAATATACCGACCACAGCCCACTCGGACGTGCCGAATGGATGAAATTCATCGCCGTTTTATTTGATAAAGAAGCGGAAGCCGATAGTGTATTTAATTCAATTTCAAATAATTATAACGAATTAAAAGATTTGGCAAAAAACACCAATAGAAAACCTCGCGTGATGGTCGGCATGGGATTTTCGGGAAATTGGTATGTGCCGGGAGGCGCGAGTTATGTAGCAAATCACATTGCAGATGCCGGTGGCGCATACATTTGGCAGGAAAATAAAGACCGTTCGAGCCTTCAATTGGATTTTGAAACGGTATACGAAAAAGCAGAAAATGCTGATAAATGGATAAACATCGGCATGGTGGGCAGTGCAGCAGATATTGTGGCTACGGACGAGCGATATGCCGATTTTAAAGCATTGAAAAATAATGAATTGTATAACGGTAGTCACCGTGTTTCGCCGCAAGGCGGTTATGATATTTATGAATCGGCAGTGGTGCAGCCTGATGTCGTTTTGAAGGATTTAATTAAGGCATTTCATCCTGAATTGCTGCCTGAACATTCGTTTTTTTACTACGAAAAATTGAATTGAAAACGTAGGGGCAGGTCGCGATATGACCCTACGTTTTCAATTCAATTTTTCGTAATTTTACCGCGTGAAATCGCCAATTTTACTATTCACCATACTCATCATGTTCTGCCTTATCCTTTTTGT
>JAHDEO010000256.1 GCA_020628725.1 Saprospiraceae bacterium
AAACAGGTCGGTTAATTTCCCTTGCAATACTTCATCTTGCTCATACACAATCGTGTTTTCACTATTGTCGAGTAAGTCGGCGGGGTTGATGTATCTCGTTAAAGGATAGACATTTCCGTCCAATTTTAGCGCGTAGCCCATCGCTATCGAATCGGGATTGCAAGGCACGGGAATAATATCATCCGCATCGAAAACAGGGGATTGTTCGAGTATTTTTCGGCGGACTTCGGTGAGGGTAATTCTGTCGGTTTTGTCGCTGTAATTTTCCAATCTTCCTGCCGATTGTGTCGGTTGGAATGTGACGCCGCGTACACACTTTTGCGCGAGCGCATAATCAATCGTCTTACCAATTTCATCGTCATTCAAACCTTTTTGCAAAGTAACAACGAGTGTAGTGGAAAGATTGAGTGCATTGAGATGTGCTAAGGCATTTTTCCGAACATCCAACAGGTTCTCCCCACGCATCGACTCCAAAACTTCTGCTTTGAAAGAATCAAATTGCAGATAAATCTCAAAATCGGGCATGTAGGACGCAAGTTGCTCTGCAAATTTAAAATCCTTGGCAATACGCACGCCATTCGTATTGAGCATCAGGTGTTTGATGGGCAATGATTTTGCATAATCCAATATTTCAAAAAGTTGGGGATGTACCGTTGGTTCGCCGCCGCTGATTTGTATCACGTCCGGTTCGCGCTCATTTTCTACAATGGTATCCAACATTTGTTTGACCTCTTCTACTGTACGATGCCTGCCGTATCCGGGCGCGGAATTGGCGTAGCAGGTCGGGCATTTCAGATTGCAACGGTCGGTGATTTCGATAACGGTGAGGCAGGAATGTTGCTCATGGTCGGCACACAAACCGCAGTCGTATGGACAGCCATAATGCGTTTTGGTGTTGAATTTATAAGGCATTTCGGAGGGCTTATTGTAATTGCGGATGTTTTTGTAATACTCCACATCGTCAGCAATCAACACTTTAGATAAACCATGTTCCTGACATCTTTTGAGCATATACACGCGGTCATTCTCAAAGACGATTTTGGCATCTACGCGCTTAAGACATTCAGGGCAAATGCTCAAGGTAAAATCGTAATAAGTGTACTTTCTTTCCGGCATAATTGAAGGAAATTCCAAATTCCAAAACCCAAATTCCAATGTGTTTTTGCATCATATACTTTTGGAATTTGGAATTTGGTGCTTGGGATTTGGAATTTTAAAAATGGTTTTATAATAATAAACCCAACACACCACACACAACCACTGAATCGAACTCAATCCAAGTACAAAAAACACATTGGGCTTCAAAAACTCTATAAAGAAACGAAATCCAAAATATAAAATCATAAAATATTGGAAAAGTAAACCTTTTCTTAACGTTTTTTTGAGATATAATCGCCTGAAAATGAAAAATAAAACAGCAAGAAAGCACAATTCGTACAAAGCAAGCGGATGACGCAGGATGCCATCCCCCAAGTCCATACCTGTGAAGAAGGTGGTTGCTTTTCCGTAGGTAAATTCATTGACACCCATTAAAAAACAACCAATTCGCCCGATAAAAATCCCAACAATCAGAGGCAGCGTAAATAAATCACCGGAAGATTCTGTTTCACCAATGATTTTTTTAGCGACTTCCACACCCAATAATCCGCCAAACAAACCGCCCATTATTGTCTTCAAATTCATCAAGATAAATAAGGAAGTTTCGCTCATATCAAATACCGGATTTTCCAGAAAACCCATGATACGCGATCCCAACAAAGCCCCAATCGCTGCCCCCAAAATGATGGATAAGCGATTGCCACCGGAAATCACATCTTCACTTCCTCGCCTCAATACCACATAGTATCGAAAGCCGATGATGAAGGCTGCATATTCCAATATCAAGTGGATATTGATGGGTATGCCTGATATTTCGGGTTGGAAAGGAATCATAGTTTGGACAATGCTTTTTCGATGAGATAGAGAGGGACGCAGCAGAGTGGGCGGAATTTATTTTCATAGCGTTTTTCCCATTCGATTTTAAACTTCTGGAGTTCTAATTTTTTAGCTTTTGGTTTATCCCAAAGGCTTCTTTTTATTTGTCTGATTTTCTTTCGGGTTTCTTCGTAAAGTTGCAATCGTCGCTCTACAAGACTTGGTTCATTTAGATTCAAAATGATGTCCAAATCATACATTATTTGCTCATTATCAGATAAAACTTCTCCGTCTGATGTGTAAAATATCTGTTGTATTCTTGGAAGTTCTAATGGATTGACAAACATATCATGTGTCTTGTCAAATTTAGACTTCGATTTATCACAAACCAGTTGATGTTCATTGTCGGCATTGCCATTGCAAACACCAAGCATATTTTTATAATTCAATTCTAATTTAGGGTAACGGTGTTGAGATTTAAAATGCTCAATTTCAGTCTTATACTTCGTTAATGTTGGATTATATTTATCTGAAATTCGGCGCATACAATACGCACACAACCATCCTTGCTCTTTCAGTAGTTCAGCACGAATTTCGCTTTTAGGCGCACTCTCGAAAGTAGCTCCGGGCGTCGTATCTTTGTATTTGGTCAATGCTTTGGGAGGTTTTCCTTTTTGGATATATTTCATACTTCGGGTAGGTATTCGTCGTATTCAAATTCAAAAGCGGTTTTTGCTTTCTGTACGTCTAATCTATCTTCTCCAAAATGTTTTTGCAGTCCTTCAAGGAGTTTTAAAGCGGTATCTCTATCCTCTTTTTCTAAAGCTCGGTAGTATTCCCGAAATTTTTCATCAGCATGTTTCGGACGTTTTTTTACTCCAAAAATATCCCACAAAATCATATTACTATCCGCCCCATAAATTGAAGGTGTAAATGGTATTCGTTTAAAATCTTTAATCATATGTACACATTCCTTCCGCACATTCGACAAGACCTGCGGCGAGTGTGTTGTCACCAGAAATTGTACATTTGGAAATACATGCGTGAGAGCGGGGATGATGTCGCGTTGCCAGGCGGGGTGGAGGTGAGTTTCGATTTCGTCGATTAGGACTATGCCATATTGGTTTAATATTTCTTCTGGTTTAATATATTCTTTATTTATCATAGTTAGTTTCTTGGCAATATCACTTACCAATAAAATCAATATTTTTTCTCCCTCTGATAGATCAATTAATTTAAAGAATAAGTCATCTTTTTTGATAAATAAAGTTGGTTTGAAGCCATCTACAGTGTCTACATGTAACTTTGAATATCTAGCAGAACTTAGAGCAACAAGAAATTTATCCAGAGCATATCTAATCGGAGCTAGTGTAGGACTTTTATAGTTGCTGTCATTTCTGAGTTTTATTCTGTTTTCATTATTTTCTTCATAAATAAACCACTCAACTAAATCATTAAAATTTGAATATGTAATAAATTTTTTCTTGTCAAAATTATATAATTCGTTTGGAGAAAACCTCGAATCATAACTTTCACTAATTTTTGGGTTCATTAGATATTTTGAAATCATACATAGAGGAGAGCGTCTTTCAAATACTTCTGGTCTATTCAGATACCTTCTTGTATCAACTTTTCTGGAATTAGAATCTGTATCATTTTCATTTTTGTCTCCAATCTCTCCTATCATTATGACTTCTAGTGATTCTTTATGGTCTTTTATGTTGTTGATATTCAGAGAGATTCTGTTATTGGACAGACCAATTGACAAATCATTATTAGAAAAACCAGATTTCTCATTTTCTTCAAATCTATTAAAAAGAATATTTACATATTCTCCTAAAAGCATACTTGCTGCGTCAAGTACACTAGTCTTCCCCGACCCATTCACACCCACAAACACATTCACATTCGGATGCAGGTCAAATTCCGTTTTGTCCTTAAAACCCCGAAAGCCCTCTAATGTTAATTTCTGTATTTTCATCAGCTATTTTTTACAAATATACGCATAAAGTTCAAGTTCAAGCGCAAGTTCAAACTCAACTTTAAGTACTTTTTTTTACTCATAGTCATCGGAAATATATTCATGATAATCGTCACTCATACTTTCGTGCGTACTCCACCCAAAGTTAGAGGAATTTTGCACAAGTTCTTCACAATACTCTTTATAGTAAGGTGCAAGGCATTCTGTTGCAATGATTTTACAAGCTTCATGAAAGCTACTTTCCAATGAATTATAAAACGACTCATCAATATCTCCATAGCTATTGGTAAATTTCAACATCATCTCGACGCGGTATAATAACAATTCAACCACATCCTTTTGATGGATGGCAATTTTTTTGAAATCCAAAACAACCTTCCGCGAAACACTATTCCTTGCACGCCCAAAACCTCGTGTTGGAAAATACTCTTTCTCAATTTTCTTTTTATATTCTGCTAATATTTTTTCGGAATTATCGCCCAATTCCATTTCGTAATATTTCTTGACATCAGGAAATTTACCATACAGCTTTTTGACTTCTTTTATCAATTCTTTTTCGGAGAGACTGTTCAAATATTTATTCAGTTCCTTTTTCATTTTTCAACATCAAATTGAATTGAAATAATTATCAAATGTACAAAGAAAAAACAAAAAAAGGCTACTCGCCTCTGCGAGTAGCCATCAAATCAGTAGACAATCCAATTCTTGCTTGGGTTTGGGATAAATAGGGTGTACGGATTCGCTGGTTTGTGTGGAAGATTCGAATGTAATTGTATTACTAAATGTAAATGTAATTGTGTTACTATTAGCTGCCAGCAAACCCGTACGTATAAGGTGCGGATAAAGGAAACTGTCTTCATCGAACTTGGTAGATGTGGATTATTTCAACTCAAGTGGATATTAAACAGAATGTGGACTTTAACTCAGATTCGTTTCCCTTTGATGATTCAAATATATAGGGAGTTTTGTTATGTTTTAGGTTGGATTTAAGAAGGAATAAACAACGCAACTTATATTTGTTCATTTGTAAATTTCTGAAAATTAATTATTTGATAGTTTTTTAGCGAGTGATTTCCAACTTAATTCACTAATTAAGATACGAAAGTATGCTTGTTCGATTTTTAATTAAAATGAATTTTGAAATGTGGTTTTTGTTATTTATAAATAATTTTATTTCAATTAATTAGTGTAAAAAACAAAAATGATTTCTAACTTTATTGGGAACAAAAAAGCCTGTGAAATTTTCAAAATCTCACAGGCTTAAAAAACACGAAAGTAATCTCTCGCGTCTCATATCTCTTATCTCTCGTCTCAAATATCCATCGCCTCAAAAGTATCAATCACCTTACGAACGTGGTCGGCAGAATTATTGAGCAATGCCATTTCGTCATCATTCAATTTCAATTCGAGAATCTCAACGATACCTTCTCTACCCAATTTTACAGGGACACCCAAGAACATATCTTTGATGCCATATTGACCATCAAGTTTGGCACAACATGGGAAGATGCGGTTTTCGTCACGAAGGATGGTTTGTACCATTTGCGCTGCCGCTGCACCCGGTGCGTACCATGCAGATGTACCCATAAGTTTGACGAGTTCGCCACCACCTTTCTTGGTGCGTTCTACGATAGCATCGAGTTTATCGGCATCAATCAATTCGGTGATAGGAATACCCGCAGCAGTCGTGTAGCGTGGTAGCGGAACCATCGTGTCACCATGACCGCCCATCAAAACAGCTTGGAAATCTTTTGGCGAAATGCCCAATTCCATAGAAAGGAAAGCACGATAACGCGCCGTATCAAGGATACCTGCCATACCCATTACGCGAGAAGATGGCAAACCTGAAGCCTTAAACGCTGCATAAGTCATCACGTCCAAAGGATTGGAAACGACGATGATAATCGGGTTGGGCGAGTGCTCCATGATAGATTTGGTCACAGAAGAAACAATCTTCGCATTGGTCGAAATCAAATCATCGCGGCTCATACCCGGCTTACGCGGAATACCTGCTGTGATGACCACGATGTCAGACCCCGCAGTCCGGGCGTAGTCTTCCGTACCAATCGTTTTGGTGCTGTAATAATCAATCGGACCTTGCTGGTTGGTATCAAGTGCTTTACCTCTTGCAAAATCTCCTTTAATGTCCAATAGCACGACTTCTTTTACCAAATCAGCGTGTGCTAATACATTGGCACAGGTAGCTCCTACGTTGCCCGCGCCTACTACGGTTACTTTACTCATATCTTTTTTATAATCAATTTTGAATTTTGAATAAGAAAATTTTGATTGGTTAATATTTTGGCTTTGAATTTAATAAGCAATTAAAAATTAAAAATTACCCCATCAAAAATGATGCTCATTTGCTTATGAGCGAAAAATCGGTCAAAGGTAGAAAAAAAATTGTTCTTTTGGTATCCATGTTATTCAAAACAATTGTCTGTTTTTCGACAGCAGGTTGACAATATTTTTCTTAATTTTACACGAATTTAAAACAAATTTTACATGGAAAATATAACACGACTACTGACGGTTTGCCTCATAAGTATCAGTATTTCAGCTTTTTCTCAGAATGAAGTACCCTCTGAATGGTGTGGTACGATGTTTACGGAGGAAATGATGGATAAAGTACAATCTGCCACAGAACGGCATATGAATGGTACTTTGACGAAATCGCAACTCAACTATGACATCCCTTTGACGCTACACAACATGAGAAATACCAACGGTACAGGCGGCGTAGATCCGCTCACTACCTTAGAAGTATTCTGCGACGTTATCGACTTTTATGCTCAACACGATATCAATCTCTATATCAATGAGATGAAAACGTGGGATAATGACAACTGGACGACCGACAATGCACTCGGTACTATCAAATTGATTACAGCCGAAGACAACACGGTTAATATTTATAATTTTAAAGACCTACCCGGTTTGTGTGGTTATTTTACACCACAATATGACGTACTTGCACTTACAGGAAATAGCCAATGCTACACCAAAGAAACCATTATTCACGAAATAGGACACTACTTTGGCTTGCCGCACACTTTCTTCGGTTTTGAAGGTACAGGCGACAACTGCGGTGTGTATGTAACAAGCGGTGAAAGAGTGGATGGTTCTAACTGCGCTACGGCAGCAGATAGAATCTGTGATACGCCACCGGACAACAGCGCAGACAGAATTCCTTGTCCGGGAGGTAATGGATGTCAAATGTTTGACAGAGATAGCGTGGCATTCTTCCCTGACGTGACCAATATCATGTCTTACTTCTTCGATGCATGTGTCAATCAATTTACAGAAGGACAACGTGCTGTTATGCACAATAAAATTGACGAAGACCGCCAGGATTTATTGTTCTTGACACCACCTTCGAATCTCAATCCGGTTACAGAACAGGTCGAATTAAATTCTCCTTTGGATACTGAAAAACCATATGACCAAGTGACATTCACTTGGGATCCTGTACCAAATGCGACTTTATATTACTTTGAAATCAATCGTTTGAGCAGTTTCTCTACTTCATTTAGAGTAGAATCTAAGATTTTAGAGGAAACGCAATACACCAGTTTTGAGCTTAATCCAAGCACAACTTATCACTGGCGTGTGATACCTTTCAACAAAGGCAATCCATGTTCTGCCGATGGTACATTGGCTGCCGGTTCTTTCTCTACTACAGACGAAGTCGTATCAGTACAAGGTGTAGAAAGCTTAGAAAACTTTGAGGTACTTCCGAATCCGGTTAATAATAGCGAAGCGGTAACAGTTTCTCTATTGAGTAAGAAAGCAATGGACGGACAACTTAGTCTTTTTAATGTATCCGGTCAACGCATTCACAGCGAAGCGATTCAAGTGGCTGCCAGCAACAATACGTTTAATTTGGATGTAAAAGGATTAGCTGCCGGTTTATATGTGGTACATCTTGAATTTGCAGAAGGCGCGATTCAACAGAAATTGATTATTCAGTAATGTTGTGATTACCGAATCCTTTGATTGTAAAATTGTTGTTTGTTTTTCAAATAATACAACAATCCGATTATAAAATCATTTCAATGAGTACCCATTTGGGTACTCATTGTTTTTTAGGTTCTTGATAATTTTTACAAAAGGAATTCTTAATTCATATTTAAACCTATAAGGTTTTTAACAACCTTATAGGTTTGGTGTTGGTTCACAGGTTATTAGGTTCTTTTTAAATGTCAATACTATTTTTTTGTACAAATTGCCAGAGAATCTTTTTTATAAAAAGATAAAGTTAGGTTATAATGTATTTTAGTAAAATTTAAACTTGGACTTAATCTTAAACTTAATCTTATTTTTCATGAAAATAATTAATTCCCTACTGGCAATTTGCTTGTTCACACTTCCTGCGTTTGCTCAGGTCACTCACTTTGAATGCGGAACTCCTCCCAGTGCAGATACCGAAAGATTAATGGCAAACCTTGAAGCTATACCAACTCTTGAAGCACGTTCAGGCGTGCAGTATCTTCCCGTTACAATGACTTTATTGGCAAATGATGACGGCTCAGGATTGATTACCGAAGATGCGGCATTGGATGGCTTTTGTCGTTTGAATCAGGACTTCGAGGACTTGGGCATCCAATTCTATTTACGCGATGGTTTTCGTTATGTCTATGACACTGATTTTTACCTAATTAATGGTCCCGGTAGCAATAACCCAAACAGCTTGAAAATACCGAATACTATTAATATTTTCGTTAGTGAAGTCTTTACACAAGGGACGGCAGGAAGCTGTTCAGGTATACTAGGATTTTACAGTCCTGCAAATGATTATGTAGCCATTGATAAATGTACAATGGACGGTGAATCTTTCGCGCTTTCGCACGAATTGGGACATTTTTTCAGCTTGCCACATACCTTTTTTGGCTGGGAAAATGAAAACTATAATGCGAGTCAACCTACCCCCGAATTCGTAAATGGAGTACGCGTAGAATATGCAGATGAAAGCAATTGTTCTATCGCTGCCGATAGAATTTGCGACACCCCGCCGGATTATAATTTTGGACTCGGCGCACCCGGCTGTAATTACACAGGAAACGCAGTAGACCCCGCAGGAAACCCCGTTGACCCCGATGAAATGAACTTCATGGGGTATTTTTTCAATTGCCCTTCACACCATTTTAGCTCAGATCAAGGCGATGTTATTCATGCTGATATTGCGGATCGTACTTTTGTGAGTGGTTCGCCTGCTACAGCGACTGTTGATGATGCAGCTAATCTCACTTATCCTATCGGAGGAGAGATAACACCGAGCAATGTTACATTGACATGGGACGCTGTTCCCGGTGCTACGACTTATCTTGTAGAACTAAATCGCATAGCGAGTTTCAGTCCGAGTTTTGTGGTACAGCGTACCGTTACAAATACCAATTCGCTGGTATTGACAGGTTTACTGACCAATACGAATTACCATTGGCGTGTCCGTCCCTTCAATGAAACATACACTTGTACAGACTATGGTGCAGGGGCATCTTTCAAAACAGATGACAGTGTAAGTGTAGAACAAATTGAAGGAGTAGAATCACTCAATGTCTATCCAAATCCAAGTAATGGTACAGAAGAAGTTTTTCTGGAGGTAACAACTTCCGAAATCATTGAAGCGGAAGTTAAACTATACGATACGCAGGGTAAATTAATTCGTGAGTTTAACCACCAATTCAATAGCAGTTCAAATGTGGCAAAAATAGAAACAGCCACCTTAGCACAAGGAGCATATATTATTGCAATCCAAACGGAAAACGGTACGGCACACCAACGTATTTTTATTACTCGTTAATTAGTGAGGTGACGAGTTGATGAGTTATTGAGTTGACGAAATTCATGATTCATCAACTCGTCAATTCGTCAACACATCAACTCGTCAAAATGTCTCTACTAAAAATATTCACAAGTACGTTCGCACTGCTTATTAGCACGCTAATCATAGCTCAAGACATCATTCCTTGTGCTACACCACCTGTTAAATCTGATTGGTTAAAAGCTTACCAAAAGACGCCTCAAACCTATGCAAAAGCCGGAGATACAACGCTTTATGTGCCTGTGACGATACATGTTGTGGGAACAGATGCCGGGTCGGGATATTATTCCGTGCCTGATGTGTTAGCGAGTTTTTGTCAACTGAATGAAGATTTCGCCCCCGGCAATATCCAATTTTTTATTGAAGGAGATTTCAATTATATCGACAACACGGCTTGGTTTAATCATACCGAAATTGCGACAGGCTACGAGATGATGATTGCCAGCAATATTCCCAATACAATTAATTGCTATATCGTGGGAACTGCTGCAGGTTCGGGAGGGTATAATTTGCCTTCTGCGAATGCGATTGCGCTATTGAAAAGTAATATCGGCGGAGATTCGCATACATGGGCACACGAGATTGGACACAACTTGTCAGTGCAACATCCCTTCCTCGGCTGGGAAGGCAATCCGTACAATTACAATTCTCCTACACCTACAGAAG
>JAHDEO010000257.1:0-8149 GCA_020628725.1 Saprospiraceae bacterium
GTGATTCTCATAGAGTTGACGGTAGCGATTTTCGCTTTCGCGCAGGGCTTTTTCACTGTCTTTCTGTTGGGAAATATCTGTAATTGTCGCCATTGTCTCGACAGCCATTCCTTCCTCATATAGCAATTGTAAATGAACCAAAGCGTGACCGGTAGTACCATCTTTTCTGATAAAACGATACTCGATAGTGTCTCCTTGCATCACACCGTCATCTACATCTAACACTCTATCTAAGTTGGCATCGTAGTCTTCAGGGTGCATGATTTCACTGATTCTTTTTCCAATTATTTCATCTCTATCATACCCCGTCATTTCACAAAGTTTGTCATTCACC
The DNA here is from genome assembly GCA_020628725.1 of Saprospiraceae bacterium. Classification (GTDB taxonomy): domain Bacteria; phylum Bacteroidota; class Bacteroidia; order Chitinophagales; family Saprospiraceae; genus JAHDEO01. The sequence goes on from JAHDEO010000257.1 coordinate 335, forward strand.
TGCGAAAAAACACCTTCTACTGCCCCCGCTATCCCAAGTTGATTATTTTCGTATAATTGCTTATATTTTTGTTCGTTTGCCAGCAGTTTTTCTTCTATCCTTTTTCGTTCTGTTATATTAATAGATACACCTAATAAACCTTTATTTTTCCCATTTTCACCAAGCATGGGCGTTTGGATGAGTTCGTGATAGGTAGGTTCATTGTTGGTATCCATCGCCTTAACCAAGAGGAGATTTCTCTTGTTTTTTTCTGGATCAACGTATGTTGTTTTCTCAAGCGTTTCGCTACTTTCATAAAATTTATCGACATCTTGACCAATCATTTCATCAGGTGTACGTCCGTGAAATTGAGCCATTGTTTCATTGATAAAAATAAATTTGTTGTCAGCATCTTTGGCATAGACAAAGTGTGGGTTTAAATCTGTGATTTGCCTTAAAAAGCTGTTTACCGATTGAAGTTTTTGTTCGTAATCTTCTACGTCTTTTCTAAAATATCTGATTACCAAATAAATCGTAATGACGCTAATTATGCCGATAGAGGTATCTACAATAAATTCAAAAAATACTTTATAATAAAAATATAATGCGATATAATATGAAATTAAAGACAATATGACTGCAGCTATATTGATATATTGCAGTTTTTTGTTTTGAAAAATATAGGTGTTAAAAATAAAAATGGCTATAACCGCAGGAATAGTAATACAATAACTCTCAAATACATGAGGAATAGCGGCAAAAATTATATAGAAAAATGATGCTGTTGTAAAGAGTGCCGCAGATGTTTTTTTGAAATAAATCAGTATGACACCGATGATAGCGATGACTTCTGATGTCAGTGCAAAATAAGTATGCAGAGGGCTGCCTATCGCTAATGCAAAACACATAGGAATTTGAATCAATATAAATAATACGACAGCTATCTTAGTTATCAATGCATTAATTAGCTCCTGCTTTTGTTTTTGATTCAATTCGTAAAAAATATCAGGCATAGTGTTGAAGTTTTTTGTTGGTAATTAAATTTGTATATTAGCCTTCAAAACGTATAATTTGGGCACATCTAACATAAGTCATTTCTTTCATACTTTCGCAGCTTATCTTTTCAAGCCTGTTCATCCTTCTTCATTGGGATTGTTCCGTATATTATTTGGGTGTACTATGTTCATTCAAACGGCTTACTTTATAGCTACCGATTTTGTACAAGATCACATCATTGAGCCTATTATTCATTTTCCATATCATTTTTTTCAATTTGTTGTACCACTTCCCACCCCTATCATGCATATATTGATGTGGGTGATGCTGGCAGCATCTGCCATGATTGCAATAGGCTTTTTATATCGTTATGCTGTTGGTTTGTTCCTGATGAGTTTTACCTATTTGTGGTTAATAGATAAAGGTTTCTTCAATAATCATTACTACTTGATCACGCTCTTGTCTATCCTATTGCTATTAGTTAGAGGAGATGCCTGGGGAGTATTGTGGCGGAGAATGTCTAACAAATATAACAAAAAAAAGTCAATAAACTATATACCGAATTGGCAAGTATTCATTCTAAGAGCACAAATCTTTATCGTATTTTTTATAGCAGGTATTCATAAATTGAATCCGTATTGGCTAATTCACTTTCAACCAATGGATTACATCCTCAATGCGAAGGCTGACATTTCGAGTTTAGAATTTTTGCGTAGTACGGCGGTAGCTGCTTTTTTTAGTTATGGCGGGTTGATTGTTGATATTTCAGTTGGTTTTTTGCTTTGGTGGAAGCGTACTCGTATCCTTGGTATTGTGATGTTGATTGGGTTTAATTTTCTGAATTTCTGGTTATTTTGGAATATCGGCGAAATCGGTATTTTCCCTCTCCTACTCCTATCTACAATTATACTTTTCCTCGAACCTGAGACGCCTGCACATTGGTTTGGCGAAAAGTCCGCAGTCCGCAATCCGCAACCAAGTCAAGCACCAAGCACCAAATCCCAAATCCCAAACTCCAAATCCCAATCACTCATTACCGCTTTCATCGTCATATATCTTACTTTCCAATTCTTTTTCCCTTTTCGGCATCTGCTATATCCCGGTCATGTAGATTGGACAGGCGAAGGACAACGCTTTGCATGGCGCATGAAAATCATGTTGAAAGAAGCTGATATTAATTTTTTCATAAAAGATAATAACGATAATAAATATCCCGTTCCCGTCAACAAAATGCTTTCTCCTAAACAATACAATAACCTCATTTATTACCCCGACCTCATTCCTCCTGTTGCACAGGCATTAAAAAAGGAAGCCCTCAAACAAGGCATCACCTCACCGCAAGTCGTCGCAGATTTTAATGTCAAATTTATGGGTGTACATCCGTCAAAGCCTTTGGTGTCACCTGACACCGACCTTTCGCGAGTGCGTAATCACCCTTTTTTACATTCAAAGTGGATAATGAATAACGATAACAATGAATAATTCGAGTTGTGGATTTTTGTTCCGGTTCTTTCATTTTATGTTTTTTTGTTTTTTGTAAAAATAATAAAATCAATTCATTCAATAAAAAAAACCTGCAAATCAAATGATTTGCAGGCTCATACTGAAAGATGGTGTGTTTGATAACGGCTCTAATATACAACAATTTTTTGATAACTTGCCCTGTCACGTACAGCTAATTTTATCATATACGTTCCGGGTGCAATGTTTTGTAGCTCAATTTGAGTGTTTAATTCGCCCGAATAAAAGTCGTAATTATCTGTATAAATCGCTTGACCTAACACGTCAAATACTGTCAATTCAATATTTTCTTCTGCCTCGCCTACTAACTCGATATTGAATGTACCTTCATTTGGATTAGGGAAAATATTGAAAGTTTCTACCGCAGGATTGTCTTCAATACCTACAAATATACAATCAACATCAACGGGAACAGCTTCACTTTCGCAACCTGTTTTCACTTCCCAATCATAAAAGTAGTAGTAATAATCAGGACCAGCCGCAACAGAAGAGCCTGTAAGCGTCACCGCTCCGGAAGGATGTTCATATGGATACATCGTGCCGGCATCATTTCGATACAAATTAACCGACTCAGCAGCCATCGCATATTGCCCCGGAAGAATACTCCAACCTATATCAACGCGCTGCGGACCAACTTGTGTTACATTAACCACAACAGAATTAATGACTTCACCATTGGTTGTCTCTAAGTCAAACTGTTTTGCACCTACCGAACCTGCATTTATCCAAACAGAAACCAACTCAATAGGCTGTGTAACATCACAAAATACTTGTCCTCTAAAACCTGTATCGTGATAACCGCCCGTGCCATAACTAGTGTCTTCAGGTCCTACAAATTCGGTTTCTGTCTCAGCACTTCGGGCATATAGCGTAGTCGGCTCAGAAAGTGGCGGTGCCATAAAGAATTCCCCTTCACCGAGAATATTTCCTTCGGCATCCAACCATTCTATCGTACCATTATTTGTAGCAGCTAAGAGCGTTGCGATACCGTCATTGCAAGTGACTCCTTGTATTTGAGGTGCTTCAAGTATGGCAACAGTGACGTAAGACGTCTTCGTTTCGGAGTCTGTACCTAAGTCATTGGCAGTTTCAAGTGTAACGGTGTATGTGCCGTCTTGTGTGTATACGTGCAGAGGATTTTGCTCGGTAGAGGTGTTACCGTCTCCAAAATCCCAACTCCATGAGTTCGGAAAATTTTCGGTCATATCAGTAAACTGAATTTCTCCTGAACATGATTCCTGTTGACTTGATGAAAACTCCGTAATTGGCGGTGCAGGTTCAATACAAAACGGATGTATATCAAAAGCATTGACCGTATTCGTTGCTACTGCGCTATATCCTAAGCCACGACGTGCAAATACCTCCCAAATCAAACAGCGATTTGCCCCTTCATAAAGGGCTTCATCTGCCAATAAAATCGCATCCCGTCCATCTATAAAAGTCGGGTCACATGACTGCATTTTCATACCATCAATCACGAGTTGCATCGCCATATTGTTACCGCCTGTACCTTTGTAGAGGTCATCATCGAAGCCATAGACTTCTACCAATGCCCAATATAAATCCCAAATCATCGCACACCAAATCGACCCTACACCGTGCGGAACAGATTCACCCGGAATATTGGCGTAAGTGTGTGGATTGACGTTCATATCTGTGGTGTAATGATAAGTACGAATCCCTATATCAGTTGTAGTTCCTCCGCTTGCATAAGTACCGATACCACGCGGAATCGTACCATCGCTATCTGAAACAGGCGTCATCACCAATGCCAACCAATCGCTCCAACCTTCACCCATTTGTTGCTCGTTGGTCAAGCAACCGCTATTATTTGGTCCGCCCGTCAAACGGATAGAAACACCGTGACCGTATTCGTGTACAATCACGCCATTATCAAAACTCGAATCCAACTGCGATGAACCGTCACGGGAAAGCGTCACTTCCACACCTTCGGAAAGCATGGCACGTATCGTCGCACAATCTTGATTATTCAACATCAAAGAAGGAATAGTAACGAAAGGATTCGTTCCACCCATCTGCACGGTCCCTTGCGGCTCATGATTGCACATAATCACTGCGATAGCTCCTGCGTTCTGTGCATTGAGTACCTTCTCCGTAAAGTTGCAACTCTGACGCTCAATCATAGCGATATTTCCGGTTACCTCATCCACATTCACGACATCCTGACATACCCAATTCGGATTATCAGAAGCATCAAACGCCTCCACGACAGTTCCCGTAACACTAAAACTCGAAGGACCGAAGCTTGCCCCGTCAGCATTATAAGTTCCTGCTATGCTCATAGGTGCATTCACCTCCACAGTAGCTCCGGAACTTGGACTCCAAAGGTACATTTGCATACGTCCATTCTCACCATCTGACGGGGAGCTGAAATTCGCATTATTCGTACCACTACCGTCTTGCGCTTCTGCTATCACATAATCACCGCCTATACCGCCGCGCTCATAATTATTATCTTGAAAATTACCCGATACTTCATCAAAACCATATTGATACCATACATCGTGCATGATATTATTCCAATAAAATAAATTAGTAATAGAAGCATCTTGATTTTGAATAGGATTCAATGAAAAATCCAATGGAAAATCAAACACCAAACTATCACCACCTTCGGGTACATAGCCAATGCCTTCATTGTCATTTCTATCTTCTGTTGCCAATACATTATTGCCTTGTGTATGTGTGAATTCAGGTCCTTCCACACCATCCACATCATGCCATCCAAATGGAGAAGCCAATGATTCGGAAGGGTCAAAAACCATAGCCCTGTCACCATGAATCGGTGATTCTATAGGAAAAGGATAGACGTTGTATGCGTTGGTGACGACATTGGATTTGAGGTTTTTCCACCCCCTTGCCCCCTCCAAAGGGGGATATTTTTCGCTACACGAAAAACTACTTACATCCGTTTCTCTCTTTTTGGAGGATTTCATCTCTTTATCTCCCCCTTTGGAGGGGGTTGGGGGGTGGACACGGTTGCCCTGACACCCATCATGTGCCTGATGCGGCGCACCAAAATCACAATGCAACACCGCATCGCGTTTTTGTAAAATTTGCCCTGTTATCGCATCTACATTCATTCGCCAATCATGCTGATGATTTTTTGTGTAAATGCTCATTTGCCATGACAGGCGTACATCTTCTTCTTCCACCGGCAAGTACACCAATTTCGCTTTGATGGGCTTAGCGGCGATGCCGCCGGCATTGATTTCATATTCATTTTGGGAAATGGTATTTTGAATAGAAAACGGTTCGACAGTTTCCATATCCAAATCGCGTACTGCTGCTTGCAATGCTTGTAATGCACTAAGGTTTGGTGTAGTCGCATTTACCTTTCCATCTAAATTGGAAACAAAGCGATTGCCTACACTCAAAATACGTCCGTCAGAAAGTACATTGGCATTGATAATCGCATTTTGTACTTCGATACCTGCATATGTTTGACGCATGTATAGATGCGTGACGCCGTTGTGTCGGCTTGTGTATTCATCTGTAATAACGGGATTTTGAATATCGGAGGAGGTCAATTGCCATTCAGCCTTATTTTCTTCTAAATGACGCAAAACAGCATCTTGTACACTGCTTTGAGCTTGTAAATAAAGGCTAAATAAAATTAGTAATAGAGGTAAATAATATTTCATAGTTAGCGTAAAATGTTTGGAAAATTTATATTGAAGCGATTTAAACTTTTTATTGTAGAATTGGTGGTGTAGAACATAGGAAACTAAACAAAACTCCCTTTGTTCAGATAAAATTTAAAGAAACGACGAAAGTACACAAAATAAAATTGTCTAACATATCTCAAAGGTTTAAATTCCATTCAAACGTAAAATCAAAGACCTTTTCTTACCTTTACATGACGTAATTAGTCCATAGTCAATGGTCGATAGTCCATAGAAGTTCCCTGACTATCTATCAAATTATGGACGCCAAACACAAATTCATTATGAGAAATACTACGCGTTTGACTATGGACTATCGACTATGGACTATGGACTTCAAAAATACCATTATTCTCATCTCCATTGCAGCATTATTTTTACTTGTATCATGTAATGATGGCTCGCAAGATAATCAATTTGCCGACCTTATTCTCGTTAATGGCAATATCATCACACTGAATGATGACCTCCCAAAAGTTGAAGCCATTGCGATTCAAGATGGACGAATTAGACACATCGGTAGTACAGGAGTAGTCGAAAAAATGGCAGGAGACAATACAAGAAGAATCGACCTGAAAGGTAGTACCGCAGTACCGGGATTGATTGAGGGACACGGGCATTTTTCGGGCTTGGGATATAGTTTGATCCGTTTGAATTTGATGAAAACAAAAAACTGGGATGAAATCGTAGCAGCAGTTGCCGAAAAAGTAAAAGACGCCCAACCCGGCGAATGGATCGACGGACGTGGCTGGCATCAGGAAAAATGGAACAAAGCCCTCAATCGCAATGTAGAAGGCTATCCGTATCACGACGATTTGAGCGCGGTATCGCCCGACAATCCTGTATTGTTGCGCCATGCAAGTGGTCACTCTGCCTTTGCCAACGCTAAAGCCATGGAACTCGCAGGTATCAGCACCGAAACACCTGCACCCGCAGGCGGACATATCGTGCGTGATGCATCGGGCGATGCTATCGGCGTATTTGAAGAACGAGCGATGGATGCCCTATATGCTGCTTACAATGAATACCGCAGCACCCTCAGTGAAGAAGACAAACTCGCCGAATGGTACGAAGCGGTAGACTTGGCGCAGAAGGAATGTTTGTCGAAGGGCATCACCTCATTTCAGGATGCGGGGTCAAGCTATGAGGAAATCGAACGCTACACTCAACTCGCTAAAGACGGCAAACTTGACCTGCGCCTTTGGGCAATGCTACGTCATCCGTATGAAGAGATGAAAGACAATATGAAAGGCTTCCCGATTTTGGATGCGGGAAATGGTTTTTTCACTTCTCGCGCTATCAAATCACAGGTCGATGGCGCACTCGGCGCACGCGGCGCATGGCTACTCGAACCTTATCACGACAAGCCCGGATTTTTTGGTCAAAACACCACGACCATCGAAGAAGTCAGTAACGTAGCCGACCTCGCCATACAACACGGTATGCAACTCTGCGTACACGCTATCGGCGACCGTGCCAACCGCGAAGTACTCGATATTTTTGGCAATGCCTTTGAGAAAAATTCCGATAAAAAAGACTTACGCTGGCGCATCGAACATGCACAACACGTTGATGTAGAAGACATTCCAAGATTCAAAGAATTGGGCGTGATTGCTTCGATGCAAGGTATTCA
>JAHDEO010000257.1:8159-10296 GCA_020628725.1 Saprospiraceae bacterium
AACACGCACAACACGTTGGAAGACATTCCAAGATTCATTGGGCGTGATTGCTTCGATGCAAGGGATTCACTGTACATCGGATGCACCTTTCGTAGAGAAACGACTCGGTGAAGACCGCGCCAAACATGAAGCCTATCCCTGGCGCAGTTTCATAGATGCAGGTGCGCTAGTCACGAATGGCACGGATGCACCTGTGGAGGATGTTGACCCGATTGAAAGTTACTATGCTTCCGTCACTCGTAAGCGTGTGGATAACGGTATGGAGTTTTTTCCCGAACAAAGTATGACGCGGGTGGAAGCTCTTTATTCTTACACGCTGAATTGCGCCTTCGCTGCCTTCGAGGAAGATGATAAAGGTTCACTTGTAGTTGGTAAAATGGGCGACCTGACGGTGCTTTCTAAAGATATTTTGACGGTGCCGGATGAAGAGATTATGGATACGAAGATTTTGTATACTATTGTTAATGGTGAGGTGAAATATCAACCGTAACACGTGGCTTCCAGCCCGTGCAGTGTTAGGAACGCGCAATGTACGCGATGCACGGGCTGGAAGCGCCGTGCTACGAGTGTGTATTCTGAGTGAAATCGGATTCAATTCTTTCAAGACACCTGATTTCTGAGCGTAAAAATAAACGTTGACCCCACATTCACAGTAGATTGGACATCAAAAGTCCCTCGGTAAGATTTGATAATTCTTTTGCAGGTTGCCAAGCCAATGCCATAGCCTTGATTGTCTTTGGCATCACCTCTGTCAAATTCGTTGAAAATATGCTGCATGGCATCCGAAGTGATGCCTTTGCCGTTATCTTCTACGGTTAATTCGTAGCCGTCATCTATCATCTTGCTACAAATATTAACGCAAGGTTCTACATCGGGTTTTTTATATTTTAGTGCATTGGAAATAAGGTTTTGGAATAGCTGAATAAAATCTGTTCGATGCCCTCTGATTGTTGGTAACTCACAACATTTTATAGAAGCATTCAGGCGATTGATGTCATCTTGTAGATTAGAACGCACTTCATCCACTATCTTATTCAGATTGACCTCTTCAAGTATTTTATCATTTTCATGTTGTAACAGAGAAGTCTTTAAAATACCCGATACCAACTCCGACATTTTACGCGAATTAGACGTAATAAAACTGATATATTCCTGTCCTTCATCATCCAGCGATGTGCTGTATTTTTTCTCCAATAAATTTGCGAAGCTACTCATCACACGCAAAGGTGCTCTCAAATCATGCGAGGCTATTCGTGCGAAGGCTTGTAATTTTTCATTGGATTCGGCGAGATTATCATTGGCAGTTTGAAGGGCTTCGGTGCGTTGTGCGACTTTTTTCTCCAATTGATCGTTAAGTTCGTTTAGAGCTTGATTGGTTTCTTCCAGTGCTGCTGTCTTTCGTTCCACTGCCATATCCAGACTGTCATTAATGCCGTTCATTGCGAAAATTATCATCCGATACACATAAAGCAACCCGAAACTCAACAGGGACAAAAACCCCAGCGCAAAAAGAGCATCTTTAATCGCTAACTTCCGCGCTGCTGCTACAAATCCACAAAAAGACTCATCCACTTGTACAATCGCAACGACCTCTCCCCTACTATTTTTTATGGGTGAAAAAGCAGATAACCAATGCCCGTGTTTGTCATAATATTCGTTTATCGTACTACCTTTATCAAAACTTTCTTGGTGTGATTTGACAGGGCTTTCATAAATATGTCGAAAAATAGGCGCAGCCGAACTCACACCAAACAATAATGCATCTCCACCCGTTTCCCCGCTACAAGTTTCATCATAAAACATCGTGTAAATAGGCGTTTGCAATCCATTTACCTCATATGTTCTTTGAAGCAATTGTTGAATTTTCAAATAATCTTCGTCATCATTTGCAACCTTAATCCCATCTTTCTCCTTATAATTACAAACTAATTTCTTGTGGACATCACCGTCAATTTCGACGCTTAATGTTTTTGCAATACTATGGAGCCTCTCAAGCGTGTAAGATTCTGCATCCCTCAATTTTCGATGATATCCTTGATAAATGATGATAAACAAAAATAAGCCTATCGTGAATATTGCCAACGATAATAGCAGCTTGCTGTAAAAACGATATTCTCTACCTATTGCAGTCATTTAT
>JAHDEO010000258.1:0-8703 GCA_020628725.1 Saprospiraceae bacterium
GTTGTATTTTTTGCGTAGCAAAAAATGGGTGCGGTCTACAGACCGCGCTACTTTTACTCCACGTATTTTTCAAATTCAGGGTGAAGATAAGTAAATTCCCATTCCTGCCAATGCGAACACAACTTTGCTTTTACAGGATTTTGTAATTGATAGTTAATTTTCACTCCCAAATCGACTCTATTTCTTACCAAATTATCATAACTCTCTCCTTGCCAGAACTTTTCTCCTGAACGTTTCAAAATCCTGTTCGCTTGTGTCGCGGTATATGTTTTTATCGATTGTAAAATCTTGTATAACGGCATTTCGATTTTATAAAAAATCAAATGCACATGATTGGGCATGATACAAAAACAGACGAGTTTGTATCTCCCTTTTTTATACCAGTATTGCAGACAATCCGCTACAATTTGAGCAATTTCGGCTTGCTTTAGATAGGTCGGACCGTAACTTCCACTGTCCAATAAGGCATCAAATTTCCCAAAATATAAATCGCGTTCTTTTCCCACAATTTCTTTTGCTTCATCTTCGTTGTCAACGTCTTCCAGAAGTTCACTTATACGCATATCGCGTGCAGCTTTCAGATTTTCAATTGTTTTTACGGGAAGGCTGCCCTGTAAACGAAAGCAAATATTGAATACACCGTCTTGTGGTTGCCAATGTGGTAGATTTCGTTGGTAAAATGTTTTATCAAAAGGCATAAATATATATTTTTGGCAAAAGTGTAGCACGGTCTGTAGACCGTGTTTCATTTTTTGCGTAGCAAAAAATGGGTGCGGTCTACAGACCGCGCTACGACAAATGTAATTTTTTTTGCCAAAAAATTTGACCCGTAAAAAAATAGTCTTTATGTTTGCAGCATAATAATTAAAAATGAACGCACAATTTATCCATATTTCATTCGCAGGCAATTGTTGTTGCTGTTGTCGTGAAAATTAGGTCTTGAAAAGATTCCTACGGATAAATTATGTACTAAAATATTCTAAAAGCCTTTCCGAGATTTTCGGAAAGGCTTTTTTAATTTGAACCACTAAGCGTACAAAGAACACTAAACCTAATTAACGCAAAAGAAAACTAAGATATAATTTGAATTGAAATGAATTATTTTATCACAAATACATGCTGCTGCTGTTGTTGCTGTTGTCCGAAGGACACGGGAAAGGCAGCCTATGTTATGATGTGATAATTTGAAGAAATAACATAGTTTGAATGAAAGCCTTTCCCGACGGGGAAAGGCTTTTTTCGTTTGTAGTGCTTACGTTCATCTATGGACCATCGACTACGGACTATGGACTAAAAAAATATTTTTCATAATTTTTGGTTTCATTTGGTTTGAGGCAGGTTGCCTTTGCGGGCAATCTGCTTTCTTTAACAATCAGTAATGACGGAGGTATCACATAAAATTGATAATCAACTACTTCAAAGGGTAAATCAGATAGGGAAATTTATCGGCAATACGCCTTTATTTCCCTTGAATCATATATTTCAAAAGAAAGGCGTAAGCATTTACGCCAAATTTGAATGGCAACAATTAGGTGGGAGTGTGAAAGCACGTCCTGCATTTAATATCATCAAACAAGCTATCACTAATGGTCACTTACACAAAGGAAAACACCTGCTCGACGCGACGAGCGGCAATACGGGAATCGCGTATGCGACGGTGGGCGCGACGCTTGGCATTCCTGTCACGATTGTAATTCCCGAAAATGCCTCGGAAGAACGCAAACTCATACTCAAATCGCTTGGTGCAGAGTTAATATACACCTCAAAATTTGATGCCACCGACGGTGCCCAAGCTAAAGCGAAGGAGCTTTTTTCCGAACGTCCCGACCTCTACTACTATGCCGACCAATATGCCAACGACGCCAATTGGCAGGCTCATTACCATACTACAGCCAATGAGATTTTGAGCCAAACGCAAGGCAGTGTGACGCATTTTGTAGCGGGGTTGGGTACGACCGGAACTTTCGTCGGCACCACACGCGGCTTAAAAGAATTGAACCCGACAATTCAAGCCATTTCCCTACAGCCTGAAACGGCTTTACATGGTTTGGAAGGATGGAAAGACTTAGAAACGGCACGTATTCCGAAGATTTATGACCCAGCACTTGCCGACCGGAATCTACACGTTACCACAGGAGCATCTTACGACCTTATCAAGCGTGTAGCTAAAGAAGAAGGCTTACTATTGAGTCCTTCGGCAGCAGCCAATTTGTCGGGAGCGATTCAAGTGGCAAACGAAATTGATAAAGGTACAGTCGTTACCGTCTTTGCAGACAATGCAGAGAAATATGGTGAAGTTTTGAAACAATTATTTTGAATTCGTCCGCCGTTTACCAGTCCGCAGTCCGTCGCTTTAACGTGAAGCAACTCGCGTAATAGCGGCGGACTGCGGACTGATAGACTGCCGACCAAACATCATCAAATGCAATACAAATTAAACATCAGCGCAACAGCAGAAAGCGTAATGAACGAACATCTCGAAGCCTCTTTTCCGTATGAAGGTTGCGGTTTTTTCTTCGGAAAAGACGGCGAGACACGCGAAATCACAGAAGCCTATGTAGTCAATAATTCAAAAGACGGCGACCAACGCCGCCGCTTTGAAATCTCGGCATTAGATTATATGAAAGCCGAGCAGTATGCACTCAAAAACGGCTTGGATTTATTGGGCGTTTTTCATTCGCATCCGAATCATCCCGCATTGCCTTCGGTACATGATTTGAAGCAGGCAGTTCCGTTTTTCTCGTATATCATCAAGTCGGTGTATGATGGTGAATTGCGCGATACGACCTCATGGCGATTGAATGAAGAAACTGCCGAATTTGAAGAAGAACAAGTAGAAATTGAACATTCATTACTCGTTTATTCGTAATTCGTTTACTCGTTCACAAAATTTAAAATAACACAATTTATAAATACGTCAGCACGTCGGTACGTCAACACATCAGCACGTAGAACGTCAGTACATCAGCACATAAAAATCATGTCAAAAGTAATTATTCCAACCCCTTTACGTAAATTTACCAACCAAGAAGCTACCGTAGAAGCAGCAGGTGGCACTGTACTCGAAGCAGTCAACGACCTTGCAGGTCAATACCCTGCATTGAGCAAACACCTCTTGGATGATGGTGGTAATATTCGTTCTTTTATTCGTATTTTTGTTGGGGATGAAGACATCATTTCATTGGATAAAGAAGCAACAAAAATTGAAAATGATACGGTCATCAGCATCGTCCCCGCAATCGCGGGTGGTAGTATGTAGCGCGGTCTGCAGACCGCACCCCCATTTTTTGCGTAGCAAAAAATAAAATACGGTCTACAGACCGTGCTACATTTACAATTCAAAATTTATCATGGAAAAAATAACATTTTCACAGGCGGAACTTGAACGGTATAGCCGTCATTTGATTATACCTGAATTTAATATTGAAGGGCAACGTAAACTCAAAGCCGCAAAGGTTTTGGTCGTTGGGTCGGGCGGATTGGGAAGTCCTTTGTTGTTGTATTTGGCGGCGGCGGGTGTCGGTACGATTGGTATTGTCGATTTTGATGTCGTTGATGAGAGTAATTTGCAGCGCCAGGTGCTATTTGGTGTGGAGAGCGTGGGGCAACCGAAAGTCGAAGCAGCCAAGAAGCGTATTGAAGCACTCAATCCGCACATTCAAGTGAATATTTACAATACGCATTTGAACTCCGAAAATGCACTCGACATCATCAAAGATTACGACGTCGTAGCGGATGGTACGGATAATTTTCCGACACGCTATCTCGTGAATGACGCTTGTTGCATCTTGGGAAAAACGAATGTGTATGCGTCTATTTTCCGATTTGACGGACAGGTTTCTGTATTTAATTATAAAAAGAAAAACGGTGAATTGGGACCGAACTATCGCGACCTCTTTCCCGAACCACCGCCTCCGGGACTCGTACCGAGTTGTGCTGAAGGTGGCGTGATTGGTGTTTTGCCGGGAATTATTGGAAGTTTGCAGGCGAATGAAGTGATAAAAGTCATCACGGGCGTGGGCGAGCCTTTGGTCGGGCGATTGTTTTTGTTTGATGCTTTGCGTTTTGAAACACGCGTCTTGAAAATCGCCAAAAATCCCGACCTCGAACCTATCACCGAACTGATTGATTACGTACAATTCTGCGGAATGCCCGACGAGGAAGCCGCTGCAGTAGTCAAACCCGTTAAAGAAATCAGCGTACAAGATTTCCAAAAATTATTGGACGAAAAGGCTGATTTTCAACTCATTGATGTGCGCGAACCGCATGAATATGACATCGTTGCATTGGATGGTGAGTTGATTCCGTTGGGTGATATTTTGCAAAATTCTAATAAGATTCAAAAGGATAAGCAAGTCATTATTCACTGTCGCTCAGGTGCGCGTAGTGCAACGGCGATTCGTGAATTGGAGGCGAATTTTGGTTTTGAGAATTTGTATAATTTGAAAGGTGGCGTGAAGGCATATGCAGAGGAAATTGATACGAGTTTGCCGATATATTAGTAGCGCGGTCTGTAGACCGCACCCATTTTTTGCTACGCAAAAAATAAAACACGGTCTACAGACCATGCTACCAATACAAGCCATTCCCCTTGCGGGAATGGCTTTTTTTATCTATATTTGTTAATTAAATCTAAAAATTAACTATCTAACAAATTTATAATAACTAAAAAAATGAATCACAACCAACACTATTCCACTATAACAGGCTTACCTTTTAATGAACTTTTTGATACTGAATTAGCTCCCGCAGTACAAGATTTTTTAAAAATAAGAGGCGAATTTCGACAGAAACTGGTCAGCAGAGCCGGACTTGCACTCATTGTAATTGGCATACTGACCGTTCTGCTATATATGAGATGGGGAAGTAGTATGCCGGGGTTTGGAACGATAGTATTAATATGGTTTTTTATCACTTTTGTCATGCTCGTAACAGCGTTTATAATACCCATCTTTTGGGAAGAATACAGGTTTAAGGTCGGCGCACTTATCGGGTATTTTCTCTTTAGTTTTATCATATTTTGGCTAAAGAGTGTCCTTGTAGGAAGCGGTGGCAGTATGATATTTTCAGCACTGATGTCCTTTGTGCTTGCTATTCCGGCAGGCTTGATTCCGTATGCTTTTTTTCATGATAAACAAAAGGTATTGTATGAACACGCTTACAGGGAAGTTGTGGTCAAAAAACTGGTGGAAGGGACAGACAAAAATGCTGTATATGAGCCGGATACAAATTTTGCAGAGGATGAGTTTTTCGATTCAGACATATTCGGAATCGGTCAGTTTTTTATAGGAAAACACAAAGGGCACGATTTGGTAGATACGAAGGTGGGTTCCACAGTTTTCCGATTTTTCAGTTTGCAATCGAAAACAATTACTAAAAATAAAAATATATTTCAAGGTGTGTTTTTAATAGGAGATTTGAATAGGGAATTTGAAGGGTCTACCAGCATCACACCCAATATCGTAGGAAAAGGAAAAATTGGTAATATGGTAGCACAGTTCATGGGTGGCGACAAAGCATTCTTTGAAACCGACAACGATGAATTTGAAAAATATTTTAAAGCATACACCGACTATCCGCATGAAGCCGAAGAGATTTTAAGTCCTAATTTTATGGAACGGGTAATTGGATTTAGAGAGAAAATAAGCGACTATACGGGTGCCACCATAGGGGCAGCGATGTACACCCTAAAGTTGAATATCAAATATCAGCAAATTTACATGGCTTTTGATTTTTCTAAGGGAAAACGAATGATTACCAAAAAGCGATTATTTGGGTTGCCAAAATTGGTACGTTCTACAGATTTCCGCGCTTTATTGGTGCAGAGTCACGAAAAATTGGAGAGAACTATCGAAATCATGCAAGACCTGAATGCGAGTAACCTCGAATGGGAAGATAATTGGTAGCACAGCCTAAAATACAATTTCAATACAAGCTATTCTCCTTGTGAGAATGGCTTTTTTTATATTTTTACAGCATGAAAAGCAACGAACAATTTTGGACCAACCGCTACGAAACCGCGCAAACAGGCTGGGACATCGGCTACCCCTCCACACCAATTAAAGCTTATTTTGACCAAGTAGAAAATAAGGATGTAAAAATCCTAATTCCGGGCGCAGGGCGCGGATACGAAGCAGAGTATTTACATAAAGCAGGTTTTACAAATGTATTTGTATTGGATATTTCGGAGATGCCTTTGCAAGATATACGTGAGCGTGTGCCTGATTTTCCGAAGGCACAACTCATTCAGGGTGATTTCTTTGAACATCAAGATACGTACGACATTATTGTAGAACAGACGTTTTTCTGCTCATTCCCTCCTACTAAAGAAAACCGCCATAATTACGCAAAAAAAATGCATGAGCTACTCGCGCCCAAAGGCAAACTTATCGGCTTGTGGTTTGATGTTCCATTGACGGGTGATATGGAGAAACGTCCTTTCGGTGGTTCGCGTGAGGAATATTTGACCTACTTTGAGCCGTATTTTGAAGTGAAAATATTTGAACCTTGTTATAATTCCATTACTCCGCGAGCAGGAAATGAATTATTTGGTTTTTTTATAAAAAAATAATATACGTTTTCTCACCCTAAAAACTATCATTAATTCTGAAAAACACCCATCACTACGGCTTATTTGATATGTTATTTTGGCATGAGCGTAATAGATTGATTTTTTGAAGAAAAACGAATCTAATATGCAACTATTTATCAATAATCTCCTTCTTATTTGTATGTATAGTTATATATTTTTTATAACTTAGCAATCATCTCTGAACCATCTTACACACCATTTACTCAAGTCGCTGTCAAACCGCTAATTTGAGTAAAATCCAAATTTCAAATACCAATAAAATATCGAGTAAAAACATTTGAATTGGAATTTGGTATTTGTTTTTTGAAATTTTCAAGTTGTCCTCAACTTGAATTACATACCATTATTTTACGAACCAAGTTCTACATTTTCGTGAGTCCTTAGTAATCGAAAACGTCAACGTAGAACAGGTACAAAGACATTCACTATGAGAATCTGTACACTTACGCTCATCTTGGCATTAGTTTTTTATCACATAAGCTATGCCCAAAATCCGGTTTTTACAGGCAATGCTACTGCCGATTTTTTAAATGCGCCCGGTCATCAATTTTTCATCGACTTTGCCAATGATGTAGGCTTGCCCAACGCAGCACCCAACAACACCGTCAGTGGTTGGGATATTCACACGGCTTTCTTCTACTACGATGACGTAGAAGATGATTTATACGTAGGAATTGATTTCAGTGGTATTTTTGGAGATGCCGAAGGCAATGGCGACCCTTCTACTTCTGCGCCGTGGCTCACCGCTTTGGATGGCATCGACCATCCTGATTTGGGGAATACCGAAGGCTTTGTTTTAGCTTTTGACAATGGCGGCGATGGCAATTATGATGCATACGTCGGCGTATCACGCATGGATGATATTTCCAAATTTGGTATTTATCAATTCACTTCTGACATCAATGTAGCTCCCGACCAATTTCCGGTAGCTGCTTCGGGAAGTGTTAATCTTCACACCCTTACTTTTGATGACAATATGCCTGATTTAGAATTTGTTATCGAAGATATTTCCAATTATGTAGATGATGTTTGTGGAGTTGACTTTGCTATGTTTGCAGGTAGCTATGAAGATGGTCCTGTAGGTGAAGACCACCTCAATGCACGTCTCAATCTCTGTGGCTCATTGCCTGTTACCTTCACGAGTTTTCTTTCGGCTACCAAAGGCAGACGCATACAATTGGATTGGAGTTTGGCAACGGAAACCGATAATGATTATTTTGAAATTCAACATGCCGCAGATGCCAATAGCACGTTCAAAACCATCGGCAAAGTAGAAGGCAGCGGTACGACACTTGTGCCTACAGCTTATACTTTTTATCACGATAGTCCGATAAAAGGCAATAATTACTATCGCATCAAACAAGTTGATTATGACGGAGTTGCGTGGTATTCATGGGTAATTACCGAACGCTATGAAGGTGGAGACGGCAGTACGATTGAAGTTTATCCGAATCCGAATACCGGCGAATTTATGCTTGGACTTCCAACAATCGTAGCGGACACCGACGCACAAATACGCATCATTGACACCAATGGCAGAACGGTCGCAGAACAAAGCTTACCACTCCAAGCCGGCATCACCTCTCATCCTATCAATGCAAAAGGATTGCCCGGAGGATATTACTATGCTTTACTTTGGTTAGATATTACAGGAAATACTTATCACAAAGGCTTTTTTGTTAGGTAAGTGTTGAGTTTATTAGGTTTATTGGGTTTATTGGGTTTATTGAGTTGATTAGTAATTAGATTTTGCAACGCAAAATCCTACGACTCAATAAACTTAATGAACTCAATAAACTTTATACATCTCCCCTTCCCTGTCACACAAATTACTCCTATTTTATATACCGATGCAGCCCATCACCTGTTGCGGGCGTCTTTTTTAGAAATGGACACATTTTTTTTCGGAAGGGATGAAATATTAATAAAATATGTAAATTATACGAAGTAATTTTGTGCGCTGATTTTTTCAAAAAACGTAGGCATAGCCTGAGCTACGTCGAGGCTTTTTGAGAAATTCAGCGTGCAAAAGGACGAGTAGAATTATATATTTTATTGATTTTTCATCCCTCGAATGAAAAAAAATCATTACATTTGATTATTCTTCACAT
>JAHDEO010000258.1:8713-10288 GCA_020628725.1 Saprospiraceae bacterium
AATGCACACTGCAAACAAGAAAGTAAATATCAAAACAACTGCATGGAAAAAACCAATAAGTCTGGAAAATTTTCAAACATAACAGCTATTAAATGTTAGCTAGAAAATAATACCTCATTTATGCTTTAAATTAATTATATTGCTTTAACGGAGATTTATCACTAAAAATGCACTCCTGACCTTCGTTATACCACATTTGCTAATACAGATGAGGGAGTAGATCATCTATGTCTACCTCCACTCTAAGTATCAGGAATTAAATAAACATTTATTTTGTTTCTGATACTAAACCAATTCCGCTATGAGATTGAAATTTACCTACGCCATTCTAACCTCATTATTACTTTTTGGATGTTTAATCTTGTTTACGAGCTACGAAGATGGACCGGGCAACAACGGACAAGCTTGGATAGGCGCACCCGGCGAATCGGGCGTCACCTGCGGTACTTGCCACAGCAATCCGGGGTCATTTGGCTTTGTAAACATTGATATTTCGATGCACACTGCCAATGGCAATGAAGTTACAAGCTACGTTCCCGGCAACAGCTATAATGTCACCGTCACTGTCAATCCTGAAGTTGGCGCACCTGCCGGATATGGATTTCAGGCGGTCGCGCTTGATGTCACCAATAGCAATGCAGGCGAATTTATATCAGAAAACGACATCATTGGTATACGCACGATTAATCAACGCTTGTATGCCGAACACAATATGCCTTCCCCCGGACGTGCCTTTACGATTCGCTGGGATGCCCCTCTAACCGACATTGGTGATGTCACATTTTATGCCTCCGGCAATACTGTCAATGGTGATGGAACATCAGCCGGAGATAGCGGTATGGGTACTGTTCCAGCTAAATTATCCGTCAGTCCGAATACTGCGCTTCCTATCGAAATGACCGCTTTTACCGTCGAGCAATCCTTTAATAGCATCCTGCTCAAATGGGCAACACTGACAGAATCTAATAGTAGTCATTTTGCATTAGAACATTCGCCTAATGGTTTCATTTTCAAGGAATTTGCAAAAGTATCTGCCGCAGGTTTTTCTTCTGAAATTCTACAGTACAGCGATTACCACACCAACCCAAATAACGGACTAAATTATTACCGCCTCAAAGTAGTGGATATTGATGGTACATTCCAATATAGCGATATTCTTGTTTATGAAATGGACAAAAAGCAACGCCCGACATTGGAAGCATTGCCTAATCTTGTAGCGGATAAAACCACCGTTTTATTCCATAATAATCTCGGAAATGTATTTGATTCGGAATTGCATGTACATACGATGTCCGGTCAATTGGTAGGTACTTTTCCATTTGGACTTTCGCCCGGAGAGAATCGTATCGAATTGGATTTGAGTGAATTAGAAATGGGTTACTACACCATTAGCTTGAAGGAAGCCAATGAAGCGATTAGGATTATGAAAAACTGACGTGATTTTTGATTGAATCTTATCACGCTGACTCCAAAATAAAAAAGCTATTGCCGAACTGTAAAGTGCAGTTCGGCAATAGCTTGGGCGTTCCTGTAAATCCAAATTTAATTTCCGTACCAAATAAAATATTGTGATTT
>JAHDEO010000259.1 GCA_020628725.1 Saprospiraceae bacterium
AAAATACGTGGAATCCATGAAAGCCTGTAATGAAAAAGAATAACGCACCGAATGCTTTCGGTCCCAGTTCCTCCTTGCCAATTTGCTTTTTACCATTCTCATCTACGTATTCAAATCTGCGCTGATACCACTCTTTTTCCGGCTTACCATTTTTCTTATAAACGATATTTCCGTTGGCATCTCGCTTATCTACTTTGTGCAACAAGTATGAATCTCCCGGCTTAAACTCTTTGCTACCACCGCCTCCGCCTGTGAGGAGGGCATAGCTCGTTTCGCCACCGTCTTTCAAATTCATACTATGTCCGTCATGTCCGCCGCCACTGTGGTCGTCGCCGTGCCCGTGACCGTATTTTTCTTCATAGGATGGGTCAATATATGTTCCTTTAACGGTATGTCTGCCAAAAGGATTTTGCGTCACCGATACATTTTCTTTGACTATCAGCGTTGACCATTCCCAAGCCTGACAGCCCAAAAACGCCGCACCACCAAGTACCGTCAAAAACATCCAGAATACTACACCATCTTTGTTCTCCCGATGTCCTTCCTGCACCGCACGCACCATTGTATAGGAGCTAAACAGCAGCACAAAAGTCATAAAGGTCACGAATATCAAAGGCAGATTCGTATGACCTGCAAACGGAAATAAACTAAACACAAAATCAGGCAAGGGCCAAGAAGGCACACTAAAACGCAATGCTCCGTAAGCAATCAAAAATCCGGCGAAAGTAAACGCATCGGACAACAAAAAATACCACATCATCAGTTTACCGTAACTCGACCCGAAGGGCGATTTCCCTCCTTCCCATAATTCGGTAGTTGACTGATGTTCAACGGATTGTGAAGCCATTATAATTAAGTTCGTAGTTCATAGTTTATAGTTCATAGTTTTTGGTTCGTAGCTTTTCAACTATGAACTATGAACTGACAACTATCAACTAATTTCTATATAAATATGAAAAATACCAACAAATACAACCACAATAGGTCAACAAAATGCCAGTATATCACGACCAATTCAAAACGATGTTTACGAATTGATGTTACTTTAAATTTCAATTTGATTGCGTGCGCTATTGCCACTATCAACGCTCCTACCCCACCAATAATATGCGCCGCATGTACGCCACTAATGACGTAAATGAAGGATGCCGAAGGGTTTACTTGTAAATACAAACCCTCTGCCGTCATCTGTTGCCATCCCAAGTATTGCATTACCAAAAACAGTAAACCCAATACAAAAGTCGCTATCAGAAAAATCCGATACTGACTTTGTAGCCCCCGTTTAAAGGAGGTCCATGAGAGGTGCAAAGTTACACTACTTGTGAGTATCACCAACGTATTCCAATAAAAAATCGTCGGTAATGTAAACTCCAACCAATTCCCCGCCGAGCGACGCACAATATACGCACTCGTCAAAGCCGCAAACAACATGACAATCCCCGCCATTGCAAGGTACATCCCAAAACGTTGGGAACGAAAACGCATCAGGCGTTCTTCGTAAGTTCTGTCAAGCGTATATGCCATAGTAAACACGTAGCACGGTCTGTAGACCGTGTTTTATTTTTTGCTACGCAAAAAATGGGTGCGGTCTACAGACCGCGCTACTTTACAATTTATCAATAACCATTAACAACAAAGCCAATGGTAGGTAAAAAAACGACGCGAACATCACCATTAATGCTGCTTTCTTATCGCTTTTTCGATATAAATTAAAATTCGTTGCTGCAAATGCTAATCCCAAGATAACCAATCCGATAGCTGAAATCCAGCCTGTCATGCCCAACCAATATGGTAGCAAAGTCACCGGAATCAATAAGATGGAATAAAACAGGCATTGCAACGCCGTACTTTTATCTCTTCCTCCTTTTGAGGGGAGTAATTTGTAACCGCCTTTCTGATAATCTTCATATGCGACCCAGCCGATTGCCCAGAAATGCGGCAATTGCCAGATAAATTGAATCGCAAACAAAACTAAAGCCACCAAGTCAAATGTTCCCGTCACTGCTACCCAACCAATCGCGGGAGGCAATGCGCCCGGAAACGCACCTATCCACACTGCCACAGGTGATACCCGCTTCATCGGCGTATATATAAAGGCGTAACTTATCAACGACAAAGACCCCAAAAACGCAGTCAATGGATTGAAGACGATAGAGAAAATTACCAAAGCCGTCGTACTTGCCAAACCTGCCACGAGTACTGCTTCCGAAGAACTCATTCTACCTGTCGCTACAGGACGATTGGCGGTGCGCTGCATCAATTTGTCGTAGTCTTTTTCGAGGACTTGGTTCAAGGCATTGGACGCACCCGAAAGCAGGAAACCGCCCAAGCACAACATCCCCAATCCTGCCCAATCTATCGCGCCTTGCATCGCTAATAAAAACCCCATTGCCGCCGAAAATACGACAGTCAGAGATAAGCGAAATTTGAATAACAAGCCATAATCCCGAATCTTTTGTCCGAAAATACTACCCGCGTTTATTGATGTTGTCTTTGTTGACAAAATTATTTTTTAATGTAAAAATATATGTAACACGGTATGTAGACCGTGATTTATTTTTTGCTACGCAAAAAATGGGTGCGGCCTACAGACCGCGCCACTTTTCGTTAATGATGGTCATTCCCCATATCCTGCTCACCCGGACTGAGTGGCTCGGTTTGGTGAATATTTCTACCACCTTTTGAGTAATCATACGCCCAACGATGTACATGTGGAATAGCACCGGGCCAATTACCGTGACCTGCGCCGATAGGTACAGTCCATTCAAGCGTATTGGCATTGTATGGATTGAGTTCGGTTTGCTTCTTGCCGTAGAAAATGCTGTAGAAGAAGTTAATCACCATCAACACTTGGAGCGAGAATACGATAATCGCCGCCACAGTAATGAATTGATTCATCGCCGTGAAGTGGGAAAATGCCTCAAAATTATCGAATCGGTAGTAACGACGCGGTACACCCGCCATACCCATGTAGTGCATGGGCCAGAAAATCGCATACGCACCAATGATTGTTCCCCAGAAGTGGATTTTACCGAGTGTTTCATTCATAAAACGCCCGTACATCCGCGGGAACCAGTGATAAACCCCTGCGTACATCCCGAAGAACGCCGCAATACCCATCACAATATGGAAGTGAGCCACCACAAAATATGTATCGTGCAATTGAATATCAATCGCAGAATTACCTAAGAAAATACCTGTCAGACCACCGGAGATAAACAACGACACGAACCCGATGGAGAAGAGCATCGCTGTATTGAACCGTATGTTACCACCCCACAGTGTCGCAATCCAGTTGAATACCTTAACCGCCGAAGGCACCGCGATAATCAACGTAAAGAGTACAAAGATATTGGCAATAAACGGATTGACACCTGACATAAACATGTGGTGCGCCCATACGATAAATGCCAAAATCGCAATCGCAAGAATAGAAAGTACCATCGCTTTGTAACCAAAAATCGGCTTACGTGCGTGTACAGACATGACCTCCGAAACGATACCAAAGGCAGGTACAATAATAATATATACTTCAGGGTGTCCCAAGAACCAGAACAAGTGCTGGTATAGAATCGGGCTACCACCGACATTTTCAAGTGCCTGACCTTGTATAAATATTTCGCTCAAAAAGAAACTCGTACCCATACTACGGTCAAAAATCAATAGGAAAATCGCCGAAACGAGTACCGGAAACGAAAGCAGTCCCAAAATCGCCGTTACCAAGAACGCCCAAATCGTCAATGGCAAACGCCACATGGTCATACCTTTAGTACGCAGGTTGAGGACGGTAGTGATGTAGTTCATACCACCGAGCAGCACCGAGACGACAAAGAAGACCAAACTCACACTCCACAAGGTCATACCTGCGCCCGAACCACTCATGGCTTGCGGCAAGGCACTCAAGGGCGGATATGCCGTCCAACCACCCGCGAAGGGTCCTGTACTTAGGAAAAGCGATGCAAACATCACCGCACCCGCCAAGAAAAAGAACCAGTACGAGAGCATATTGAGAAAGCCCGAAGCCATATCTCGCGCACCTATCTGCAAGGGAATCAGGAGATTAGAGAATGTACCACTCAAGCCCGCCGTCAATACGAAGAATACGAGAATCGTACCGTGCATCGTTACGAGGGCATAATAAAATTCAGGGTCAAGCGTACCTACGCCGTCTGTCACCGTAATCCACTTCCCGAGAATGGGCTTGAGCCAAGCCATATTTTCCTCCGGGAAACCCAATTGCAAACGGAACACCAAAGACATCAAGGCACCGATAATCGCCCAAAACATTCCCGTAATCAGGAATTGCTTCGCAATCATCTTGTGGTCTGTACTAAAGATGTACGTGGTGATAAAATTCGACTGATACTTATCCCCATGATGGTCGTCGTGGTGGTCATCATGGTGATGATGTTCGTCGTGACCGTCATGTAATTCCTCTTCTCTGATAATATCTATACTTGCCATGTATATAGATTTTTATATATAATCAAAAATATGATTTCGTAATTGTAACACGGTCTGTAGACCGTGATTTATTTTTTGCTACGCAAAAAATGGGGTGCAGCCTACAGACTGCGCTACATTCCTGCTTCCGAAAGTACTCCTTTCGCAGTATCTTCCTCTGTACCTTTGATGGTAGTGGAGTAATAAGATTTTTGCTCTGCCAACCACGCTACATACTCTTCCGGCTCTACGATACGCACGATACGTTTCATACTAAAATGACCGCGTCCGCACAATTCCGCACAAGCCAATTCATACTCAAATGTTTCCCAACGTTGCTTGGTTTCGTCGTTTGCATCGGGCTGTTGCCACTCAGGATAATCTCTGAGGCGTTGACGATACTCTTCTGTTGTGGTCGTCGGAGTGAATACAAAGTAGGTCGGCAAGCCGGGTACTGCATCCATTTTTACACGGAAGTGTGGTAAATAGAAGTTGTGCAATACATCACGCGCAATGATACGCACACGTACAGGCGTACCCACAGGCAAGACCAATTCACTCGGATGAATATCATCCAAGTTACGCTCATCTTCCCAAAGCTGTCCCAACGGATTTAAACCCGTGATATTTTTATAATAACGCTCACCTAACACACCGTCATCTCCCGGATGACGCAAAATCCACTGCCACTGCAAGCCCGTTGCTTCTATTTCTATGTAGTCTTCACCGACTTTCATGCCATCAGGTATATCGCTCATCGTGCGATTCCATACACTCAAACCACCGATGACCAAGAAAGTCATCACGACTGCGGGAATCCCCATCCATATCATTTCGAGGGCATTATTGTGTGGGTAAAAAGTCGCTTGGTGTCCGGTGCGCTCACGATATTTATAAGCAAACCAAAACAACAAAATATGCGTAATGAAAAATACAATCCCCGTCACGACCATCGTTACGTTGAAAATATTGTCAATCCACACACCATGCTCCGAAGCCGCCGTATGCGGTCCGTAACCCAACATGCTATTTTTATAATACATGAAGGACACAATTGTAAAAACCAAGAAGCCCACCATAAATACGACCCCCAATCGCGCATGAAACGCATTGGAACGCATTTGCATATCTTCCTCGCCACGTAGCTTACCCGCTATCTCGGTGATTTTACCGATTTGCAACAAAATGACCGCGAGCAATACTAAACTCGCTATGATAAAGAAAGTTCCCATTTTTTAAGTTCAATAGGGACAGGTCTCGACCTGTCCGTACAAGGGGGTGATTTTGAAACCACCGCTTTCCCTTGTGTATATGTTAGAACAAAATAGTTTAATTCAAGTTTTTGAGGATTGTTTGATTGCGGAATTTAGAATGATTATTTTTTGCTTCGCAAATATCTCATTATTAGTTCTGTATTCTTTTGTACTTGAACTTGATACTTGCACTTATTATCCGTGATAATGTAAACTCTCCGGCAAATAAGGATCATTCACAGGAATGAGTGACGCCTTTGCCATTCGGCTAAATACAAAATACAAGAATAATCCCAAGAAGCCCAAGAAAGTACCCACTTCGAGCAAGCCCGGGAAGTGGAAACCCATCATAAAAGCAGGCATTTCAGCATGTCCACCACCGTGACCGTGTGCCGCGTGGCTCAAACTTTCCCAGATACCCGGCTTAATCATTTGGAAGAAATCAATCCAGTGACCAAATAATACGAATACACATATAAAGACCAATGAACCCGTTTTCCATTTCGTTGAATTTCTCATCAATACGAAAAATGGTAACAAGAAATTAATCACAATATTTCCGTAGAATAAAACCGGAAAGTTATCCATTCTATTTCTGAAATAAATCGTTTCCTCACCTACATTCGCATACCAAATTAACATGAATTGTGAGAACCATACGTAAGTCCAGAAAATACTGAATGCAAAAACATATTTACCCAAATCATGAATATGGTGTTTATTCAAATGTCCCAAATAACCCTGACCACGCAGGTACAAGACAATCAAAGTCAAAATACACATAGCCGACACCAACCAACTCGCAGAGGTGTACCAAGCAAACATCGTACTATACCAGTGCGAATCAATCGACATAATCCACAACCAAATACAAAAGGCACTACTAAATGCACCAATCGGCAACAAAATCGCCGCCCACAATTTCATACTTTTGTAATAGCGAACATCTCTGTCAGTATCTTCCTTCAAAGACAATTGGCGTATCTTGTACGCAATCGCCGTCCATACCAAGACTACCGCAATCGTCACCACCGTATAAGTCATCGGATTCAATAAGGCAGCTTTTCCGGCAATGAGTGCATCATAATTTGGTTGTGTCGGGTCGGTGATACCCTTCTCCGCCCAGTGGTATAAGTGATGCCAATGTCCCCAAACACCCGCAGCAATCACCAAGAGCAACAACAGCCCAATCGGTAAGAATAAAGTCATCGCCTCCATCACACGCTTCAAGCCCACATGCCAACCGGAGTAGCCCAACGTATGCGCCGCCAACCAATACAAACCGATAAACGAAATACCTGTAAAGAACACACTATTGTGCAAAAAATTCGTCCAGAAACGCGCATGATGCGGCGTACCGTCCGTCATATAAGTAAGACCCAAACAGACCGCCCCAATCACCATGAGGATAAGAAATAACGTCTTTTGTCTGCCCGTAAACGTGAACTGCTGTTCCATTTTTTATAATTTTGAATGTTGAGCGAAGCGAAATCCCGAACTCGTTTCGGGAAGTGAATTAACCACTTTTACCTCACGCTCATCTCATTCTTATTTTTTTCTTTTTCTAATTAAAACTCTCTACAAAACCAATCCCTCAACAAACTCTATGAATTTAATAAACTCAATAAACTAATCACTTAATAATTTCGACTTCAGTACGACGATTCTGCGCTCTACCTTCTGATGTATCATTCGTCGCAACAGGTACGTCAGCACCAAAACCTTGTGCTTGAAGGCGACCTGCATCAATACCATTTTCCACCAAATAATCCATCACCGCCGCAGCACGTTTTTGAGAAAGTGTGCGATTGGCATCTGCATTACCTTTGCTATCCGTGTGACCGTTGATGCTCAATTTTACGGCTGCTTGGTCGGTCAAGATAGCTACTAAGTTGTTCAATTCATCATAAGAAGATGACTTCAATGTAGCCGAACCGCTATTGAATTTCACATTATCCAAAGCAATCGAACCACTTCCTGAAGCAATCACATCTGCAATCGACATCGGCGCAGCAGGAGTAGGTGGTGCAGCTACCAAGTAATCACGCCCTTGCGATTTTGCTTGCAACGAACGGATATAGTGAATCACCTGCCATCTTTCTTCATACGACAATTTATCTTTGTAATGCCCCATGACGTTTTTACCATACATAATCGCGTGGTAGTAACGACCGTCACCTGCATTAATAAATTCTTCATCCAAATAACTCTTCGGTGCAGCCGGATACACGCCTGATTCTAC
Source organism: Saprospiraceae bacterium (assembly GCA_020628725.1). Classification (GTDB taxonomy): domain Bacteria; phylum Bacteroidota; class Bacteroidia; order Chitinophagales; family Saprospiraceae; genus JAHDEO01. Next base: position 7,939 of record JAHDEO010000259.1, read on the forward strand.
GATATGTCCATTCGCTTCACCTTTCGCACCATGACAAATTCCACAGTTGATTTCGTACAATTCTTTACCTGTCGCCAGACCTGCCTCCGTAATCGGAAACGGATTGCTCAACTCTGCCTCTGCACGCAATCTTTCCTCGTCATTATCCTCATAATAATATGGTACAGAACCATTTGCAGGAATTACCACACGCTCATTTGCCACTGCACTACCCGCGTATCCACGCGCAATCGTACCCGTTACAGGCTTACGCGGTTGAGACATTTTACGCTTCTCTTCCGGCGTCCCCCAAGTGTTGTAATAGTAATACGAATACGTATTTGCTTCGTAAGCAATTGGGTGTGCCATATCCGGCATATACTCGCGCCCGGTGTAATTACCGTCTGCTTTGCCGCAGCCTGTCACTACCATAGCCGCCAACAACATTAAGCCGAATAGATATAATATATTTTTCATCTTATGATAATCGTACAGGCGATTTTAATCGCCATGTCTCGTAAAATTTTTATTTGTAATTAATTGTAAATGATTTTTTACGAATTAATTATCTATGACTTGGCGACTGAAGTCGCCAGTACGTTTAAATGTCTTTAGTATGAATTTCTGCCGCACCTGAACTATCCAAGAAAGCAGCATATTTCTCCACATCAACTTGAGACATATTAGAGGTATCAAATGCAATGCAAAACTTATCATCCGTAATGCGGTCGTGCAGTACATTTGCTTTTGCAAAAGGACCTAAACCACATACGATATAGAAAGTCAATACCATTCCTACCGATGCAAATAATACCGTCAACTCAAAAGTAATCGGTACGAATGCCGGAAAAGAAAAATAAGGCTTACCACCAAAAATAATGGGCCAATCGCGTGTAAATACCCAAGTCATCACACCCAATGCCGTCATAGTACCGAGCGCACCGTAGATAAAACCCGCTTGGTGCAAACGCGACTCCGACAAACCCATAACGTCATCTAAGCCATGTACCGGAAAGGGGGTATAGACATCCATGATATCCAAACCCGCGTCGTTTGCCCCTTTTATGGCATCCAACAATTCCGTATCATCATTGTACAGACCGAATAAGACTTTTTTCATTGTATTGATATTGTACAGACGACTTTAGCCGTCTTGTTTTCGTATTGAACGTAAAACGATTTTGTAAATCGTCCTGCGTTAGTATAGCGATTTACAAAATCGCACCTACAAGTTATTTTCTAATACATTTCCCATGACGAAGGCAGATAATCACGATGCATTGAAATAGATATTATCACCAAACGCTCAAAAATGAACATCGAATTTATCATTAATAATATGATAAATGTCCACACAAAACTTCTTCTTATTTTCCTAAACATTAACAAGAAAGTAGCAACGATACTTCCGAATAATATTAGGAAATATATCCACCAAAAACTCCCTAATGCACGGTTATAAAATGCCATTAATTCATAAGAATAACCATTATACCATGCAGTAAAAACCTCAGACGGATACATAATCCAAGTTGCCAAACTAAGCCCCAAAATCACTAAATTCACTATTTCAATATGGTCACTTGTAATGTATTTTTCAAAACGAAATATTTTTCTAATAATTAAAACCAGAACGACAGCAAATCCTATGTTAATAAGAATTTTGCTAATCCAAAATCCAATATTATAAAACATTAAATCCGCCATATCTTGTTAATTTTCAGGAAAATATTTTTTCATATTCAACTGACTTTTCAATTGAATTATGGTTGCTGACGGCTAAAGTCGTCAGTACAGTTTCTGTTTAATGGTGAGCGTCATCATGGTGATGAATACCATCAACCCCCAAGCGTCTTTTCTCCTCAAAGTAATCACGGTATTTATCATCTGCTTCTGTACCAGTATATTGGTCACCCGAAGATTTGAGGACGTGCTTAATCTCTGCAATCGCAACTACGGGCGCGACTCTCACGAAGATGAGGAACAAAGTAAAGAAGATACCAATAGTACCGACAAATAAACCTACCTCAACCCAAGTCGGAGAATACAAACTCCAGCTTGAAGGCAAGTAATCACGGTGCAATGAAGTCACGATAATTACGAAACGCTCAAACCACATCCCGATATTAATGAATATCGAAAGGACGAAAGTAAAGGCAATATTACGACGCAATTTCTTCGACCAGAAGAATTGCGGAGAAATTACATTACAAGTCATCATACCAAAATACGACCACCAGTATGGACCGAGTGCGCGATTGTAGAAAGCAAATTGCTCATATACATAACCTGAATACCAAGCGATAAACAACTCCGTCAAGTAAGCCACACCTAC
>JAHDEO010000260.1 GCA_020628725.1 Saprospiraceae bacterium
ACCCGTAACCCGTAACCCGTAACCCGTAACCCGTAACCCGTAACCCGAATTATGTTAAGAAATAATAAAGTCTCACGCATTTGATTTCAAATTGTCATAAAAACACATATTTTTGCGTAGCAAATACGATAAATAATGGTCATTATTGTAACAAAATAAAATTTTGACCGTAATAGAAACCGTTTAAATGATAAATTAACAATTTTAATGAAATTACTTCGTTTATCATTTAAACAACTCTAATTGTGGACTTATGGAAATTGCCGGTCAGTCCTACCATACCATCTGGCTTGACGAGAATGATGAGATCAATATCATAGACCAACGTTGGTTACCTCACGAATTCAGAATAGTCAAACTACACTCAGTAAATGACGTAGCTCGTTCGATTCGTGAAATGTGGGTAAGAGGCGCACCTTTAATTGGTGTTACGGCGGCATTTGGTATGTACCTCGCCACAGTCGAAGCAAAAGATAAAACAAACTCGGCACTCTATTTGCAAGAGTGTTCACAGCAGTTGTTGGCTACACGCCCAACGGCTGTCAACCTTCAGTGGGCGGTTCATCAACAACTTCATGCTATCCTACAAGCAGATAGTCCACAGGAGCGCACAAAAATAGCCTACGACATAGCCCGACGTATCAGACAAGATGATATGAATGTTTGCCGACAAATCGGTGAGCATGGTATCAAATTGATTGAAGATATTAGTGCCCGAAAACAGGGTGCTACAGTAAATATATTGACACACTGCAATGCCGGTTGGCTGGCTTGCGTAGATTGGGGAACAGCAACCTCTCCGATTTATCAAGCGCACAACAAAGGTATTGACCTCCATGTATGGGTAGACGAAACGCGTCCGCGCAATCAAGGCGCACGCCTCACGGCATGGGAATTGGCGCAGCATGGTATACCGCACACGATTATCGTAGATAACGTAGGCGGACATCTGATGCAGCACGGTAAGGTTGATATTTGTATAGTAGGCACAGACCGCACCACACGCACAGGCGATGTGGCAAATAAAATCGGTACTTACCTCAAAGCACTGGCAGCAAAGGATAATGATGTACCCTTTTATGTGGCATTACCATCATCCACAATAGATTGGGAGATAGGGGATGGGCTGAAAGAAATTCCGATAGAAGAGAGGGGAGATGAGGAAGTGTTGAGTATATATGGTCTGCATGAAGGTGAAATTAAACAAGTGCGCCTCGCTCCCCAAGAAAGCAAAGGATTGAATTACGGATTTGATGTGACACCCGCGCGATTGGTGACGGGATTGATTACCGAAAGAGGCATCTGTAATGCAAATGAACGTGACATTAAAAATCTTTTTTCGTGAATTCGTGCATCCATTTATTCGTGACTCGTATATTTGCAGTTCGTTTATTTTTTTGCGGCATAATTTTTTATAGAAAATGATAAACGAATCAACGAACAAAACAATCACAAATCACAACCAAATAGATGAAGGTTATATAAAATACAACTGTATTTGGGAAAAAGCATCGCCACCAAGTGAAGTCTATTTAACGGAAATTAATCATTGGCGGCAGAAGTTATTTGAATTAGAACTTATAGGCGTATACAAGGATTCCGGTATCGGATACGGCAATATCAGTACTCGACATCCGAAGCATAATGACCAATTTATCATCACCGCCACACAAACAGGTGGATTGGAGAAATTGAGCAAAAATCATTATTCTTTGGTAACTGCTTGCAGCATTGAAGAAAATCGCGTATATTGTCGCGGCTTACAGAAAGCCTCTTCCGAAGCACTAACACATTATATCATCTATAACCTCAACAATAGGTATAATGCAGTGATGCACATACACCACCATAAAATGTGGAAGCAGCTACAATTTAAGTTGCCAACCACACCCCGAAATGTAACCTACGGAACTCCCGACATAGCCTTTGAAATTAAACGGATGTATGACCGTAACATACTCGAAAGCCGCATTATTATAATGGCAGGTCACGAGGATGGGGTCATTACTTTTGGAAATAATATGGATGAATGTGGTGACGTCCTACTACATTATCTGTCATATATTTCGGTATAATAAGTGTTATTTTAAGTACATTGAAATGAACTATATGAAATTTTGTGTGAAGATTTCACTAAAAAAACTCATAAATCGTTTGCTTCAATAGAAAAAAAAACTACTTTTGTACTTACTTAGGTCTTTATTATTTAGGTGCTCAAAATATTTATAATTTTTTTAATTAACTAATAAAAAGGACAACCCTATGACAAGGAGATTCAACTTTTTAAGTGCAATTGCCCTGACGTTACTCTTTGGCACTATGGCTTTTGCACAGCAAAAATCGATTTTCGACGATGATGTCGTAAAGGATCCGGATGGTCAACACAAAGAGTGGAGAGCCGGAAACACCAAGTATCCTTCTAAGCCAAGAGATATGTGGGAACTTGGTCTACATGCTGGTATATTGACTATATCAGGAGACGTGAATCCGTGGCGCCCTATTCCGGGTTATGCCTTCGGATTATCTTTAAGAAAGTCACTCGGGTACGTATTTTCTGTGCGAGTCACAGGACACTATGGCGTTACCTGCGGTGTCAATTTCCAAGCTAATCAAGCTGGTGCTTATCAGAACAGACAACTTCGTAATGTGGGTGGAGTAGGCTATGGGTCTCAAGTGAGATTCAACCCGAATCCAAACTCTACGAATGAAGTATTTTCTGTAGGTTCTGGTATTCCATGGTTTGCAAATTACGAGAACAGATACTTCGAAGCAGCTATTCAGGGTATCTTTAATCTTAATAATTTGCAATTCCATAAGGAGAAGAACAAGTGGAACTTGTACGTCTTCGGTGGAGGTGGTGGAAATATCTACAGCCTACGCTATGACGCGCTCAATGGCGAAAATGTCTATGACAGCGAGTTCAGAAATCTTCAAGCATCTATCACTGGGTCAAATCCGGAGTGGAATAGAGATACTCCTGCCGGTAGACGTGCTATCCGTAACGAACTCATCAACAATATTTTAGATGGTGAATTCGAAACGCCGGGTGAAGTATGGGGCAACCTATGGAACTTTGCCGGATCTTCTGATGAAGAAGGCGCTATCGGAGTAGGTAAGGCTCTTGCTAACGCTGGTGTTGGTTTCGGCTACCGTCTGACGGATAGAGTTACACTCGCTTTAGAGTATCAAGTAACTTTCTCTGATGATGACCTTCTTGATGGTTATCGTTGGCATGATTCAGGTACAACTGCTGGTTCTGACGTTGATTTCACTCGTGATGTTGACGTTCCTCACTACAAGAACTTACGCTTGAACTTCCACTTAGGTAGCTTCGAGAAGCGTGTTATGCCTTTATGGTGGTTGAATCCTCTGGATGCACCATACGAGCAAATTGCACGTAACACACGTAAACCACAAGGTTGTCCTCCGGATGATGAAGATGGTGATGGTGTTCTTGACTGTATAGACAGAGAACCAAATACACCTGCTGACTGTCCTGTTGACACGCGTGGTGTAACGCTTGACAGCGATAGTGATGGTATTCCTGATTGTCAGGATAAAGAGCCATACTCTCCTCCGGGATGTCCTGTTGATGCAGAAGGTGTTGCCCAATGTCCGAAACCAGAGCCAGGACTTACTGAGGCAGACGTTATCAGAATCGGTAATGAGCAAAGATGGCCTAATGAGCCTCTTCCTCCACCAATTGAGCCATGTGCTAACGAGTGGTATCTACCAATGGTACACTTCGATTTGGATAAGTACTACCTCAAGCCTGAGTTTTACCCACAATTGCACCACGTTGCTAACACAATGTTGCGTTGCCCGGGTATTCAGGTTGTAGTTACTGGTCACACAGATGCTCGTCTGCCAAACGAATACAACGATGTATTGTCTTACAAGCGTGCTGAAAAAGTTATCAGCTACTTGACTAACAATTATGGTATTGAGAGAAGCCGTTTGATTCTTCAGTATGGCGGTGAGAACAATAATATCGTAACAGGTTTGGGTGAAGGTCACACTGGTAAGAAGGAAGTTGAAATCGGTCAATACATGAACCGTCGTGTAGAAATCCGTGTAGCTCGTGGCGAATCTGAACAAGGTCGTCCTGCTTACAGTGGCAACTGGGATGCAGTTGGTAAAGATACTCCAACTTCTTCAAGAAGTGGTAATATTTACTCTGGTAATCCGGGTGCAGGATATTAATATTGATTTGATTTTCAATCAAGATATAAAGAGCGATTCATTTTTGAATCGCTCTTTTTTTATGTCCATCACAGAAGTATTTTTGTTTTAGAAAATAAAAAACGCAAGACATTTGCCTTGCGTTTTCAATTTCTTGCGCGATGAAACTCTAAATAATACCATTTTAAATAATATATGTCGTATATCAAGCAGCACCTTTTACTGATATTCTTCCTCAAAAAGCCTCGACGTAACGCAGGCTATGCCTACGTTTTTTGACTCGACTATCAGAAAAATCTACAACTTGATATATACGACATCTATCATTTAAAATGGTATAAGAATTTCCACGCGTGTATTCCTAATCGTTTTATTTTCTACTAATTGCCGTTTTCACTGCTTCAATAACATTTGGTGTATCCATACCATACTTCTCCAACAAATCAGCCGTCGTACCACTCTCTCCAAATTTATCGTTCATTCCAACAAACTCAATAGGTGTTGGCATTTTACGAGCTAATAATTGAGCAATGCTACCGCCAAGTCCGCCGAGTATCTGATGTTCTTCAGCAGTTACGACGCATTGTGTTTTACTTACTGAATCCAGAATGGCTTCCTCATCCAATGGCTTAATCGTGTGAATATTAATCACTTCGCAACTTACACCTTGCGTTTCAAGCTGCTTTGCTGCTTCAATGGCTTTCCAGACTAAATGTCCCGTTGCAAAAATACTCACATCTGAACCTTCACTAAGTTGGAGTGCCTTACCGATTTCAAATTTATGTTCGCCCGTGATAAACATGGGCCATCCCGGACGCCCGAAACGCAGATATACCGGACCATGATGTTCAGCTATCGCAAATGTGGCTTGTTTGGTTTGTTCGTAATCACATGGATTAATGACGACCATACCGGGTAATGCCTTCATCATGGCGATATCTTCCATGATTTGGTGTGTAGCACCATCCTCACCGAGTGAGATGCCTGCGTGCGAGGCGCAGATTTTTACATTCTTATGCGAATAAGCAATCGACTGACGAATCTGGTCATATACACGTCCGGTAGAGAAGTTTGCAAATGTCCCAGTAAACGGAATCTTCCCTGCTGTAGCCAAACCCGCTGCAATACCCATCATATTCGCCTCTGCTACACCAACTTGTATAAATCGTTCGGGAAATTCATCAATAAATCCCTGAATCTTCAACGACCCGACCAAATCTGCGCATAAAGCGACTACATTGGGATTTTGTCGTCCCAATTCGAGCATAGCATCTCCGTAGCCGTTGCGTGTTGCTTTTTTTCCGTAACTCTCCATATTAATGAGTGAATGAGTGATTTCTGAATGAATGAATTGAGCGATTTTTGATTTGATGATTTTTGATTGAATTTTGCTGAAAAATTCTTACTACAAAAAATCGTGTAGCGAATTAATCTAAAATCAAAAATCACTGAACCAAAAATCAATAATCTCCAATTGTTTCTTCGAGTTGTGCCAAAGCTGCTTCGGCTTGTTCATCATTGGGGGCTTTACCGTGCCACTTGTGTGTGCCCATCATGTAATCTACGCCGTAGCCCATATCGGTTTTCATAAGGATGCAGACTGGTTTTCCTTTTCCTGTGGCTGCTTTTGCTTCCGCTAAAACTTTCAATACATCCGCCATATCATTGCCACTCATATGCAAGACTTCCCAACCGAATGATGTCCATTTTGCGGGTAAATCGCCAAGTGAAATTACATCGTCATTCGCCCCGTCGATTTGTTGTCCGTTCCAATCTACAGTCACGATGAGGTTGTCAACTTTGTGGTGTGCAGCGAACATCATCGCTTCCCAATTCTGTCCTTCTTGTAATTCGCCATCACCTGTCAAGCAATAGACTAATTTATCGTCACCATCCAGCTTTTTGGCAAGTGCTACACCGATAGCTACCGACATCCCTTGTCCAAGCGACCCCGAAGCCACACGTACACCGGGCAAGCCCTCATGCGTAGCCGGATGCCCTTGCAAACGAGAATCTAACTTACGAAAAGTCGCCAATTCGCTGATAGGAAAATAACCACTACGCGCCAATACACTATACCAAACCGGCGAAATATGACCATTGGACAAGAAAAACATATCTTCTCCCTTACCTTCCATATTAAATTTTGGATTGTGGTCTAATACCTTGAAGTATAATGCCGTAAAAAAATCAGTACAACCCAATGATGCACCCGGATGTCCACAAGTCGCGCTATGCACCATACGTATGATGTCGCGGCGTACTTGCGAAGCCATTTTCTGTAATTCCTGAATCTCCATTTACTAATAATTAATGGTGAATGCTTAACGATTAATATTCGCAAAGGTACGTATTTGGATACAAAAAATAAGCGGATGTTTTAATTTCATTTAAAACATCCGCTATCATTTATTTTTGAATTATTCTTAATAAAGAATGTCTTTTCTTATAAATTTCTCAAAATAAAGTCGGTCATTTTGTCATATAAATGAAGACGCGTATTGCCACCATAAATACCATGATTACGATTTGGATAAAAATAAGTGTCGAAATGTTTGTTTGCGCGAATGAGCGCATTGACCATCTCGAATGAATTTTGAGCATGTACATTGTCATCGCCCATACCATGCACTAAAAGATATGCACCTTTCATTTTGTCCACATGATTTATTGGAGAATTATCTTCATAACCATCATTATTTTCTTGCGGAGTACGCATGAAACGCTCGGTGTAAATGGTATCGTACCATTTCCAATTCGTCACGGGAGCCACTGCAATCGCCGTACTAAATACATCCGCACCTTTAAACAAACACAGCGAAGACATATATCCACCGTAACTCCACCCCCAGATGCCAATACGGTCAGCATCTACATAAGGTTGTTTGCCGAGCCATTTGGCGGCTTCGATTTGGTCAATGGTTTCGTATTTGCCGAGTTGCTGGTAGGTCATTTTTCGAAACTCCTCGCCGCGTGCGCCTGTACCGCGATTATCAACCGAGACGATAATATATCCTTGTTGAGCCAATGATTGATACCAGAAATAATTCGAGCCGCCCCACGAATCTTGCACCGTTTGGCTATTAGGACCGCCATATACATACATCAAAACGGGATATTCTTTTGAACGGTCAAAATCAGTTGGTTTTATCATCCAACCGTTTAGCTTGACACCTTCGCTGGTTTTAAAATCAAAAAACTCGGGCTTGCTAATGTCATAGGCATTGAGTTTTTCGCGCAATCCGTTATTGTCTTCAATTGTTCTAACTAATTCACCTTCAGTATTATGTACAGTATAAGAAGAAGGTGCACCTGCTGCGGTGTGTGTATTTACGAGATAGTCGAAGGTCTTGCTGAATTGAGCGCGGTTCGAACCTTCATTAGCCGAGAGCTTGCGTTTTTTCTTGCCTTTGAAATTGATGGAATAGACTTCGCGTTGGGTAGGATGCACTTCTGCGGCTTGATAATACACACGTTCCTCATCTTCATCTACGCCGTAAAAATTGGTGACATCGTACTCGCCTTTGGTGATTTGTTTTTTCATTTTACCTTTCATATCATACAGGTAAATATGATTGTAACCATCTTGCTCACTTGTCCAAATGAATTCTTTTCCATTGTCTAAAAAAGTCAAATTATCATGAATATCGACGTAGTATTTATTTTTTTCAGAGAGTAGTTTTTTGGCTTTTCCGTTTTTTGCATTGACCAAAAATAAATCTAATTCGTTTTGGTGTCTGTTCATTTGAAAGACGCAGAGTTGGTTTTCGTCTTGTGTCCATTTCATGCGTGGGATGTACATGTCGGACTTGTTGTTCAGATTGATGTCGCGGATTTTTCCTTTTTTCAAGTCATACATATGTAGCGTAACGACCGCATTATCTTCGCCTGCTTTTGGATATTTGAAGGTAATGTATTCTGGATAGAGTTCATTACGATACATGGGCATTGTAAATTCTTTTACCTTGCTTTCGTCTGATTTCAAGAACGCGATTCGCTTGCTATCGGGTGACCATTCAAAGACGCGCACAATTCCAAATTCTTCTTCATATACCCAATCCGTTACACCGTTGATGATTTCGTTATACTTACCGTCTGTAGTGATTTGTGTGGTTCTTCCTGATGATAAGTCTTTGTAAAACAGGTTATTCTCTTGTACGTAAGCAATTTTGCTACCATCGGGCGAAAGAGTGGCGTTGCGCTGTTTGCCGTTGTCGGCTACGGGCGTGAGGGCTTCAGTTTTGGTATCCCACACGTAATAATTGGCGCGGCTGGAATAGCGATAAATTTGTTCGCCTTCTGTGGAAAAGATGATTTTGCTTTCGTCATCGTTGAAGGTGTAACTGTCATATCCACCTGCTTTACCTATATTTTCTCCTTTGAAAATGGTGCCTGCCGTCTCACCTGTCGTGATGTCGTATTTGACGATATTACCATTTTCGGAACGGGAGTAATGTTTGCCGTCATTGAGAAAATTGAATCCTGCGACGTAATTGGCGCGGAAGGTAGGGGCAGCCCAAATGTCTTGAGTGGTGATTTGTTTTTTCTGTGCAAATGTGCTGACAGTAATTAGGACAACACAAAGTATTAAGCCTATCTTTTTCATTATATTGGATTGTTTTTGCCCACCCGTAGTACGGTGCTTCCAGCCCGTGTCTGCGTATGATTAGCCTGTCTAACGTGAAACACGGGCTGGAAGCACCGTGCTACGTTGAAGGATGAGCCTTATTTTTTAATTAAAACGTCTGTAAAGATAATAAAAAGTCAGCGTAGCGTGATTTTTACAGATAATTTTGATTGAAAGTGAAACTATTTTATAGTATTTAATTAATTGATAGTCATTTATTTAGGGGTATTTGAGGGTGAAATGTTGCGATACGATTTGAAAAATAGTTTTACGTCAGGCAACCTTTTTTCCTATTTTCGGATAGGTATAAGTAGAAAATGAAGCAAGACCAATTACTCATCAAGGAAATTCTCGGAGGTAAGCGTGAAGCGGCGGCATCTTTGTATGCGCGGCATGAGCGGTATTGGTTTCGTTTGTGCCTGCGATACGGGCGCAATAGGTCAGAGGCGCAGGATATTTTTCAAGAAGGGGTGGTTAAGGTCTTTGAGGTATTGGATAAGTTTGATGTAGAACGCGGTACGTTTGCGAATTGGTCGAATAGAGTGATTGTAAATGAAGCATTAAAATATCTAAAAAAACATCAATGGCAGCAGACATTTGAGGATATAGAGACGGTAACGGATAGGGCAGATATGTCGGAAAATATTCTGGAAAAAATAACGGCGAAGGAACTCACGACTTTAATTCAGCAATTACCACTTGGCTATCGTATCGTGTTTAATATGTATGAAATCGAAGGTTATTCACATAAGGAAATTGCAGAGACACTCAATATCAGCGTGGGAACTTCTAAGTCGCAACTTTCAAAGGCAAAGAAGATGTTGCGCGAACAATTGAAAGTTTTATTTTGATTGAACCACTAAGGACACGAAGACCACAAAATCAAAACTAACGCAAAAGAACACAAGGTTTTACAAGAGATTTTTTATGGAGAACAACGACAATTTAAGGAAATTTTTTAATAAAAAACTGAACGAGTTCGACGAATCCGGCGACACTTGGGATAAGCCCGATGCAGATGTACGGGAGGCGGTGTTAGCGAAGATTGCCGCACCTGCAAAACCAACATTTAGCTATGTGAAATGGGCTTGGATTGGGGGCGTTTTGATGTCCTTGTTGTTGATTGGCGGGTATTTGTATTGGTTGAAGTCGGGCGTAGATGATTTGAAATTAGAGCTGAAACAAGAGCGTGAACGAGTAGAGGTATTACAGCAGGAAGTAGCTGATTTGTCCAAAAAACAATCAGCAGAAATAGCGGAATTGAAGTTGAGAAATGAAGAGTTAGTGGCTTTAAATCAGTTAGTTTTTGAAGAGAAAAAAGAATTGGAAAGTGTTGTTGGTGATAGGGATAGGGAGATTTTTGCTTTGCGCGAAGTCCTCCCCCCTTCCCCCCTCCAAAGGGGGATATTTTCTGCTTCGCAGAAAACCACTAAAACTAACAT
>JAHDEO010000261.1 GCA_020628725.1 Saprospiraceae bacterium
TGAAAAATGCCATTCCCAACCTGAAAGTGCCTCTCGTGGTGGGTATGGATACCGGGGAGAATTGGGTGGAGGCGCATTGAGTCGGCTAGTGTTTTTTTCTCAAATTGTTAGTATATTGCTTATGTCAAGACTTGACAAATATCACCATAATGTTAGGGAAGCCTTAGAGAAGGACGGTTGGGAAATTACGCATGACCCTTACAATCTGATACTGACAGACGACGAAGGCAAAGAGTATGATTTTCCTGTTGATTTAGGGGCAGAAAAATTGATTGCTGCACAAAGAGGAAAAGAAAAAATTGCAATTGAGGTCAAGACATTTGGAGGAGCGAGTTTAATTACGGATTATCACAGGGCATTGGGGCAATATATGGATTATTTGGCAGGGCTTGAGGTACAAGAACCCGCTCGAAAATTATATTTAGGTGTACCGGAAGAAGCATATAAGGGTTTGATGAAAAATCCACTATCTAAACTCTCTTTGGAACGATTTAAAATTAATGTACTCATCGTTGATGTGGAATCAAATAATGTTGTAAAATGGATAGAATAAAAATTTTCCAAGACGCGATCATAGACATCCTAAAGATAATGCCGCGTACTATAAAGGCACCACCAATCCATTAAATTTACTGGTAATTAGTGATAAAGAAAACAATCATTTTCAGCTACTTATGCAAGGTTGGCGAGATAAAGATTATACTTTCCAAAGCTTGATACATTTAGATATTATCAATGAAAAAATATGGATTCAATGGAATAACACGACTTGCGAAATTGAAATTGAATTGCTGAAAAAAGGGGTGGCTGCAAATGAAATTGTACTAGGTGTGAAAAGCCCTGAATTTCGGACTTATACGGATTTTGCGGTAGCGTGACATACGATTAAATCTGCATGACTTAATGCTGTTCATCAATCAGTTGTTCTATGGTGACTGATTGGCGGATAGGTTTTACGACTGACCAGAATTTATCTGTCTGTGGTGATGTAGGTTTTTTATTTTTCATTCAGTTAGTCGATTTTCCATATCCATTTTTTCATGCAAAATCCTGAGAATTTCCACCTGATGCTCATCAATAATTTCGTAGAAAATATAGTGTGATTTGACTTTGTATCCGCGACAATTTTCCAATACATGTGCGTATGATCTGCCTGATTCCGGATGTTTAGCGATTTGTTCAATTCCACTGCGAATCAGGTCAAGGTAAAGTTCTGCCTGTGCCAAAGACCATTTTTCGAGCGTATAAATCCAAATCTCGTCCATATCGTTGGATGCCTTACTCGATATTTCGTAGGTTGCCATTTTTCATCAGATATTTTTGTTGTAAAGATTTCAAATGTGCCTTCCTGTCGTAGTTTTCCACGATGCCACTATTTTTAGCTTCTAAAAGGGCAACACGGAGACGTTCATTATTCTCCTGTTGTTTGTTTAAGTTTTCCATTTTCATCAAGATATTTGTCGTGTAAACGTTTGCGATGTGCGCCCCAATCGAAGTCTTTTATCATACCACTTTCTTTACCTTCTATCAATGCTGCGCGAAGTGCCTGATGCTTATTTTCTTCCTGTTCCAACAAGCGTAACCCCGCACGTACCACCTCACTCACATTCTTAAACCGCCCTTCTTCAATGGCACTATTCACAAAATTCTCAAAATAAGTACCCAACGATATTGATGTATTTTTTGCCATAATTAAATTATTTTTCACAAAAATACCAATATTTGGTAACTTTTGCAAGCAATTAAATCACTCAAACAACTCCGAACTCAAATACCTATCCCCCCTGTCGCAAGTAATACAAACAATGACTCCATCACTGATTTCATCGGCGATTTGCATAGCTGCCGTCAATGCACCGCCGCTACTCATCCCTGCCATGATGCCTTCTTCCTGCGCCATTCTTCGGGTCATTTCGATGGCTTGTTCACGACTCACATCAATGATTCTATCTACCCGTTGAGGTTCGTATATTTTTGGTAAAAACTCCGGCGACCATCGGCGAATACCCGGAATCCGCGAACCATCGGTGGGTTGTGTGCCGACAATCTGAATGTCTTTTCGTTGCTCTTTCAAGTAGCGCGATACACCCATGATAGTTCCGGTAGTTCCCATCGCGGAAACGAAATGTGTGATACGCCCTTTGGTATCGTTCCAGATTTCGGGACCGGTGGTTTTGTAATGCATTTTATAATTGTCGGGATTGGCAAATTGATTGAGCATAAAATACTCGCCCGAATCCGCCATTTCCTGCGCCTTTTGTCGGGAATATTCTATGGTCTTATCGCCTGGTGTCAGCATGACTTCTGCGCCGTAGGCTTTCATCGTTTTTACCCTTTCAGGCGTTGCCGTTTCGGGCATGAGTAAGGTCATGTGAACGCCCATAGATTGAGCAATCATCGCCAGAGCGATACCCGTGTTTCCGCTAGTTGCCTCTACGAGTTTTGCGCCGGGTTTGATTTCGCGTCTGTCTAATGCAGATTTAATCATATTGAACGCTGCCCTGTCCTTTACACTGCCGCCGGGATTTTGTCCTTCTAATTTACAAAATACCTGTACGGATTTATTTGTATTGATACTTTTCAATTCGACTAAAGGGGTGTTGCCTATTAATTGTTCAATTTTCATGTGTATCTTTTGTTAACTCAAATTTGGGATTTGTTTTTTGGAATTTGGAATTTGTTTCAATGATTTTGATTTGATTGATAATAAATTTTCGATTCCGGTGCTACACTTCTGGTAATCCAAGTATTACCGCCGATAATGCTGTGATGCCCGATGACCGTCTCACCGCCCAACACGGTAGCTCCCGAATATAACACTACGTGGTCTTCTATCGTAGGATGTCGTTTTGTTTTCGCCAATTTCTTTTCCACACTCAAAGCTCCGAGCGTGACACCTTGATAGATTTTGACATAATCGCCGATGTCGCAAGTTTCTCCTATCACGACGCCTGTGCCGTGGTCAATGCAAAATCCCTTCCCGATTTTCGCGCCGGGATGAATGTCGATACCTGTTCGCGAATGAGCAATTTCGGTAATCATTCTGGGAATTACTTTGATGTCGAGTTGATATAGCTCGTGTGCCAATCGGTAGGTGGCGATGGCATAAAATCCGGGATAAGACCGTACAATCTCGTGTTCGCTAATGGCAGCCGGGTCGCCTTCATACATGGCTTTTACATCCATTTTTAAGACTTCATAAACGGTTTCCAATTTATCAAAAAACAAAACGGTCTTATTATCCGCATTAATAGATTCTCGGTTGGGATACATAAATAATATCTCGTAGAGTTCCGATTTCAGATTCAGGAGGTCGAAAGCGAGTTCTTCCTGTTTGCTATATGGTTTGTCTGTCAGGTCGGGGAAAAGTATGCCCAATAGCTGATTGACAAAAGTCTCCACTCGTTCAATGGTCGGACACTTGGGACTATCCTGATGGGTTTCAAAAAGTGTTTCTATAAATTTATCTGTCATAAGAATATTCGGAATTTTCGGAAATAATAAATCAACCAAACACAATTATTCTTCCCCTTGCAATAAGTAGGTGACTACCGTATCATTATTCCTTGTAACCACTAATAACGGTCCTTCATCTGTGTTAAGTATAGCCGCATCTCTCAAATCACCTCTAATTAAAATACCACTTTCTTTGGATGAAATAGGTGTGAAATTTCCTTTAGTATCATTCAACAAAACCAATCCTTTTCCGGCATCCAATTGAGGGGTTTCGATTTCCATGCCGTAGAGATTTCCGGTGAGGATGAGGTCGGGGAAATTATCGTCGTTCAAGTCGGTAACAACTATGCCGAATACAGGAAATCGCTGCGCCGCATGAGGTAATTTTTTTCGGGTAAAACGCCCCGTTCCGTCATTGATAAATACAGATGATTCAAAAAGATTAACAGAGAGGTGAAGGGCTGAGTTTATGTCATCTCCTAAAATATCAGTGATATTCGCTTTGGCAAAGGACTCATAAGTCTTAAATTTTTGAGCAATAAAAGGCATTTGCTCACTCGAACATTGTCGTCCTCTGACCGGAACTTGCTCGCCTTTATAATTTTTTGCCAATACAATGTCATTGCTACCATTCGCATCAAAATCATTGGCATATACGGAAAATGGTTTCTTCTCGGAAGCGGTAAATTTGGAATTCAGCCCAAGATTTCCGGCGACGATGTCCATATCTCCATCATTGTCAATGTCAGTGGCTTCAAGCGTGTACCACCAACCGCGATATGCTTTATCAAAGCCATCGAAAGGACTCAATTTGCCATCTTGATTTTTGAATATTTTTATGGCATTCCATTCTCCTGCAATGATTAAATCGTCGTCATCATCTTGGTCAATGTCTAGCCACAGCGCATCGTTGATGATACCTGCCTTGGTGAGTTCATCGGGTAGTTCTGTAGAAATATCCGTCAGTTTACCTTTGTCATTTCTGAGTATGGTTGACTTGACAGAGTAGGGATAACGCTGCGGTTTTATTCTGCCGGAAAGGAAGAGGTCTTGGTCGCCGTCTTGGTCGTAATCGCTATGGGTGACTTGCATTCCGGTTTGACGGAGTTGGGGCAATGCATTTTGATTTTTTGAGAAATTTCCTTTGCCGTCATTGGTGTAGAGACGGTCTTGCAGTGCGGGATTTTGTTCTGTAAATTCGCTTCCGCCGCTGACCACGTACAAATCCAAATTACCGTCATTATCAATATCCACAAAGATTGATTTCATGTCTTCGCTGTCTTTATCGGCATTAAAAACGGCTTGTGAGGAAGGCGTCCAAGTTCCATTTTTTTGTTGCAACATCAATGCGCCTGCTTGCCCTTTTGCGCCGCCAATGAAAACATCGTCCAAGCCATTTTTATCTACATCGCCTACAGAAAGAAAAGGACCGAGCGTAGATTGTTTGTAAGGCAGCAATACTTCTTTTTCAAAATCATTAAACGTATTTTCAGTATGTTTGAATGGAATTTGATTTTCGCTACGCGAAAATATTGTAGCGGTTTGTTGCGTATTGGGTGCGATATTTTTGGCATTTTTATGTGCTAAAACCAATAATTGATTTGCCTTTATATTGCTCAGTTTTTGCGTCTTTTTATCCTGCCAAATGACTATCAATGAATCCACCTGCGAAGCATCTCCCAAACCAAAATGCAAAAAGTCCTCACTTTTAGACATATAACCTCTGACCGGATTGTATTCCTGAACTTGTAAATTACCATTGGTATAAATTTTTACGCGAGTGCCGTAGTTGATATTTTTGCCTTTGAGTTGGATGCGGAGGTAATTGGAAGTTGTATTATTTTTATAGATAAATGCCTCGTCATCAATATTATTGATCACCAAATCAAGGTCGCCGTCATTATCCAAATCGCCATAAGCTGCGCCATTTGAGAAAGACATATCGTTGATGCCCCATGCATCATCAACGGGTTCAAATTTGGCTGCGCCTTTATTTTCAAATAAAATATTTTTCGTGCGATAAGAAGGAATTTGATTGTATAAATCTGCTCTCAAATTGGCGGGTACTTTACCATTATGCTGTTGCATGGTGGCTTTGAGTTTATTTTGGAAATCATTATCGCGGTGGCATTTTTTATAGCCATTTGTTACGTAATAATCTTTATCACCATCATTATCAAAATCCGCAAAAAGTGCCGACCAACTCCAATCAGTTGCGTTCACATTTGAACTACTGGCAACATTTGAATAAATTCCATTTCCATTATTCAATTGAAGGGCATTAAACATATGTTGTCGCTGGTAATTCAAGTCATTAATCACATAATCAAACAACTTGGGATTCATGGAAGCCATCAAGGTTTTTCCATATAAATGGTCGTGTGTTGCCATATCTACGGCGCCAATATCCAAGTTTCCGTCATTATCAATATCCGCTACATCAATGCCCATCGAAAACCATGAAGTGTGGTCGGTTCGCGCTTTGATTTCGTCTTTGAATGTGCCGTTTTTCTGATTAATCCACATCATATCAGGCGCAGAATAATCGTTGGCAACATAAATATCCGGGTAAAAATCATCATTAAAATCACCAACAAACAAACCCAACCCGTAACCGTATTTCAAAATACCCGCTTCTTTGGAAACATCCGTAAATCGCCCTTTGTCATTCCTATACAACACACCGCTTGCGTTACGTAGTTTCTCCTCATTTTTGATTTCCTGCAAAACTTTTGGCAGGGCAATTCTCGGATAAATGGACTCATTCATCACATAACAATCCAGCCAACCATCGCGGTTATAATCGAAAAAAGCGGCTTGCGTACCGAGTTTGAAATCTGCCAGTCCGTACTGCTGCGCTTGCTCCGTGAAGCTGAGGTTTTTATTGTTGATAAATAGCAAGTTACGGCGTTTTTGACGGTCATTATCTGGTCCGGCTTGACAAATATAAATGTCCAACCAACCGTCATTATTGACATCTGCCATCGTCACACCCGTTGACCAACCGATGTATTTATCCAAATTACTTTTCGATGAAATATCTTCAAATTTGAAATTCCCCTTATTGAGATAGATTTTATTTACACCTTGATTTGCAGCAAATACCAAATCGGAAAGTCCGTCATTATTGATATCGCCAATCGCCACGCCCGCCCCGTTGTGGAAGTAATCAAATGACAAAATATTATGACTCGTATTCAGGTTTTCTTTTAATGTATTTTTAAAATCAACTCCCGTTCTACTTGAATTTAACTTCGTAAACGCGCCATTAGAATTTTGGGGCATATCCTCCGCACAAGAAAATATAAATAAGCATAAGAATAAAATGTAAATAGGTTTCATAGCTTGTCGTTGTTTGGCGGCGATTTCATGATTTTATAAAACATTAATATTTGGCAAATTTACAAATTTAATTTTACGTTATACCGGCTCATTGATTATGAATTACGACATCAAATATTCCTGCCCAATTAATAGAATTTCTCTTTTTCTTTCCCGTATATTTGCGCCCATTCGCCTACCTATGTAACATCCTGTATTATTTTTCGTATTCTTATTGTAAAAATATATAAATGCAAAAAGTCCAACGCCACCGTTTCAAAAAAATCATGGTTGCCAATCGCGGCGAAATTGCTATTCGGGTGCTTCGTGCTGCTTCTGAATTAGGTCTGCGAACTGTAGCGATATACACACACGAAGACCGCTACTCGCTACACCGCTACAAGGCAGACGAAGCTTATCAAATTGGCGACGACGATGCACCGCTAAAACCTTATTTGGATATTGAGGAAATCATAAAAACGGCGAAAAAGAATGGCGTAGAAGCCATTCATCCCGGTTATGGTTTTTTGTCGGAAAATGTAGATTTTGCGCGTAGATGTCGTGAGGAGGGTATTCGATTTGTAGGACCCGACCCGGAGGTGATGGATATGTTGGGCGATAAAATTAAGGCAAAAACAATCGCCAAAAAACTGGATGTCCCCTTGATTTTGGATAATGAACAAGACATCACATCCTACGAAATAGCCGAAGCAGAAGCCGCACGAATCACCTATCCCGTCATGGTCAAAGCGGCTGCCGGAGGCGGTGGTCGCGGGATGCGAGTGGTCAGGTCACAATCGGAACTTCGCAAGGCTTATGCCGAAGCAAAAGGCGAAGCATTAACCGCTTTTGGTGATGATGAAATTTTTATTGAAAAATTTATAGAAAACCCAAAACACATTGAAATTCAGATACTTGGCGATAGACACGGCAACATCGTTCACCTATTTGAGCGTGATTGTTCGGTACAACGCCGTTTTCAAAAAGTAGTCGAAGTTGCCCCTGCCATTTCACTCAAACAAGACACCAAAGACCAACTCTACGAGTACGCCCTCCGCCTTGCCCGACACGTCAATTACAGCCACGCAGGTACGGTTGAATTTCTGGTGGATAAAGACGAAAATATCTATTTCATTGAAGTCAATCCGCGCATACAAGTCGAGCATACGATTACGGAGGAAATTACCGGAATAGACATCGTTCGCTCACAGATTTTGATTGCGATGGGCTACGAATTGTCGCACCCGACACTCCTCATCAATAATCAAGAGGACATCACATATAATGGTTGCGCTATTCAATGCCGCATCACGACAGAAGACCCTACGATGGATTTCAAACCCGATTATGGCACCTTGGTCGCGTATCGGAGCGCGGGTGGTTTTGGGATTCGATTGGATGCGGGAAGTGCCTATGCGGGAGCGAAGATTTCGCCGTTTTTTGACAGTATGTTGGTCAAAGTGACCGCTTCGGGGCGCACCATGAAAGGTGCGGCTGACCGCTTGCATCGCGCCCTGACCGAATTTCGCATACGCGGGGTCAAAACGAATATTGGTTTTTTGGAAAATGTATTAAAAAATGACATATTTCAAGAAGGAAAAGCCACCGTTAGTTTCATTGGAGATAATCCTGAATTGCTCACTTCGCGCCGTGCTTTGGACAGGGGAACTAAGACGCTTCGCTATCTCGGTCACGTCATCGTCAATGGTAATTCAGATGTAAAATACGTTGATGAAAACAAAATTTTCCGCAGACCAATCACCCCGAAATGTGACACCAAATCCGATTATCCAAAAGGCACAAAAGACCTCCTGACCGAACTCGGACCGGACGGTTTTTCCAAATGGCTCAAAGAACAAAAAGCCATTCAATACACCGATACCACTTTCCGTGATGCCCATCAATCTTTGCTCGCTACGCGCGTGCGTACACATGACATGTTGCGCGTGGCGGAGGGCTTTGCGAGGCAACATCCGAATGTATTTTCAATGGAAGTTTGGGGCGGTGCGACCTTTGATGTCTGTTTGCGTTTTTTGAAAGAATGTCCGTGGAAACGCTTGGAATTATTGCGAGCGGCGATGCCGAATGTGTTGTTCCAAATGCTGTTAAGGGGTTCAAATGCAGTGGGTTACGCGGCTTATCCTGATAATCTGGTCGAAAAATTTATCGAACAAGCATGGGAAACGGGCGTGGATGTATTCCGCATTTTTGATTCGCTGAATTGGGTGGAAGCAATGCGCGTGAGCATAGCTGCGGTGCGCGAACGCACGGGCGGTTTGGCAGAGGCTTGTTTGTGTTATTCGGGTGATATTTTGGATGAAAAACGTACCAAATATACGCTGCAATATTACTTGGATTTGGCGCGTCAATTGGAAGATGCCGGAGCACATATTTTGGCAATAAAAGACATGACGGGCTTGCTGAAACCCTATGCAGCCGAGCGATTGATTACAGAACTCAAAAAAGCGGTTGATTTGCCCATTCACCTGCATACGCATGATACTTCTTCCATTCAATCTGCGACCTATTTGAAGGCAATTGAAGCGGGTGTGGATGTGGTGGATGTGGCACTGAGTTCGATGTCGGGATTGACTTCGCAGCCCAATTTTAATTCGGTGGTCGGTATGATGCAGGGACATGAGCGTGAGAATAAATTTGACTTAAATTCACTCAATGAATATTCCAATTATTGGGAGACAGTCCGCGAGTATTATTATCCATTTGAAAGCGAATTGAAAGCAGGTACAGCAGAGGTTTACAAACATGAAATTCCGGGTGGTCAATACTCCAATTTACGTCCGCAAGCACGCGGGTTGGGTTTGGAAGATAAGTTTGAAATTATCAAACAAAATTATCGTCATGTCAATGATTTATTTGGAGATGTAGTGAAGGTGACGCCTTCGTCGAAAGTGGTGGGCGATATGGCTATGTTTATGACTGCCAATGGTTTATCCAAAGAAGATGTCCTCAAAAAAGGGGATTCGTTGGCATTTCCCGATAGTGTAAAAGCCTTTTTCAGAGGAGATTTGGGACAAGCACACGGCGGCTTTCCGAAGGAATTGCAAGCCAAAGTCCTCAAAGGCGAACAGCCCTACACCGACCGCCCCAATGCTCACCTCCAACCGATTGATTTTGATAAGGAATTTTCGGAATTTCAAACTGAATTTGAATACGCACATTTCAAGGATTTTTTGTCCTATAAATTGTATCCGCGTGTCTTTGAAAATTACTACGAACACTTCACCGAGTATGGTGCCATTCGCAATCTGCCGACCCTAGCCTTTTTCTACGGTTTACAGCCGAATGAGGAAATTATCGTCGAATTGGAATCCGGCAAACGCATCCTCATCAAATACCTCGACAAAGGCGAACCCAACGAAGACGGCTACCGCACCCTCTTCTTCAATCTCAACGGACAAACCCGCGCCAT
>JAHDEO010000262.1 GCA_020628725.1 Saprospiraceae bacterium
TTTCTACTTGTGAAGAATTGAGCCATCCCTGGGAGGAAGCAGTGGAGGAAGCACGTAAAATTGATGCGCTTGCCAAAAAGCGTGGTGTGGCGGTCTTGGCTACGGGTGTCAACCCCGGTTTTTTGATGGATGCTTTTCCGATTTTTTTGACGGCGGTTTGTCAACATGTGGAGCATGTACGTGTGAATCGTTATCAGGATGCGCAATTTCGGCGCATTCCTTTTCAGAAAAAAATTGGTGCAGGATTGACGCTTGAGCAATTTGAACAGAAGAAGCAGGAAGGCACCTTGCGCCATGTTGGGCTGACCGAAAGTATGCAAATGCTCTCCAAACGCATGGGTTGGCAACTCACCAAAACGGAAGATATTATCGCTCCTATCATCGCTCAAGACATCATCAAGACAGATACCATGACCATTCCCGCAGGCAATGCAACGGGCGTCGAACAAATCGGCAGAGGCTATGTCGGCGATGAGGTGAAAATTGAACTTCATTTCCGTGCTGCGGTTGGCGAACCGGAGAGTTTTGATGAGATAAAAATTAGCGGTACGCCCGATTTACACTCGCGTATTCAAGGTGGTGTCAATGGCGATATTGCTACGGGAGCCATCGTTATTAATGCCATTCCGAGAGTGTTGGAAGCGAGTCCGGGTTTGAAGACGATGATGGAGATTTATCCGGTTTCTTTTTTCTAATCTCTCGCCCTCCACCAAAGCGGACCAACACCTACGAGAAGCACAATGATATTGAAAAAAACATTGGAAGCATTGTCGGATGCAACTGAACCGCAACTATCTAAAATAAACCAAGATAAGATTCCAATTAAAACACTTTTTCTTATTTCTTCCGGTGCTTTATCATATACCCAAATGGACAAACACCAAATCATCACGCCCCATCCTAAAAGAAATCCTCCGGTCAAAGCTGAGAGGAAACGAGTATCGGGAGAGTCGTAAGTGGTCATGCCATCGAGGGGCCAACTCAATAGGTCGAGCGTCCACCGTGCGGGTTCGAGTGTGGGTTCCATCGTGCCTAAAAAGAAAATTGGTCCAAAAGAAGCTACGACGAAAGCCGTGATTTTGAGCCAAAACTTGTGGAATTTGCGAGAACGGATTTTAGATTGTGCCATAATATTTTGCTTTAGTTTGTGAATTATGACACAAGTTTAGAGAGATAAAATGTTACTTTTTAGACGCTAGCGTTCAATGGCAGATTTTTCATTTTTTTGAAATGCCCGAACCAACATACGCAATTCATCGAAATAATTATTCAGCCAATTGTGATTTATGGTTTCATCGGTGATTTGCAAGAAGAAATTTTCAAGGCTTAATTTGAAGACAAGCTCTGCTAAATAGGAATTACTTTTCAGGTCGATTATTTCGGACCAAATTCCAATGATAGACTTTACGGTCATTTCACTTGTTTTTGAAAAACAGGCTTCAAAATTGCGATTTTCTCGATGTATTCGTAGTTGACGATTGAATAAAAGGTCAATTTTATGTTCAATCAATACATCAATTAATTCTTCTTTCGATAAACAATTGGATTCTTTTTCCGCGATAATCTCGGCTTGTTCCAAATGATATTTTAGCAGATAATCCGTGAATATTTCCACATCAGTAAACAAGTGATAGAAAGAAGATTTATTCTTGCTAATTTTCTTTGAAAGACGTTCGATTTTAAGTCCTGTCGGACCTTCGTAGGCAAAAATTTGATACCCGGCTATTATCCAAGGTTTGGCAACATCCTCTTTCATAATTTAAAGTCTAATGGTTGTGTTTTTTGCTTTGAACTGCTCGAATAATCAGACGTGAAAAGTATAATAAAAAACCAAGCGGTATCAATAAGAAAACGGACTGCACACTGATGGGAGCAATTTTGTATAAATGAAGACCATTGATGACGATAAACCAAATGACAGAAAATAATCCAATAATCAATTTGTCTATCCACAAATAATCGCGCACTTGAAAAAGATTGACGGTCAATAACAGCATGGCTGCGGTCATCAATACATTCAAAAGGAGGCTATCATAAAACAGGCTCATCACCGCCGTCGCTAAAATTAGAACTAAGGCAATTTGTGGAAGTCTTGTTGCGGGATATAATGTGGCAATAGCGGATTGAGAAAATGCACTGAAATCGCGCTTCCACAGTTTTTGTATCGCATCTTTTTCTGCCCAAAGTGCAAATAAAAGTAAGCTCAATAAAAAGGCATTGAGGATGGGTGTTCCTTTAAATTGGGCAACTATCGTAAATGTCAAAATTCCAATGGAAAGCGGTAATAAACCGAGCAAGCCCAGCAAGGAATATCGTTGCGTCAAAACCAATGCGCCTACGATAACTTGAATGACTGCAACCACAGGATAGAGCATGATCAACCATTCCCAATCGACAAATCCTTCTATTTCCGGCGGACCAATCAAATGACCGATGTAGTCTCCTGCCAATTTATTAAATCCGGCAGTCATGTAAACCAGCCCAAGCGACAAGCGAATCATTAATGCGGTAAAGGATGTATTTGTCATATTGTTTTTTATATTTTTTTGGTAATTTTAGTAGTAGTTGCATTTTTATCCTCCCGCCGCCTCAATCCTAAAGGAAGCCAAGCCCGCAGAAATGCTACGTGGGTGGGCAATCCCTTTAGGGAATTAAAGGGTGTGCGAGAGCAAATTCCACTAAAATTGTCAAAGAAGTTTTTTGTTTTGGAATTAACTAACTAACAATAACACCAATGCAATGATAGCAGGCAAAGCCTGCACAAAAAATATTTTACGGTCTGCTGTGAATGCGCCGTAAATTCCCGCAACAGCTACGCAACTCAGAAAAAATATAGCGACATTTTGATACCATTCGGGATTTTTAATGAAAAAAGTCCATATCAATCCTGCTGCCAAAAAGCCATTATACAAACCTTGATTGGCTGCCATAGCTTTTGTTTTGGGAAATAAATCTTTAGGGAAATTTCGGAAAACCTTCGGACCTCTTGTTGTCCAAGCAAACATCTCAAACCACAAAATGTAGATGTGAAATAAGGCTATTAATCCGATTAAAACGCTAATTGCTATACTCATATTTTTTATTTTCCCCCTCAAGTTACAATTTTATATCTGTTTGCAATTGCTTTAAAATATATTTGTAAAAGACCTCCTTATTTATATCGGTTGCTATTTTTAGCGAATGACCATTTTCCGTTAAAAGGGTTTGTCCTGCATTGGGTGGTTTGTTGCTGACAATTGCTTTTACTCTTTCTAATGTAAAATATTCAGAAAGTGCAATATAGCTGGTGGCGAGTACATCCCACATATAATACACATAATGATAACTCGGTATCGTGTCTATCGTCAAAGCCCACATTTGCCCCGCCAAATTGGATAGTGCGTGATTGGATTGTCGGGCTAATCGGGATAAAAATTCTTTATTTACGGGAACATGATTGGTCACATCCAATGGAATGCATACCAAAGGAAGCTCGGATGCAAATAGTTCCCGCGAACTTTTAGGGTCCCAAAATACATTCCATTCAGCTGTTCCGTTGTGTTGATAGGTTTGTACATTTCCTTGTGTGCGAAAAACACCGCCCATCCAGATGACTTGCTTTATTTTGTTGCGTATTTCCGGTTTTGTTCTTATTGCTTCTGTTAAATTTGAACAAGGTCCTGTCATCAAAATCGTTGCAGGTTTGCTTGCTGAAGTTAGTCGGTCGATTAATAAATCTACGGCATTTGGAAGCGCGTAAGTGTCTGTCGGGTTATCTATATTTATGAGCATCGGCAGTGCGTTGATGACTTCGGGTCTTGCCCGCCATTCGCTTGGAAAAGCATTAACGCCATGCATGTCACTTCTACCAATCGGGATGTCCGTTCTGCCAAACAAGTGTAGCATTTTATAGGTACTCTCCACCGCCGGTTCGATAAAGCAGTCGGCAGGCGTGACATTTATTCCGATGATTTCTACATCATTCATCGTGAGCAACAACACCAGAGAAAGTATGTCGTCAACACCACCATCGTGGTCCATAAATACTAATTCTTTTTCCATCGTGTGTTGTGTTTTTTATTCGATTAAAATTCCCGAACTCATACTTTGCTCGGTGAGTTCTATCAGTTCTGCGATACCAACTGTAAACATTCCGCCGCCTTGCGTTTCATATTCTACTTGCCAATCTACATGGGATTGCTTGGCGTCATCAGAAATTTCACTCGTACCCAACAAGGTGGTTACGCTCTCCGAAAATGCTGTTCTCGAAAAAGCCATATGTCCGATTTCTTCTGAAATTCCGCCTTCGGTCATAGGCGTTGCCATGATTAATCCCCTGACGGTAATGTGAATAATGGCTTCTTCACCAACATATTTGTCGATGCCTATGATTTGTATCGTTGATTTTTCTTCGCCGGATCTGGTGTTGTATTGCCACACTTGTCCGACGGCATATTCGCTGTCTTTATACGTTTCCTCTTTATCAAGTCCGGGTCCCTCCCGAACTTCCCCAAGCGTAGATTCACCATCTATGTAAATCACCTCATCTTCTGTGTCGGAACCTAAATCGAGGTCGGCAGCTTGTATGACAAACATGGCTATAATTATCAAGAAAGCCAAACCCAGTGCTTTTGTTATTTCTTCTATTATTTTCTTGAACATAAGTTTGTTTTAATGTATACATCACACATACAAATATAATAAAATCATTCTACAGCACCAAAGTTCAAGAAGTACCATATGTGTCATGGTGGAAAGGTTATAATTATGCTATCGATTACTGCATCGACTTGAAAGCATACAGCGCAAAAGATACCAACCAATGCTGCCCCGCATAATCTCCATCTGTAATTTTATCCAGCGAATATTTAAGGTGTTCATCAGCGAGACGTTTGGCATTTTCATTGCCTTCGAGCGAATACAAACACCAAGCACGAGAAAAATTCAGCCCATCCAAATGCACCAATTTTCCATCCGAACGGTCAATGACTTTCGCAGGTTCGAGTGCGAGTTTTTTATTGGTTAATTCGGGTAAAAAATCAGCCAACCACGCATCAAATTCCTTTTCCGGCAACACCTTCCGCATAATATCCGCTTCCTGCAAACAAGGCGACAAAAAATCATAACCACTCGGTTCCCATTGAATCGGACAACCTTTATCATTCGCATAAAAACGAGTTGCTGCCGTACGTATTGCTGCTGCCAATGCCTCATCGCCCACCGTCTGCGCATAATCGTAGGCAAAGCTCAATCCGAAAGCCGTATTCGTATGCTCGCCTACACGTATGGGATAGACGAGCTTGGGCAAATATTCAATGTAGGCATTGGAAATATAATCGGCGAGTGGCTGCAAATTGGCATACCATTCCTTCGCGTCTGCATCTTCCCAAGTGTAGAGTTCTTCCTGTAATTTGAGCAACCATGCCCAGCCGTAAGTTCGCTCGAATGACTTGGTGTAGCGATTCATGGAGAAGTACTCGACTTCGGTTTCGATATTTTCTTTGGTGAGGTTCATCGCCAATTTAGCGCGAGCCGAATCCGCCGCTTCAAGATTCGGAAATTGCTTCATCAAATACACCAAGGACCAATGCCCATGCACCGCCGAATGCCAATCAAAACACCCATAAAATGCCGGATGATGCACCTGCGGCATCTCATTATCTTCGGGCTTGGCTATGGTGTGCCCTGCCTTGTAGGGTAGCGGTTGCGTAATACACGAAAGCGGTAATTCGGCAAGTCGATTAGCTTCGGCAAGATCGAGGCGGATGTCGGTGGTAGGTTCGGGCATAGAGGTGGCTTTTTGATTATAATTGAAACAAGTGGTGAATAGGAGTATGGCGAGTAAAGGTGTATGTCTCATGATGTAAATCTAAGGTTTTTTGTTTTTATAGCTTGCGAAATCTGGGTAAAAAAGAGTACATTTTACAAGCTATAATGGTAGTGAATCTAAATGAACTAACTCTTCCAAACTGTAATTAGGAAGATTAGTTCGATTCATTTTTAATATGGTATCTATGTGTCTGACCGCACCAATTTTTGCTCTTTTCATTGATTTGAGAACAGCAAGTATATGAAATTCCATCATCTTCAATTCTTGTTTGTTTGGATTTTCACTATTCTTTTCTAAAGTGTATTTGTGAATAAGTGCCAAACTACTGCCTTCATGTTTATACCATTTGATATACTTTTTTGCAGAGTTATTTGCTGCCAATAAATCCACATCATCTACATTGGAGACATTATAAACGATATAATCGGACACAGAATTTGCAACATCATTGGATAATTTCCTTGATATTTCAGCCATTTTTCCTTTCGGAAAAGAATATTCTTTAATAAATGCTGATGAAGTGTCGCTACTACTAAGTTTGGCTATTCCTTTGGGTAGATAAAACCGGATATTAATAGAATCAAATGCAGTAGTATCAAGATTGTATAATTTATTTACAAGGTTAGCAGCCAATATTTTCTCTAAAACGGGAGAGCCTGTTTCAGCTTCTTCTTCAAAGGTGATGTTGAGTGTTTCGCCGGATACAAAAAGGTTACGTTGTTTTTTGAGTTTTATGCCTTTATTCAGCCATTCTTTTACAACAGATTGGTGTTTTATATAGCTTTTTATTTCAACTGAATGACATCCAACAAAAGATAATGATAAGATAAATAGTACAAAAAATACATTACGCTGCTTCATAATTAATGTGTATAATTGGTTCGGTAAATTACACTTCCACAAACAAAGCCTCCAAGTCCAAATCATTATCCACCAAACCCAAACTATGCTGATTTGCCGTCATACAATACTTAAAATTTATAATTTTAAAATAAATTCGTTTGTGTTTGATTATCAACAATTTTTTTGTGTATGAAAATTCATAGCTTGCGAAATGTACCCTTTTTACCCCACATTTCGCAAGCTATCCAAATCTATGTGTTACGTATCTTTCGGAATACGCGGCTTAATAATCAGTCGCAACGACTGGTCATACGTAAAGTAATTCCACAACCAATTCAGAAATACAAACAACTTATTTTTCACGCCCAAAATCGCAAATAAATGAATCAGTAACCACACAAACCAAGCAAAGGCACCTTGAAAACGAATACGTGGCAAATCCACTACGGCGCGATGTCTTCCAATGGTTGCCATTGAGCCTTTGTCGTTATAAACAAATGGTTGGGTAGGGCGTGAACGTTGTAGGTTATTAAGGTTTATAGCAACGTTTTTAGCTTGTTGAATAGCAACTTGCGCAACTTGCGGGTGCCCGTAAGGATAGGTTTCAGTTTCGCGGTAAGCAATGTCGCCGATGGCGTAGATTTCAGGGAAGCCTTTGACTTGGCAAAACTCATTTACATGGATTCTGCGGCTACGGGTGATGAGTTCGTCGGGTAAACCTTCGATGGTATTGCCGATAATGCCGGCTGCCCAAATGACTTTGTTGGTGCGGATTTTTGTGCCGTCATTCATGTGGACATATTTGCCGTCAAAATCCGTAACACGCGTTTTTTTGCGGACCTCTACACCGAGTTCTGTGAGAAATCGCTCGGCTGCTGCACCTGCTTGTTCGGACATGCCTTGCAGTAGTGATGAACCGCCTTGTATCAAGTGAATATCGACTTCCTCGTAGTTCAATTCTTCGCGGAAATCCTTCGGCAAAATATATTTTTTCATCTCCGCCAAGGCACCTGCGACTTCCACGCCCGTCGGTCCACCACCGACGATTACGATGTCTATCAAACCTTGTCTTTCTTCAAAATCGGCAGTCGTCACTGCTTTTTCATAATCATCCAGCACCTTATTACGCAAGTACAAAGCCTCCGAAACGGACTTCATCGGAATGACTTTGGAAGCGATATTTTCATTGCCAAAAAAGTTGGTATCTGCACCAATCGCCAAGACCAAATAATCGTAGCGCAAACTCCCCAAAGTCGTTTCTATTATCTGTGATTTTGGATTGACCTTTGTGACTTCTGCAACTCGTATGACCACATTTTTGCGACGTTGAAAAATTTTACGCAAAGGAAACGCAATCGAACTCGGCTCCAAACCCGACATTGCCACTTGATAAAATAGTGGTTGGAATTGATGGTAATTATTTTTGTCAATGAGAATGACCTGAAAATCACGACGCGCCAGTTTACGCGCCAATGTCAAGCCCGCAAATCCGCCACCGACGATGACGACTCGTTTTTTGTCCGAATCGGGAATGTTTATCATATTGTTTAGTTGCGAGTTACGAGTTACGAGTTGCGAGTTAGCTAAATAATCAAAAAATCATTTTTAGTATTTGAAAACTCGAAACAGGTAATACGCAACTCAAACAACCACTAAGGTCACGAAGAACACTAAAGCCAATAATACACAGAAGAACGCAAAGTTTTACTCAGAAATTTCTTACAAAGCCTTCGTGTCCTTCTACGTTAATTTGGTTTTGTGTCCTTGGTGTCCTTAGTGGTTCAATTCATTTTCGTATAAATTCCAAAACATGTTTCACAAAAAAATCGACATCCTCATTATGCAAAAAATGTCCCGCGTCCTCATGTATCACTAACCGAAAATCACTGTTCATTGTTTTTTGCATTTGCTGAAATGGCTTGAAAATAGATGCGCCGTCTGTTTTTCCGACGAATGTCATCACCGGTATCGTTGGGATTTGATTGTAGAAGGCATTGAGTGCTTTGTTGGTTCTTGTTTTGTTAAAAGTCCAGTAATAACCCAAAGCAGCTTCGAGTCGATTTTCTAATCGAAAGGTGGCTTTTACAAGGTCGCTGGTCTTTTTATAGTTTTTCCAATTGGGCGACCAACGACGGTATAAATTTTCGATGTATTTAAAATCATTTTTCTTGGCAACAGCTACCGACTTTTTCTCATTGCTAAAGGTAAAAAAATGACGCGCTTTCCAAAATAACAACAAATTAGGCTTGATAACGGAAGGATGCGGAATGGCAACGGTAATGCCTTTTTTGATATGTTCGGGATAAAGATTGAATATGCTATACGCGACCGATGCCCCCCAATCATGACCAATGACGTAGTACTTTTCGATACCGAGTTGCTTGGCGATTTCGTGAATATCTGTGGCGACACTTTTCTGTCTGTAATCGCCATCCGCCGGGATAGCAGTCGGAAAATATCCCCTTAAAAAAGGCGCAATACAACGATAGTTTTCAGACAATTTATCAATCGTCTCATCCCAAGTGCTCGCTAAATCAGGAAAGCCGTGTAGCAAGAAAATAGTCTCACCTTCACCTTTTTCGATGTAATAATAATCGAGATTGTTGGCAGTGATATTTTTGATGGGATGCTTGCTTAATGTGTTTATATTCATCGTTATTGAAATAATCAAAATTAGAATTCTCTTGCGTTTAACATCGAGTTTGTGAAACCGCTAAGTTCGCAAAGTTTACATAAAGAACGTTATATGTTTTTGATTAATGTTTCAAACTTCAATCACCTCGACATCTTCCAAATAATTTTCAATCAATAAAGCCCCTAAATTAAACCATTTCACATCCTGCTCTAAAATCCAGCCATCTGATGAGATGACAATATTATCACTTTCTGCCAATACTTTGTCGGGCGAATAAGCAAGTTCGACTTGCCAATTGAATTGATGGGCTTCACTGATTTCGTAGAGCTTGGTTTTGAGGCGTCCGCTATTGGAAACGGGCTGGTCGAGATACCAATGGGCGGATTGGATGTTCATTTTCTTTAATACTTCACCAACTAATTGAATGGCATTTTTGGTTTGTACTACGCGCTTATACGAACCATGCACGCTCGAAATATCGCGATAAGTACCGTCACGTCCTTTCAAAATATACGCGCCCGACAAAGCACTTTCCAACAAAATCAAAATATTGAATCCGTCAATATCCACGATTTTTCCTTGCAAATCTTCTGCGCGGCACATCGCTTCTTTTCGTATTTGGATGGCTTGTTCACTTGCGCTGACACGCATGATGGCGGTGCGTTGTCTTTTGTTGAGTTTGTAGCGATTACCGACGATTTGTAGGGCAGAATTGGAGGCGTAACCTCTCGTCAAAAGGTAGCCCATATCGTCCACAGCTTCTTTGAAGGTGGGATACCATTCGGGGGCGAAATGTTTGTCATCGCCGGATTGTTTGCCTCTATTTCTTTGTGCCATGGTTAATTTTGAAT
>JAHDEO010000263.1 GCA_020628725.1 Saprospiraceae bacterium
TAACAAAAAAGACAATCAAAACATGTCTACATCACCAAAACAATTCAAACTCATCCTCGTAGATGTCCAAGACGAACTATGCGACCACTGGCGCGTAGCATTTGAAGCCTATCCTGATGTTGAGATTCATCATGGGTTCTTTCAGAAGGTCGGAAAATTTGATTGCATGGTCAGTCCGGCAAATTCATTTGGCTTGATGGATGGCGGTATCGACTTAGCTATCAGAGAGTTCTATGGAATGGGTATCCAGTATAAAGTACAGAAAAGGATACAAAAAGAATTTTACGGAGAGCAACCCGTCGGTACGTCGATGATTGTTTTTACGGAAAATGACGATTATCCCTTCCTCGCACATACGCCTACGATGCGCGTACCAAGCAACATAGCAGGCACAGATAATGTGTATAATGCGATGTTTGCCATGCTACGCGCAGTTGCCGATCACAATAAAACGAGCCAAGTCAAAATCAACACCGTCCTCTGCCCCGGACTTGGTACGGCTACAGGGGAAGTCCCTTTGAAAGAAGCTGCAAGACAAATGGCACTCGCTTATCGAAATTTCCTGCATCCGACAACGAATATGGTTTGGAAAAATTTGATGCAGCGCAATAAGGAAATTGTAGGAAAATAGGCTATTAAGTAGTGAGACAAAAATATCCTTACTTTTTGACGGCTTCTTTTTCCGCTATTTTTCCTTACAAAAATCCTTACGTAGCGTAGGCTATGTGCGGTTTTTGTAAGAAAAACTATCGAAAAAATAACCACGTCAAAATTGTAAGCCTATTTTTGTCTCACTACTTAACTTGATAATTTTAAATAAAAAATATATTTATCGCTTGTCTGAATGAAGTTTTTATTTTTAAGGTGTTTTCGGAGAAATTAAAGCCGGGAAATCCAAACATGCTCTTAGTTTTGCTCGTAAATGATTCATTCAAAATTCAAAATTCATTCATTCAAAATTCATTCATTGAGAATTTACCTTACCTTTGCCAAAATTTATTGGCATGACAACTCAAACAGCTATCAAATATCAGAAAAAACGCCTGAGTAAAAAGAGACTACTCGAACTCTATCGTGGATTGCTACGTCCGCGAATGATTGAAGAAAAGATGTTGGTTTTGCTACGTCAGGGCAGAATTAGCAAGTGGTTTTCGGGTATTGGTCAGGAAGCAATTTCGGTGGGGGTGACTGCCGCGATGCAGCCGGAAGAATACATCTTCCCGATGCACCGCAACTTGGGCGTATTCACCACACGCGAAGTGCCGTTGGAACGATTGTTTTGCCAATGGCAGGGTAAGATGAAAGGCTTTACGAAGGGGCGCGACCGTTCATTTCACTTTGGGGCAAAGGATTGGAATATCGTAGGGATGATTTCGCATCTCGGTCCGCAACTTTCTCTGGCAAGTGGTATCGCTATGGCGCACAAATTAGGCGACGAGGCGAATGTATCGGTAGCCTTCACAGGCGAAGGCGGTACGAGCGAAGGTGAATTTCACGAAGCCCTCAACACGGCTGCCGTATGGCAATTGCCCGTTATTTTTGTGATTGAAAATAACGGTTACGGACTCTCCACGCCTGCAAGCGAACAATACCGCGCCGAAAAACTCTCTGACAGAGGCATCGGCTACGGCATGGAAGCTGTGACGATTGATGGGAATAATGTCTTGGAAGTATATCACACGATTGATGAGATTGCGAAAGATTTGAGAAAAAATCCGCGTCCGTATCTCGTCGAATGCATGACCTTCCGTATGCGCGGACACGAGGAAGCCTCCGGCACAAAATACGTTCCGAAGGACTTGATGGACCATTGGGCAGAAAAAGACCCATTGAAAAATTACGAGACATTTTTATTAGAAGAAGGTATTCTCACCGAACAATATATCACCGACCTTCGCGCCGAAATTAAAGCCGAAATCAATGCAGGACTAGACACCGCTTATGCCGAACCGGATGTTGATTTCTCCCACGAATTAGAAACCACAGATATTTACGCGCCACATATACAAACGGTTACGCCACCCAACGGTGTAACTACCGAAAAACGCATGATTGATGCCATTTCCGATGGCTTGAATGAGGCGATGGTCAATTACGACAAGTTGATTTTGATGGGACAAGACATCGCTGATTATGGTGGCGTATTCAAAATCACCAACGGCTTTACGGATAAATTCGGTAAAGAACGGGTGCGAAATACCCCACTTTGTGAAAGTGCCATTGTCGGAATCGGATTAGGTTTGAGTATCAAAGGTTATAAGTCGATGGTCGAGATGCAATTTGCGGATTTCGTGACTTGCGGCTTCAATCAGATTGTGAATAATCTCGCTAAATTACATTATCGCTGGGGACAGAATGCCGATGTAGTCGTGCGGATGCCTACGGGCGGCGGTGTAGGTGCAGGTCCTTATCACTCGCAAAGTACGGAGGCGTGGTTTTTCCATGTACCGGGCTTAAAAATCGTCTATCCTTCCAATCCCGTAGATGCGAAAGGTTTGTTGCTCGCAGCTTTTGAAGATCCGAATCCGGTCATGTATTTTGAGCATAAAGCCTTGTATCGTAGCCTTACAGCGAATGTTCCAGAAGGTTATTATACAACTGAAATTGGTAAAGCAGCATTAGCAGCGGAAGGCGAATCGGTATCCATCATCACTTATGGTATGGGCGTACATTGGGCGAAAGCAGCTACGGAAGAAATGGGCATTGATGCAGATGTTTTAGATTTGCGTAGCTTGCTACCGATTGATTATGAAGCTATTGAAGCGACTGTAAAAAAGACCAATAAAGTTATCATACTGCATGAAGATACCTTGACTGGGGGCGTTGGGGCAGAAATTTCAGCTTATATCAGCGAACATCTATTCGAACATCTCGACGCGCCTGTAGTACGTGTAGCGAGTTTGGATACGCCATTTCCATTTGCCAAGGAATTGGAGAAAGGTTTCTTGCCCGTAGAACGATTTAGAACGGCATTGGAGAAATTGATAAGTTATTAACGGAATGTAAAACGATTTTGTAAATCGTTCAGCATGGACGCTTGTTTTTACTTGACAATTTACAAAATCGTTTTACGTTAATTTTGCATTAACCGAAATAAAAACACGCCTTACTTCATGCCTGCCCCGACGAATGACGGGGTTAATTTGACATTTATCATTAATCATTAACCATTAATCATTATTTTTGGGTTACGAAAATTATCTTTGTGGTATTATAGTTAATGTTGAATGATGATACATTCATTGATCAAATCATTTCCAATTACTCATTCTCTATTATAAATTATCAATTAAAAAAAATCTAACATGCGTAAATCAAGAATAATATTTAGCTGCGCTGCCTTATTATTGGCGGCTTGTTTGTTTTTATCTTCATGTAAATCAGACACTAGCGATGCAGGTACAAGTACCACAACTCAACAATACGAAAATAAAGTAGTAGACCATCTACTCGGCAATCCTCAACAGCTCAATCCTTACAACTATGCTGATGCCGCCAGTGCTATGATTATGAGGTCTATCTATCAGGGTTTGGTGGCTACTGATTTTCAAGGTTATGAGCAAAAGCCTTTGTTGGCAACAGCCTTGCCGGTTATCAGAGAAAGTGGAGGTAAAGTCTTGTTGGATTTGGAAATCAGACCCGAAGCCAAATGGGATAATGGCACGCCGATTACAGGAGAAGATGTGGCATTTTCGTTGAAGATGTTTAACCTTCCTAAGTTGGACAATGCTCGTCTCAAGCCTTACTTTGAGTACATCGAAGATATTAAGATAGATGCCGATAATCCACGCAAATTTACTTTGGTATGTAAGGAGCCATACATGTTAATGGCTAGTGTACTCGAAGATTTGTCCATTTTGCCTGCTTATGTGTACGATGAGGAAGGCTTGTTGAAAGATTATAACCTCAAGCAAATTACTTCCGGCGGTGCAGCCCTTGACAATGACGCGAAGCTCACTAAAGCTGCTGAAAATTTCAATTCGCCGAAATTTCAAAATCAAGTGATTGTAGGTTCCGGTCCTTACGCATTTGATAAGTGGAAACCCAATCAGAGTGTTACGCTCAAGAAAAAAGAAAATTGGTGGGGCAAGTCATTGGAGAACGAGCATCACTGGTTTGAGGCAGGACCGGATGAGATTGTATTCGAAATTATCAATGATATGACTACGGCAATCGTGGCACTCAAAGGCGAAAAAATTGATGCTATCAATCGCGTAGAGCCGCGTGCTTTTGTGGAAGAATTGAGAAAATCAGAATCATTTAACAGCAAATTTAATACTTACACACCTACGCAATTTTTATACTCTTATATCGGTATGAATATGCGTGATGAGAAATTTGAGGATGTACGTGTACGCCGCGCTATACGCCACCTCATGGATACGAAGAACTACCAAGACAAGGTATTCTACGGAATGGCGGTACATGTTCCGTCTTTCATTCATCCTTCTAAAACAAAATTCCTCAATCCGAATGTAAAAACTTCAGAATTTAATCCTGATAAAGCTGCAAAATTACTGGCGGAAGCCGGTTGGAAAGACACCAACGGCGATGGTACTTTAGATAAAGAAATTGATGGCGAAAGAGTAGAATTTGAGGCGGATTTTGTATATCCGAATGTCGCAAAAACCAGCGAGAAAGCCGTCTTGATGTTTCAGGAAGCTGCACGTCAGGCAGGGCTGAAAATCAATGCAGTACCACTTGAATTTACGGTAATGCTTGAAAAAACAAAGAGTCACAATTTTGACATGTATTTCGGTATCTGGGTAGCACCACCTATTGAAAGTGACCCCAAGCAAATCTGGCATACTGACTCGTATGATGGCGGTAGTAATTATGTAGGTTTCGGCAATGCTGAAAGTGATAAATTGATAGATGATCTACGCAAAGAACTGGACGAAACAAAACGTGCAGAGATTTATAAAAAATTGCAGGCAATCATTGACCGTGAGGCGCCTTACGTATTCATGTCTGCTACACAAAACCGCGTGGCTGTACACAATAAATTCGGAAAAATTGACGATACAGGTATCAATCCGGGCTATTTCGTTCCGGGCTTTACTGTGTTGAATGCAGTTAAAAACTAATGATTGTTAATGGATAATGGATAATGTACAATGGATAATGGATAACGATGAAATTTTCGCGTGGCGAAAATTATAAATATTATCCATTATCCATTATCCATTAAAAAAAGCTTCATTAATTCCTCTGCGCCTTTAAATGGTGAGAGTTTTCCTGCCGCCACGTTGGCTTCTACTTGTGATAATTTTTCTTTTATTTTTTTGTGGGTGAAAAACGAACGATGAAGGTCATTTTTGATGCTTTCGTATAGCCAAAAGGTAGCTTGTTTTTCACGGTTGCTTATCCAGAAATTGTTTTCTTGCATGGCGGTTTTGTACCGTTGAATGGTCTCCCAAATTTCCGCTATGCCCGTCCCTTCCAATGCCGAACAAGTCATCACTTCGGGTATCCAGCCACTTGGTTTGGCAGGATAAAGGTGGAGTGCATTTTTATATTCACGTCGGGCTTGTTGGGCGAGTTTGAGTTTGTCTTTATCGGCTTTATTGACGGCAATGAGGTCTGCCATCTCGACGATACCACGCTTGATACCTTGCAACTCATCACCTGCTCCCGGCAGCAGCAGTAGCAAGAAAAAATCCACCATCGAATGTACTGCCGTTTCCGACTGTCCTACGCCTACCGTTTCCACCAATACTACATCGTAACCAGCCGCTTCACACAATACAATCGCCTCACGCGTTTTGCGTGCCACACCGCCAAGCGAATCACCTGCAGGTGAAGGACGAATAAAGGCATTTTCGTTTGTAGCGAGGTTTGCCATACGAGTTTTATCACCCAAAATGCTGCCGCGTGTCACTTGGCTCGTTGGGTCTATCGCGAGTACTGCGATGCGATGCCCTGCATCGGTCACATGCTTGCCGAGTGCTTCGATGAAGGTACTCTTACCTACGCCCGGTGTGCCCGTCACACCTACCCGCACAGATGCACTCGCGTGCGACAAACAAGCTGCGATAATTTCCTGTGCTTGCTCGTAATGGTCGGTTCGTGTACTTTCTATCAATGTAATTGCACGACTTAGCACCACACGATTCCCTGCACGAATACCCTCCACATACTCATCTACCGTCAGCGTTTTTCGCCGATTGAATTGCTGCCTTGCGGCGGGGTTGATGGTATGTTTTTTATAGTCCATAGTCCGTAGTCCATGGTCCATAGTTTTATGTTTTCGCTTCGCAAAAAATAGTCTCGCGTCTACCTGTGGACTGCGGACTATCAACTATGGACTAATTCAAATATCAATTAAAACCGCTGAAATTCCTTCCTGCCATTCCATAGGTAATTCACCAAATTCATGACCGGGCGTGGTAGTTTCGACATAATAAAACGTTCGTCCGCCTTTATCCCATGAGGTGCCTTTGACGCCATTTGCCCATACGCCAATACCTAAGTGGGATTTTCTACCGTCTATTTCCAATTGAATCAGTTTGACATCATAATCCAATTTTTTGAGCAATGCAGCCGCCAAAACCGAAGTATCTTCACAATCGCCTCTGCCTGTGATGATGGTTTGCATAGGATATTTTGTAGTCAAATCAAAACCTGCAATAGCACTTGTGGCGTATCGCATTTGTTGTACCATATGAACAATGAACATCACTTCATCGTAGTAGTCCCAACTTCCGTTAGTATCTATAATTGCCTTTAATTCAGCCGCAAGGCGTTCTATTCCAATGTCTTTTGAATGAACATATGGCAGATAATGTTGCGAGTCAAAAGTATGTTCCGGGCGCGTCTTTTTCTCATAATAATCGCTCACATCAATTGGTAAATAGGCTTCTACGCTGTGTGGCTTTCCCTTATGCTCCCAATTGAGTGTTTTACTCACTTTTCTACCTATCCCA
Source organism: Saprospiraceae bacterium (assembly GCA_020628725.1). GTDB lineage: Bacteria > Bacteroidota > Bacteroidia > Chitinophagales > Saprospiraceae > JAHDEO01. Next base: position 6,927 of record JAHDEO010000263.1, read on the forward strand.
ACCGGGACAATATCTGCATTATCGGGTACACCGTCATCATCTGAATCGACATTATTGTCCGATGTGCCGAGGCGTTGTTCTTGGGCAAGGGTAAGTCCGTCACCGTCAGCATCGGCATTGAGCGCACGGGCTTTTTCGCGAGCTTCGTCAATTTTATTTTTATCATCCAATCTGCCCTCGGTTATTAAACCATCACCCTCCGAACTGGTTTGAAGGTAGGCATAAAACCCGCCAACTATCACAGCAGCAAGCAGAACCATAATGAGTATAGACCTTAAAAAACCTTTCATAATAGACTCAATGTTGAATTTTGAATCAGCAAATTTTGAATGTACGTCGTTTTTCGTATTTCCTTATCACAGCTTGTACTTTGGGATTTTCTGCATTATGCAAAGATAATTTTATGCTTGGCGTTTTTTTCTATTTTATCATATGTTTTCTGTTCTTCAAGAATAAAAATAGTTTGACTTGCGAGCATTTTAACATTCTTTGGCGCGAAATTTGGTAAAATTAACCAAGCCGGAAAAATCCGGTTTTAAGGTTTGTTTTGTGTGAATCAATGGTCTGATGCGTTTTTCGTGGCAGACCATTTTTTTGTTTTAGTGTGCTGATGTACTGATGTGGGGACGTGCTGACGTGTTATAATTTGTAAATGATATAATTGTCATCTTCGTACATCATTTTATATTCAAATTTTTCTTGTGATAAATGTTTATTGACAAATAAATAATTCGCACCAAGTTCTTGTAAGTGAGCGATATGTATGGTATTGAGGTCTTCTTGATTAATTGTCCAACCCTTACGATGAGCAAAATACATTTGCTGCGGATTGCGACTGCCATCGTTGATAATGATTAAGTCATTTGGTTGGGTTATCTCATCTGCAATACTTTCCAGCGTTAATTTGTAGCGTTCATTTTCTTTAATGAAAAATTCGTGATACTGATTCGCGATGCTTTCTATCGTAATGACGGCTAAAATGATTAGTGCATATTTAGGACGCAATCTAATAAGAGCTAATGCGGCAACAAGTGCCATCAAAGGCACGGCAGGAATGATGTAATAATTATGCAAGGGAAATACCTCGCCCGTTTTTAACATGTATAAGAAGAAAATTAGCGCAAATGTGGCAATAGCAATTTTGAGGTGATATGCGTGTTCCACCCCCCAACCCCCTCCAAAGGGGGAGATATTCAGGTTTTCTTGTCCCCCTTTGGAGGGGGTAGGGGGTGGATTTTTTGCCTGAAAAACAAAAAACAAGCCCACCAAAAAACACCCAAAAGCCACAAAAGAATGAAAAGCACTGAAGTAAAATTTCTCCAAAGTTAGCTTCCATAAAGCTGCGATTTCAGCCGCCCCTTCTGCGAGACTTCTTGGAAAATAAAGCATATAACCATAAGTCTCCGCCAAATACGGCACCCAGTAAAAATACCACGTACCGACCAATACAACACACAAGGCAGCCGCCAACGTCATACCGATTTTACGCCCAATTTCAATTTGCGGAATGAGTAAGGGAATCAACAGAAAACTCATCAAACTCAATGCAGAGAGTTTACTCAAAATACCCAATGTCATGAGCGCGAAAAACAATACAAGTCGCCACCAATTTCCATTTTTTAAGTAATAATAACCATAGTAAAAACCTATCAATACGAGTGCAACACTAAAGGTGTCAGGCATGATTTTACGCGAAAAATCAAACCAAACAGATACCGTCAAAATAAGCGTCGCATAGCTTGCTATCCGTTTATCGAATAATTCTTTTATCAGTAAAAAAAAGTAATAAACCCCTGCGGTAGAAACGATTAGATTAATCCATCGACCATACCAATGCTCATAACCAAACACCAATGAAGCGAGATAAATCAGGTAGTTGAACAAAGGAAATTCTGCGCCCATGATGCCCGTTTTCTCTCCTGCAATGTCAATGCGCGGAAAGAAGATATTTGCATCTACTTCAAGGAAATTTCGCGCGACCATATTGGTCAGGCATTGCCGCCAATTATGCCCGATTTCGAGCGGAGGATTAGTAATGCCAATGAGCCGAATGAGGAAGAAAAAGGCGAGGAGAAAGAGGGTGAATTGTGTGATTGTGAAATTGCGTGATTGTGACGGCATCGCAAAAGCGGTGGGTTTAAACCCACCGCTTTTGCGATTAAACCATTTCACAATCATACAATCATACAATCTTGCAATCATCACTTATGCCTTGATTCGAGTACTTGGATGACCTCGTTGAGGGTCTTGCCTTTGGCAGCGAGCAGGACGAGGTAATGATACATCAAATCTGCCGCTTCACCGAGAAAAAGGTCGTCATTATCATCTTTGGCTTCGATGACGAGTTCGACGGCTTCTTCGCCTACTTTTTGGGCGACTTTATTGATGCCTTTACGAAAAAGCGAACTCGTATATGACTCTCCTGAAGGCTCGTCGCGTCGCTCCTGTATCACGCGCTCCAAATGGTGTAGGAAGTGTCGATTTTCATTCGTTTCATCAAAACAAGTATCGCTGCCTGTATGACACACCGGACCCGCCGGGCTTGCCTGTACGAGTATCGTGTCATTGTCGCAATCGGTTTTTATTCCTTTGACTTCGAGGAAGTTGCCGGAAGTTTCGCCTTTTGTCCAGAGACGTTCTTTGCTGCGACTGTAAAAGGTGACGCGACCGTCTCGCAACGTTCTGTCCAATGCTTCACGATTCATGTAGCCCAACATCAGGACTTGGCGCGTCTCGCTATCCTGAATGACGGCGGGGAGAATGCCATTCCCCTTTTTAAAGTCCAATTTATTGATAATCGGTGATTTGTCCATGTGTGATTTAGCTGATTTTATTCCATTTTTCAAGGTCGATAACCAATAGGTTTTCTTCTACCCATTGCCCGTTTTTTTGAAATCCTTCCGCGAGGTATCGCTCAAATACCATCCCGTTCCGTTTCAGTACTTTTTCGCTGGCTTTATTCCAGAGGGCGTGACAAGCTTCGATTTCGGTAGCGGATAATTCCTCAAATCCAAACCTTAATACACCTTTCAAGGCTTCGGTCATGATACCTTGTTTTTGTGATTCGGGATGCGTCCAGAATCCAACATTCCATCTGTTTTCTTTGTTCGTTTTTCTGATGGAAATTCTACCGAGGGGCTTACTTTCCTCTTTTTCTGTGATGGTAAAAGCGTATCCTTTACCTGCTTCCCA
>JAHDEO010000264.1 GCA_020628725.1 Saprospiraceae bacterium
GCAAAACGTAGCTTTTTTGAGACATTCGAGCGTTAAGAAATTCATCCAACCTTGATTTTTGGTTCTTTTCATCAAGGAAAAGAACGGCGTTAATTATATCTCAATAGGATAGTCCTAACTTTATGTCAATTTGAGTGTATCTAAATTTAAGGTGCAAGACAGGTACGTAAAACATTACAGTCAGTAGATTTCCAACTTATGAAGTTCGACCTTTTACGTGATTTACAACGACTTATCTTATTTACGTTAACTTTGTGGATAGCTGCATTCACTTGGTTAATCGTAGATGATGCCGATATAAAATGGCACAAAGCTCCCCCACCAATAACCGATACAGGTAGAAGTATAGGAACTAAAAATGAAGATGATTTCGATAAAATCGTAAACGGCATTCACGTACAATCAGGCTTGGTATACGACGAAGGTTTTGAGATTGTACGAGCAGCATGTACGGCTTGCCATTCTGCAAAATTAGTCACTCAAAACAGAGCCACCGAAGAAGGTTGGCAACAAATGATTCGTTGGATGCAAGAGACGCAGGGGCTTTGGGATTTAGGAGATGATGAACCCACCATTTTGAAATATCTATCCACGCACTACGCCCCCGAAGATACAGGCAGACGCAAAAATCTTGATGTAGCAGCCATCGAATGGTATATTCTTGAAATAGCAGAAGATGAAAAATAAAAGACTTTTCATAATCCTTTCTATCGTGGCATTGATACTGCTGATACCAGCCATCGCCATGCAATTTACGGATGAAGTAAATTGGGGTTTGGGTGATTTTGCTGTTGCAGGAATACTCTTGCTTGTCGCCGGATTATTGTTTGATTTGGTCATTAGGAAAGTGAATAACTCTAAGTATCGAACCATTATTTACGTGGCGATTGTGGTGGTGTTTCTCTTAATTTGGGCAGAATTGGCGGTGGGTATATTTGGGACACCATTTGCGGGGGATTAAGCAAACCCCTTTGTCGTCAGACGAATTCGGTTGCAAATAGCACTGATGTGAATAGTCAAACGACTAATTTTATAGAAAGCCTTCGTCTGCCGACTAATCCATATTTTGAGTACTGCCCAATACCTTGTTTTCAAATCAAAATTATGATAACAAAAATCACTTTGCGTCCCTCGCGAAATCCTTTGCGCCCTTTGCGTTTTAAAAACCAATCACAATTAACCGCAAGGAGCACGAAGATGGCGCGAAGTCCGCAAAGTAACCACCCCAAAATTATCCTGTTTTTTTACCTATTCTTCTTTATCGCTTGTAGTGGACAACAAGCTACGAAATCAAATCATACTCCATCACCTACCAATTCCACATTAAATTTCAACTCAAGAATAAGCATCATCTTCGAAGATAGCAAAGGTAATATGTGGTTCGTTGCAAATAATGAAAACGTTTGTCGTTATGATGGAAAACAATTTATCTATTTCACAGAAGAACAAGGCTTGCCGCCTGTCCGAGCGATTCATGAGGCAGAAAATGGTGATTTGTGGTTTGGCATTGAAGATGGCGTGAGTATTTTTGATGGAGAAACATTTAACATTATTCATCCCGAAAAAGAAAGCGTATTAATCACCGAAAGTTTCAAACCTTCAAAAGATAAGTTCGACGAAGCATGGAAAAAAGAGCGCGAACATTTTTGGTTTAGTGCTTTCAGCAAAAATGGCATTTACCGTTTTGATGGAGAAAAACTGACACACCTCACCTTACCTGTTCCTGAAAATCATCCTGTCTTTAATGACGACGGCTACCACCCCGAACATGGCTGGACGACCTACGCCGTATATGGTATTTACAAGGACAATGACGATAATATGTGGTTTGGAACGCCGGGCGCGGGGCTATTTCGTTACGATGGAAAAACGCTCACTTGCATCAACGAAAATCAGGAAAAAGGCGTAGTCCGCGCCATTCATCAAGACAAAAAAGGTATAATTTGGTTTGGTAATAATGCAAAAGGACTTTGCTATTACGATGGAAAATCCGTTACGAACTTTTCCGAAATTCGAGGAATATACGATTACGGTTTAGTCGGCGCATTGGATATTGAAGAGGATAGAGACGGGAACCTCTGGTTCGCGCAATTCGACCAAGGGCTTTGGCGATACAATCCTGCCGAAGACCAAGTCAAAACACCCCTTGCTCCCGAAGGCAATGCATGGGGGCAGTTCACCAAATACAATCAGCTAAACAGCAATTACATCAGCACCCTTTATTTGGATAGTAAAGGATTGCTTTGGATTGGAACGGGCGAAGGAAGTATATTTACTTTTGACGGGGAAAACTTTAATTTGTTTACAAGGAATTAACTGTAAGAACGCCTGTCTTGTGCATACAGTTAGGTTTTTGAAATAGACGTAAAGTTATAACCGACTTGAACGGTCTTATGAATTTTAGCTCGAATGTCTCAAAAAAGTGGGTACGATTTTGCATTGTTTGAGCGTCAGCGAGTTTGCAAAACGTAGCTTTTTTGAGACATTCGAGCGTTAAGAAATTCATCCAACCTTGAATTTTGGTTCTTTTTTTCAAGAAAAAGAACGGCGTATAACAGTGAGAACAAGATACTCAAAGATTGCTCTTAAACATGTTTCTATTCATAAATTTCAAGCCATTGATATGCATTGTGTAAAGTACCGCTTTCTATATAACGAGATAAAATTTCAATGGTAATTTCCTCAGAGCAAAGAAATTTTTCAGGAATTATCATAGGTTCTCCTCCTACATAATGAATAACGCTTTTATCATTATCCCTATCAAATAAAGGAGAAAGATAATCCGGATGTTGCATTAAAAAAACACCTTGTTCTATCTTAAAAAATATCATCTGCTCATCCTTTTTTACCGTAATAGCAGAATCTCCTGAACCTTCCATCCAATTTTCGAATGGTTGACTCAAAAAGCCTTTAAGCTCGGAAATATCTTTCAACAAGTTCTCCCTTCCAAGATTATCACGTAATTTATATTTCATGAATAACACTAGATTTACTCAAAAAAGCATGATTTTATAATACTCATCAACGAATTACAGTCGAAAAACTATCATTGTGTAAATATTTTCATATGTCATTGTAATATAAAAACCTTATTTTTACCCTCCAAACCAAATCCGCCGCCTGATTAAATTGAATTTAAACTGAACAATGCTAAGACAGCTTATCATATTCCTGCTAATCAATTGCTTGTGTGTAACCATGCAAGCACAAAATGATTCTATTCCCCAACGTACCTATCCACCCGTCAACGAAAATGACCTGATAGAAACCAAGTGGCGATATGCATTCACAGAACATGTAGAAACGAATAATATCGTTCACAAAGCGGATGAAACTTACGATTACTACCTGCACTTGCGGCACGATTACAGTTTTGAGCATTACCTCAACGGCAGAAAAGCCGAAGGCGCATGGGTACTGAATGAAGACCAAAACGAGATATTTTACAAATTTAGAAATATACGTTGGTGGCGCATTGCGGAGTTGTCGAGGCAGACGATGGCACTCGAATTTTCATTGGGTAATGCTTCATACCAATATCACTTTGTGATGGTCAGCGATGAAGACGCGCCTTTCATCAAACGCCCGAATGAATTACCGGACATTGATGTCTTAGCAAAAGGCGAAGCGAAAAAGAAGATCCGCCAAATCATCGCTGATGACCGCAGAAAGCGAGACGTCCGCCGCGAACGCAGGCGCGAACGCCGAAAAGCCCGCCGCGAAAAACGTGAAAACAATAGAGCAGACCGCTTTGAGCGTCGCAGCAAACCCGAAGAAGTTGCCGAATTTATCGAGATAGCAGTCATTGGCGGCGGCTTCTATGGTGGACTGGATCCCGTAATTAAAGACTTCACAATTCTACGCAACGACGGCGAAATTGTCAAGGAATTTGAAAGTGTCCAAAAGGGATTGATAAAGACAAGCAATCAGGTAGACAGGGAAGAAATGGAGCGATTGGTGAAGTTTATTATCAATAAAAAATTCTTTGATTACGAAAACTTATACGATTGTGTCACAACAGATTGCGTAAAACGAAAAGGTAAAAAACCCACGCCAATCCCCTTGCGGGTATCAGTCCAATATGGCTCCCTGCGAAAAGTAGTTACCGTAGGAATTTGGGGCTACGATGGCGATGAAAAAATCAAATACGTCGATTATCCCGAAGACCTCGAATTGATTGTGGATGGTCTACAACGGTTGGTAGGAATTTAAAACGATAACAGGTAGGGACAGGTCGCGACCTGTCCCTACCTGTTATCGTGGATATTGTAATTTCCAAAAACATTGCCATAGCAATCATCGTAACTAATTTTAATTTCATTTCCCAAAACGAATCACAACAAACCATGCATTATTATTCACTTGGTAAAATACCACCCAAGCGGCACACCCAATTTCGCAAACCCAATGGCGAATTGTATAAAGAAGAACTCTTCTCAACAGAGGGTTTTTCGGATATGTATTCGCTATTATACCATTGCAATCCGCCTACGCAGATAAAGCAGGTCGGTGAGCCATTTTCGGTCAAACCCAAGTTGATACACGATGAACAACTCAAACCGCGTAGTCTCAAAGGCTTCAAAATCACACCCGAAGCTGATTATATCAAGAGTCGTAAAGCAGTCTTGGTGAATAATGATTGTAAAATCATCCTCGCTGCCCCCACGAAAAGCATGGATGATTATTTTTTCAAAAATGCAGATGCAGACGAGGTCATTTTTATTCACGAGGGAACGGGGAAATTGCACAGCATGTACGGCGAGATTCCATTTGAATATGGCGATTACCTCGTCGTGCCGCGAGGTACGATTTATCACCTCGAATTTGACACGGCAGATAATCGCTTGTTTATTGTAGAGTCATACAGCCCGATTGTCACGCCGAAACGCTATCGCAATGATTTCGGGCAATTACTCGAACACGCCCCCTTCTGCGAGCGCGACATCCGCAAACCACAAAATCTACAAACCCGCGATGAGCGCGGTGACTTTTTATTTTATATCAAAAAACGCGACATCATTTACCCTTATCATTACCAAAATCATCCTTATGATGTCGTTGGTTGGGATGGTTATGTGTATCCTTACGCCTTTTCGATTCACAACTTTGAACCGATTACGGGGCGTGTACATCAGCCGCCTCCGGTACATCAAACTTTCGCGACACGCAGCTTTGTGATATGTTCGTTTTGTCCGCGTTTGTACGATTATCACCCCAATGCGATACCTGCGCCATACAATCACAGCAATATTGATAGCGATGAGGTTTTGTATTATGTAGATGGTGATTTTATGAGCAGAAAAAGTGTGGAACGCGGAATGATTTCTCTGCATCCGGGCGGTATTCCACACGGTCCGCATCCCGGTACGGTGGAAAAAAGTATTGGCGCAAAAGAAACACACGAACTAGCTGTCATGGTTGATACATTCAAGCCATTATTAATGACTGAACACGCCGCCGGAATAGAAGACGAAAATTATTATCTAAGCTGGTTAGAAGCGCATTAACACCCCACGTAGCGGAAATTTTAGTTGCCGCGAAAATAATGCGTTCATAAGAAAAAAATACGCGGCAGCTAAAGCAGCCGCTACAATTATGGAAAAATTCTCAACAATCACATCATCCGCCGTCCCCATGCCCATCGAAAATGTGGACACTGACCAGATTATCCCTGCACGTTTTCTGAAAGCGACGACGCGAGAAAATTTCGGTGAAAATCTATTCTGCGATTGGCGGTATGAACAAGACCGAACGCCGAAACCTGATTTTGTATTGAATAACTTAATCTATTCAGGGAAGATTTTGGTGGCAGGAAAAAACTTCGGTTGCGGGTCGAGTCGTGAACATGCGGTGTGGGCAATTTACGATTATGGTTTTCGGGTGGTCGTTTCGAGTTTTTTTGCGGATATATTTAAAAGTAATGCTTTGAATAACGGCTTGCTTCCTGTGACAGTTTCCGATGAATATTTACACGAAATTTTCTCTGAAATTGAAAATAATCCCAACGCCGAATTTCAAGTGAATTTAGAAACACAAACTATCACGATACTGTCCAATAATTCAACAACTACATTTGACATTGACCCATACAAAAAAACATGTCTCTTAAATGGTTATGATGATATTGATTATTTATTAACTTTGAAGGAAGACATCGAAAAATTTGAACAACAACAAGTTATTTTTTGACGGTAGACGGTGGACGGCGAACGGACGCTTCGCTTGACGGAGTGATTCATTCATTTAAAATTCATTCACTCATTCATTAGCACATGAGAAAGAAAATAGCAGTACTCGCAGGAGATGGAATTGGTCCCGAAGTGGTGGCACAAGGACTCAAAGTATTGGATGCGGTGGCAGAAAAGTCAGAGCATGAATTCACGTATTGCCATGCGGATATAGGCGCACGAGCGATTAGGAAAACAGGCGATCCACTACCGGAAGAAACAGTAGAGGCTTGCCTCAACTCTGATGCGGTATTGCTTGGTGCTATCGGCGACCCTGAGTATGATAATGCGCCCGACCTCAAAGTCAGACCGGAGCAAGGCTTGCTGCGTTTGCGACAAAAATTGGGTTTGTATTGCAATATTCGCCCGGTCAAAACCTATAAGGAATTGCTACACCTTTCACCTTTGCGAGAAGAAGCGGTGAAAGATGTCGATATGGTGATTTACCGCGAATTGACCGGAGGAATTTATTTCGGTGAAAAGGGCAGAAGTGAGGACGGGCAAAGCGCATTCGACACCTGCACGTACTCGGTGCGCGAGATTGAGCGCATCGCAAAACAGGCTTTTGAAGCGGCGGGGCATCGACGCAAAAAGGTCACGCTTGTCGATAAGGCGAATGTACTTGAAACTTCTCGCCTGTGGCGCAAGACTGTAACGGAATTTGCAAAACAATATCCTGAAATAGAGTTAGATTTCATGTATGTCGATAATGCCGCGATGCAACTGGTCGTCTATCCAAAGCAATTCGACGTGATATTGACCAATAATATGTTTGGCGATATTATTTCTGATGAAGCGAGTGTGTTTGTGGGGTCATTGGGGATGTTGCCGTCATCATCGGTAGGGTTTAAAACTTCGTTATTTGAGCCAATTCATGGGTCGTATCCGCAAGCGGCGGGGAAAGATATTGCCAATCCCGTAGCGACGATTCTTTCGGTGGCTTTAATGCTCAAATCTATGGGTTTCTACAAGGATGCTTTCCGCATTGAGCAAGCTGTCAGTGCTTGTCTCAACAAAGGCATCGGCACGCCCGATCTCAATCCAAATATTACTTATTCCTGTTCGCAAATGGGCGATGTAATTGCCTCTATCGTGAGTGGTGCAGAGGTGAAATATGAGCGTATTTCGGATGGGATTTCTACGATAATTTAGCAGTCCACAGCTTATCAGTCCGCCGTCCGCCGCTTTTACGCAAGGTAGTTTCACGTTAAACTGCGGACAGCGGACTGATAAGCTGTGGACATAAAACGATTAGGCATATTGGGAATATCTTGCTTTGAAAATCCAAACATGCTCTAAATTCTACTTCTCTTTTTCCTACCCAATCCTCGCCCCATTCTCCACACCTCGCTCCGGTTGGAGTAGCGTTACTTCCTTATCATTTCCAATCACACCTAATACCAAACATTCACTCATCAAGGTAGCGATTTGTTTAGGCGGAAAATTAACGACTGCTATCACTTGTTTGCCGATGAGTGTATCAGGCTCGTACAGCTTTGTGATTTGTGCGGAGGTCTTTCGCGTACCATATTCACCAAAATCAATCACGATTTTATAGGCAGGATTTCGGGCTTCCTTGAATACTTCTGCGGAGATAATCGTGCCTGCTCTCATTTCGACTTTCATGAAGTCATCCCATGTTAGTATATTATTCATAACGTAACACAGACATTCTTGTCTGTTTTGGTTGGCACAGACAGGAATGTCTGTGTTACGAAAAAGGGACAACCTTGCGGCTGTCCCTCGTTTGAGTCTCTTTCACTTTGGTATAGTTAGGATTTCATGTAGTCGGTTTCTTAACGGGTAATTGGTATTTAATTGCTCAACATGACTGGCATGACCAGCATGAGAATTTCTTCATTATCTTCTTTTTCGGCAGGTAGCAAAATACCCGCACGAGTAGAAGTCGAAAGTTCCATTTTAATTTCGTCGGATTCGAGTACGCCGAGCATTTCTACAAGGAACTTGGAATTGAAACCAATCGTCAATGGCTCGCCTGTGTACGTGCAAGACATTTTTTCGCTCGCTTCATTCGAGAAATCCAAATCTTGCGCCGACACGTCCATATTCGTGTCATTGATATTTAGAATAACTTGATTGGTTGTTTTATTCGCATAGATACCGATACGCTTGAGTGAACTCTGAAAATCACTACGACCCAAAGTCAATAAATGTGGATTGTCTACAGGAATAACTGCATTATAATCCGGGTAACGTGCATCAATCAATCGGCAAGACATATTTACATCGCCAAAATCGAAAAATACATGCGCTTTATTGAAAGAAACTTTTACATCTCCGCCTGAAGGCAATGTACCTTTCAACAGGTTCAAGGCTTTTTTCGGTACGATAAACGATGTCGAAACATCACTTTTCACCTCATCAAAAGCATATTTGACCAGTTTGTGTGCGTCGGTAGCTACAAACGTCACCTTATTAAAATCAATTTGGAAAAACACTCCCGTCATTGCCGGACGCAATTCATCACTGCTTGTTGCAAAAAGTGTTTTGACAATCGCCTTATTCAAACTTGATGAAGGAAGTTCGATGCTATCTACTTCATCCGGTGTAGGGATAGTTGGGAAGTCTTGCCCATTTTCTCCGGCGAGTTTATATTTTCCGTAAGCAGAGGTAATTTCTACGGCAAAACTTTCGTCATCTATGCTGAAAGTAATTGGTTGGTCGGGCAATGCTTTGAGTGTTTCCAGCAAAATCTTTGCGGGAATCGCTACACTGCCGTTCTTATCGGCTTGCACCTCCAATTTGGTCGTAATCGACGTCTCCAAGTCAGTAGAGGCAATCGTGAGTGCGCTGCCGTCGATATTAAATAGGAAATCCTCCAAGATAGGCAGTACAGGATTAGAACCAATGGCACCACCTACAAGTTGGAGTTGCTTGAGCAGGTCAGATGACGAAGTACTAAATTTCATATCTAAAGTTCAAGTTCAAGTACAAGCGCGAGTTCAATTTTCGTTCTGTCCGGTCTTTCTTGTACTTATGATTTGTATTGTGATTAGTTAATTTAAAACACAGTTCAAAATAATGTTTTTCTAAGAACTATGAACTGCTAACTAATTCAAGTTGCGGACAACTTGAAAAATTCCAAAATCCAAATTCCAAAATCCAATTTTGGTGTGTTTCATACGTTTTTCATTGGAATTTGGTGCTTGAAATTTGGGATTTGCTCAAGTTTGCGGTTTATCCGCAACTTGAGTTAACTATTAACTAAGTTGCGTATCCACAACTTGAGTTAGTTAATTTTTTGGATAGGAGTCTAAGAGCCAAAAATACGAGTTCTATTTGATTATTCTGTATAAGTTGAAAGAAAAAATAAATAATTTGAAAGATGGACGAGAGAGTGTGGGTAGTAAACGATTTTCAGAGAGGAAACTCTGTCACATTCTTGCATTAAATATGATGCTGGAAGTATGGTTTTTGCCGCAAATTGGGCGCAATTGAAAAAAAATAAAATAAAATTCAATCTAATAACACCTTACACTGAAGCCGAATATTTCGATTCATAATCTGCACGTTAAAAATAATCCAAAAGCTAACAGGCGATATTTTTGCTATATGCAAATTTTTGAATTTCAATAACATAAAGTTAAATACAAATTTGATTGTAAATATTTAAACAGGATATCAAACCAATGTTCCAAAATTTTCGTCTATAAAAAAAGGCGAAATATTATTTTGTGTTAGAATGTTTTCTTGAATTAATGATTAACGAAATTTGCAATATTAACATTTATAATTACTTTTGCTATCCACTTACCAAACATTAAATGCAACCATTTTCTTAATTCTCCGAAAAAGCGTCTGACATTGAAACTCTGTCAAGCCCAAATTGATTTTTTTTTCAAACACATTAATTATTCATTTTAAATTAT
>JAHDEO010000265.1 GCA_020628725.1 Saprospiraceae bacterium
GAAGGAGACAGCACTTACTCTACATGATAATGAATTTAGTATTCCTAAAAAGATATTTGACCAAGACTTACGAACAGTAATTCAATTTATTTTGAATTTGCAAGGGACAACTAATGATTACTTAAATGAAGCGAAAATTATCATTTTAGGAGATGGATACTCAGGAAAAACTGCATTAGTTGAACAATTGAAGTATGGAACATTTAGACAATTTGGAGATACAAATATAACAAGAGGAATAAATATTGAAGAGTTGGGTATTTATCTGAATGACGAGACTAAGATTAAAACGAAAATATGGGATTTTGGAGGTCAAGAGGTAATGCATGCTATGCATCAATTCTTTATGACAGAGAGAAGTTTGTATCTCTTAGCTTGGAATGCAAGGGAAGACGATCCAGAAGGAAGATTGGAAGATTGGATAAAATTAATTCAAGCTTTTGGAGGTGACTCACCAATAATAATTGTCATCAATAAAATTGATGATGGTAATTTTCATCCCGATGAAGAGCATCTATTGAATAAATATAAAGACAATATTAGGGGGATAATTCGGACTTCATGTAAACTCAGTCAAAATGGTTCACATGGGATTAATCATTTGAAACAAATGATAAGCCATGAGTTTGAAAAGTTTGGATATTTAAAGGAGAGGATTCCTCATAATTGGCAACAGATTAAATCTACAATTGAACAACATAGAGAAAATTTTATCAGCTTAAGCGAATACTACAAAATATGCGAAAGAAATGATGAAAGTAATGAAATCCTTCAAAATAGCTTACTAAGACTTTTACACGATTTGGGTATAGCTTTTAATTATGGAGAACTATCTAACCCTGATTCAACAAATATCCTAAAGCCAGACTGGGTGACAAAAGGAATTTATGACATAATTAACTCTAACAAATTATTTCAATCTAAAGGTAAAGTTAACATTAAAGACTTAAAATATATATTAACTCCAAAGGATGTTTATCCTCAAGATAAACATAAGGTTATCGTTGGCTTAATGGAGAAGTTCGAACTTTGTTTTAGAATCAATGATAATGAATTTTTAATTCCAGATTTATTGAGTGTTTCCCAACCACATATTTCAAACGAATTTGAAGAAGGGTTGAAACTACAATACCATTATGATTACTTTCCAAAGAGTATCTTTCCAAGATTTATTGTTAAAGTCCATGAATTAAGTCGTAGCAGTTGGTATTGGAGATTTGGAATAATCATCGAAAAATGCTTTTCTCCACAAGAAAAAAACCAAGCTCTAATAACAGCAGATAAAAAAGAAAAAAAAGTGTATATTTCAATAATTGGAAACGAAGAATCAAGAAGGAAATTACTTAATGAAATAAGGATTCAATTCGATTTGCTTCATGAAGAAATCAAAAATCTAAAGCCCCAAACTTTCATTCCGTTCATTGATGATAATTCTATTTTAGAAGAATACAATCACCTTTTGACTTTAGAGAGAAAGGGTATCTCCGAATTTATTCCAAGAGGATTAGATTACCCTGTTCCAATCGGTAGTTTTCTGAAAGATGTAAAGAGATCTAAAGATATGACCAATCAAAAAAATGACGAAGAACTATTGAGCACTCTCAAAGAACGGGAGCAAAAGTTAAAAGAACTTGGCAAGGATAAAATGGCTCTTGATGAACGGGCAAAAAAAGAGGCAAATATTTTTAGAATTGCATATTACATTTTTTTAGTTTTGGCACTTGGAGTAATAGGATATTTCTCAATTAAGAATTGGGAATATTGGGAGAGTAAGTTAACAATAGGTCTAACAACAATTTCGTTGCTTAGTGTATTTCTATTTAAGAAATATACACCTGAAGGTTTATATAAAACAATTCTATCCAAGAAAAAGAAAAAATACTATAGGATTGCAAAATTTGATGATGATGATTTTGAGGAATTGTCAATTGCTGTTCATGAGTTAAGGAAAAAACTAAATAAATATTTAAAATGAAGATAGTCGAGAACGTTCTATATGCGGCAATAACTAGCATAAGCTGACTATTTTATATATGAAACCATTAAGCACCCAAAACACCAAACAAACCACTTTTCCTTCTCACTCTCCCAAAAAAATTCCCTACATTTATTCTTTTCAAACAAAGCAAATTCAAAAATGAAAAGAATAATCACCACCTTGATATGTTGCGTAGTAGCGACAGGTATCTCCGTAGCCCAACTCACACCCGCCCCATTCACGCCTGCACAAGACCGTTTGGCAGCTTTTGAGCAACGCCAGCAACTCAAATCCGGTTCTATCATCAACAACATTCCCTTTGAATCTGTCGGACCTACCGTTATGAGTGGGCGGATTGCTGATGTTGCGGTGTATGAGGCAGACCCCAGCCATTTTTATGTGGCTTTTGCTTCCGGTGGCTTGTGGAAAACCGAAAATAACGGGACGAGTTTCACGCCCTTATTCGACAAAGAGGCGGTGATGACCATTGGCGATATTGCGGTCAACTGGCAGGATAGCACGATATGGGTCGGCACGGGCGAGGTCAATTCCAGTCGCTCCTCCTACGCCGGGGTCGGGCTGTACAAAAGCACCAACGGCGGTAAAGATTGGCAACATCTGGGCTTGGGCGAAAGTCACCATATTGGTCGCATCGTGCTACATCCGGCGGATGCGAATACGGCTTGGGTCGCGGTCTTGGGACATCTGTATTCGCCCAACCGTGAGCGCGGTATCTATAAAACCACCGACGGCGGTAAGACCTGGAAACAGACTTTATTTGTCAATGAAAACAGCGGTGCGATTGACCTGATTGTGGACGAATCTGCGCCCAACACCCTCTATGCCGCCACTTGGCACCGCGAACGCCGCGCTTGGAATTTTGTGGAATCCGGCACGGGTTCGGGCATTCACAAAAGCACGGACGGCGGCGAAACATGGACGCTCCTCACCACACCCGAAAGCGGCTTCCCGACAGGCGAAGGAGTCGGACGCATCGGCATTGACCTATACAAAAAAGGCAACCAAACGGTGCTGTACGCCCTCTTGGACAATTATGACCGCCGCCCGGAAGAAGATGACGACGACAAAAAAGACGCACTCACCAAAGATGTCCTCCGCACGATGGATAAGCGCACATTTTTGAATTTGGACACTAAAAAAATTAAGACCTATTTGAAAGAAAATAATTTTCCCGAAAAATACAGCGCAGAAAAGGTCATCAAAATGGTCAAATCAGACGAGATTACGCCCCTTGCTTTGGTCGAGTTTCTGGAAGATGCCAACTCTCTGTTGTTTGATACGCCTGTGATTGGTGCGGAGGTTTATCGCTCGGATGATGGCGGCAAATCATGGACAAAAACCCACGAAGATTATCTGGATTTTGTGTACAATTCTTACGGATATTATTTCGGACAAATTCGCGTATCGCCACACGATGCGGAGAAGATTTATTTTGCGGGCGTTCCCGTAGTTCGCTCGGATGATGGCGGTAAGACTTTTGAAAATATCAATGGCGATAATGTACACGTTGACCACCACGCGATATGGCTCAATCCCAATCGCGACAAGCACCTTATTTTGGGCAATGACGGCGGTCTCAACATCTCCTACGATGACGGCGAGACTTGGACGAAATGCAATCTTCCCGCCGTTGGTCAGTTTTATGCGATTGCGGTGGACAATGCCGAACCCTACAACATCTACGGCGGACTGCAAGACAATGGCGTTTGGGTCGGACCCTCCACCTACAAGAGCGAAAACAAGCGAAGATGGCACAATACCGGGCATTATCCGTACAAAGGCATTTTGGGTGGCGACGGGATGCAAGTTGCCATTGATTCGCGCGACAATAACACCGTTTATACCGGCTTGCAATTTGGTTGGTATTATCGCATCAACAAGACGACGGGCGAGCGCGAACTCATCAAACCACAACACGATTTGGGCGAAACGCCCTTGCGATTCAATTGGCAAACGCCCATTCATTTGTCGGTGCATAATCAGGATATTTTGTATCTCGGCTCCAATAAAGTGCATCGCTCCATGAATCAGGGCAATGATTGGACGGCTATCTCCGACGACCTCACCAAAGGCGGTATCAAAGGCGATGTTGCCTTCGGTACGATTACCGCCCTCGACGAATCGCCCTTCCAATTTGGCTTGCTCTACGCCGGCACGGACGACGGCAATCTGCAGGTCTCCAAAGATGCCGGAGCGACTTGGCAATCCATTACCGACGGTCTCCCCGAAAACCTCTGGGTCACGGAAATCTATGCTTCGCGGCACGACAAAGCCACCGTTTACTGCGCTTTGAACGGCTATCGTTGGGACAATTTCAAAGCCTATTGCTACAAATCCACCGACTACGGCAGCACTTGGACGGCGATAGGCGAAGACCTCCCCGCCGAGCCGGTCAATGTCCTCAAAGACGACCCCACCAACCCGTCAATTCTCTATGTCGGCACCGACCACGGGCTATATGTATCGCTCGACAAAGGCACGTCTTTTATGCTGATGGACAAGGACTTACCCGCCGCACCCGTACATGATGTCGTCGTACAGGCGAAGGCGCAAGACCTCCTCGTAGGCACACACGGACGCTCGATTTACAAAGCCAATATCCAAACCCTCCACGCTCTCAACGACGATGTACTCGCCAAACCGATTCACTTATTTGCGCTAAAAAAAGCCAAATCGTCCTCCAATCTCGGCAAAAAACCAACTATCTGGACGAAGTCCTTTGAGCAAACGCTTGACATTCCTTTTTACAGCAACAGCAACACCAAAGCCACCGTCAGCATCCAAACGGATTCGGGTATATCGCTCGCCTCCTTCAACGTGGATGCCGATAAAGGGCTTAATTTTGCCGAATATGATTTTAAAGTGAATGAAAAAGTCGCTAAAAAATACAAGCGTTGGCTGAATAAACAGCAAGAGAAAGATGCCGACGACATCACCTTGAAAAAAGCGGATGATGGGGCGTTTTATTTGAAAGCGGGGAACTATCTGGTTGTGGTGAAGAGTGGACTTGGAGTGGATGAGGGGAAATGGGTGGTGGAATGACCCGTACAGGCGGTTTTAACCGCCATGTGAGATGTGATTTTATTTGTAATTTTTTAATAATAAAAAAAATACAAATTTAATTTATTTTTACGTGGCGATTGAAATCGCCTGTACGATACTCGAAAATAAAACTATCAATAAGAGCAATGAAAAAAATAATACTGTATATATTTTTATTAATTTCTATTCAAACTTTTGGTCAGACAAAAGTAATATTTAACCAAACAGAATTTGATTATAAAGGTGATGTTCAAACTGTTCTCATGGAATCATACGAACCAATCACCCAAAACGGAGAAATTACAGGTTTTCGATATGAAGGAGGATTATTTGGTTTGGGAACTCAAAAGATTTTCTTTGATAACGAAGGTAAAGTATTGGAAAAGTACGAATACGAAACTAAATGTGGTGGTGATTCCATTCAGATTGACAAAATTTGGAATTACTATTATACTCAATCAAGATTAGATTCTGTAATTCGAAGTGAAGTTGACACTTTTTTAATTAGAAGGGGATTTAAACCATGGAAATTTTATTACGATTATAAATCCGACACAATCTACTATGAAATAAGAGACCTTTCGTTTAAAAGAACAAATAAAGTAAGAGTGGAGCAAAACAGAGAAATTAAGGAGTTTCTGAGTAAAGATTCAATTGTTACTACAACTGAAATATCACACTATGACTCTCTAAAAAGACAGATAAAATTTGAAATTTACAAGAAAGGTGAATTGTCAGCAATAACAATATTTAATTATCCTAACGCTACTTCTGAAATGGCAAATTTGATATACACTATAGATTTAAAGAAGAATACGGTTAGTAGAAAAGAGCATCAATTTAACGATAGAGGTGATATTGTCAAAACAACAATATATAAGCCTAACGGAGAATATATGACGCATTGGTCATTCAAATATGAATATGACGATTTCGGGAATTGGATACGAAAAGAGAAGTATAACCGTAAGGAGAAAATGATTAATATGTACAAACAAACTATCAAGTATAGAACCAGTCGATAGCTAACCCTTTCCTCCACTACACCACCCAAAGCCCAAAATCAGGCGCATAGCGACGCCCCATTTGTCTGGTGAGCATTACTGCGAGAAGTAGGCTTCAAGGTCTCGGCTGCCATGTACTATATCAATGACTTCTACAGATTTGTCCTCCTCGTGAATGTGAAAGACTATCCTGTATTTCCATTTTATGGCAACACGGTGTTCTTTTTTATCCGTGCTTGAAAACCTGTCTATCCGATGTCTTGTCGGCATAGATGCCAAGGATTCAATCACGTCAATGATACCAAAATATACTTTATCGGCAACGGCATCAGAGGCATTGAGGCGATAATAGTCAGTTATTTCATCTAGAGATTGTACGGCTTTTTCATCGATATAAACTTCGTATCTGTCCATTATTTTCTTAGTCGATTTCGCAGTTGTTCTATGGTATAATAATGTCCGTTTCTGATACGTTCAGAGGCTTCATCGGATTGCTTTGCAAACTCTTCCGCAGTAATCGGCGTACCGTCAATACGGTAACCAATGATTTTATTATTGGTATAATCCTCAATCCAAGTGTTGATATCTTCAAGCGTTGTCGGGTCTTCAATTCCCTCAACCTTTCGAAAAATATCTGCCTTAACTTCTGTTACACTCATAATTATTATTAGTTAATTTCTTCAAAAATAACTATTTTAACGCATTAATGCACGATTTCTTGGCGGATTTTATGATTTAAAACAATAAACCTCCAAAAATCAGGCACATAGCGACGACCCCATTTGTAACAAGTGTTTAAACAAATCTCCAAAGGCGCATAGCGTCGGCACTAAGGGTGACGCAGCTACGCAACTGAATCGGGTCTTGTTTGACAGTGTTACAAGTAGGGTCGGCGCGATGCGCTTGTGAAAATGAAGTCGTTTTACGTATAATTTTGGAAGAACGAAAAAAAGCTGAATTAATGAAGTCGTTAATATTTATTTTCCTTGCCACCTTAACTTGGAGTTGTAATTATGAGGAAAATCAAATTAAGAACTTGATAGATGAGCTTGAAAAAATAAATTCTGAAATCTTAAATACAATCTCAAATCATGATTCTCAAACTATACTTGACCTGTTAAAGAAGAGTGATAATCAGGATATAAAAAGCAAAACACACGAATTAATTAGTCATTATGAATTATGTGAAGTAAAATTATACAACAAGCGTGGAATCACATATTTATTCAAGTGTAAAAATAATAGCCGAGATAAATTTATAGATGCTGATGAAGAATATTATCTGATAAAAATAATTGACAGGAAGTACCAAGATAAATTTCTAAATTATGAGCAATTCATAGATTATCAAACTGAATTAGTAGCACTGAAAAATGATTGGTACTTTATCAGAAAGGATATATTTTTCGATTAGAATTGTAAAAATGGGAGATTGGCACCAAGACTTAGTTATTAAAAATGTCTCTGATGAGGAATTGGACGATGTAATCGACAAAGTCATAACCTACCTCCAAAAGACAAAAATTATAAGTACAAAAAAAGCTGATAATATTCTGAATAAAGACTTTGGTTATTGCCCGGGACAGAACTGGGATTTTGTGGTTAGATTCCCGGAAGAATATCACTTTTTAGATTTGAAAACCAATGGCTTGGAAGTCAGAAAAGGAAGAACTGTATTCTACGTAGATGGTCGAGATTTTAAATCAATAGACTGCCCCAATTGTGGCGAAAATAATGTAGAATGTGATTGGGGTGAATTATTTAATCAATGGCTTAAAAATCCAAACTTAGCTAACTTGCAATGCAAAAAATGTGGCACTCTCAATTCTATTAGTGAATATAAATTTGAACCAAAATGGGTACTCAGTAATTTGGGATTTGTCTTTTGGAATTGGCCAATTCTAAAAGAATCTTTCATTGAAAAGTTAGAAAAAGTTACCGGGAAAAAGATTGAGAAAGTAGAAGGGAAGTTATAAAAAGTGCCTGATAAATACCTTTTCCCCACTACGCTGTTCCAAGCCTCAAAGCCAAGAACGTATTAATATTAAGAGAAAAAAATGTCTTTTGAAGAATACAAAAAAACTGATACTGTTAATGATTTGAAGGTTTATTCTTCAGGAAATATTTTGATTTATCACCGTGATAAATTGCGAAATATTGCTTACCAATACTATAAAGGCGGACAACTAAAAACAATTAAATATTGGGACGATAATATATTTATAGTTCACAACGAAAAAGGGGAATCAGTAAGTAATAAGTCAAAACAAGATGACATTCATAAATTCGTAGGGAAGAACTACTTGGAAATTAATTCTGAAGACGATGATAGCATAAGAGAATTCACCTTTTCTTGGATAAAAGAGTTAATCAAGTCTGATAAAAAGAAGGTCATTATTGTTTTGAACGATTTGATTAGGACAGATAAAGTTGGCATGAAAACTCATGCCATTCAATTTGCAGCATTAAATTATTTATCAGACTGTTTAGAAACTATTTCTTTAGAATTAAACAACAAAACAAAAACCGATGTGTATAGAGGTCCAAGATGGGATGACTATGAAATCCAAGAAATATTCACGGCTGATACCTTTTTTGAATTAGCAGAAAAGGCAATTGAAATGATAAAAACTAAGCATAACAAATAACCTTTCCCCACTCCACCGCCCCAAACCCAAAAGCCATTACACCATATATGCTTTTGAAGCCCTCAGAAATTAAAATAAACACAATATGAACGAACAAGAAATGCAGCTAAACATTAATATAGATTTACTCGTGGAAGTCTGGAATCGTACCATATCATGAAAGCACGTTTAAAAAGAGAAGAATAAAAACAAAATAAGCCTTCACATACTACAACGCACAAAATCTAAAGTCGAAAAGAGGAATAAGCGGCAAAACAATTATCACAAAAAAGAACAAATTTCCTAAATAAAATTTCATTTTTAACAACAAAAATACACTTTTCCATGTCACTATAATCAGAATTACACATTATTAAAATTTTTAATTTTTTAAGTCCTTTAGAAAATTACTAATTACCTATTTTTTAATTAATCAAAACTTGATTGGGGTGATGATAGAATCAATTCGCATTCTTGAAAAGACTGTCTTGTCATGATTCCTCCATGCCTAAAGCCCAAAGAATGAAATGTTATGAAATTAAACAAGTTGAGCTTAAAAATCCTGATGGTCATCACCATGGGACTTGTAATTATTTCCTGCGAACAGGACAATTCATTTGTGGAAGAAATAAGCCCTGAGGTAGAATCTGAAGCATTGACAGACAGGTCTCAGTGGCAAACCATCTTTTTCGACCATTTTAATAATCTATATAATTGGGAAAAAACCAATAGAGCAGATTACAACTCAGCGACTTGTAAGTATAAGCCCTGGCGTGCCTCAACAGTAGGCATAGGCAATAACAATAAAGCATTGCGTTTGAAAGCTCAAAAACTGGGATATGATAATTTTCAATCGGGGCATATTAAATCATTCCGCAAATTTAAGCCAAACAATAATGAAGAACTTAGTTTTAAGGCTAAGATAAAATTGCAGGCAAGAAATAGCAGCGGAGGTATTGTGCCTTTTCACAATACTTATGGAGCTTGGCCCGCATTCTGGACGGTAGAAGAAAATGGTTGGCCCACAAAAGGTGAGATTGACATTATGGAGGCTTACACCTTTGCAAATCCAAATAAAGACAAATACGCTTGCAACATGTTTTATGGTACGGCTCCTTTCAGAAATAATCTATCGGGTACGGTACAGAATTACACTTACAGAATCAATCCGACAGGTTGGAATACCTATGAAATGAGATGGAGACATAAAAATGGCTATCGCGAGGTAAGTATCTATATAAACGAACACCTTGTAAGAAGGTATAATAATGGCAATACTTCGGGGCTGCAACTACAAAACTTTACGCCTCACAATATTATCCTAAATCTCAATGTGGGAGACAGTAAAACCAGAATTTTTGACAATTCTAAAGTCAACCTTTTCAGCCATACAGAGATGTTGGTTGATTGGGTACA
>JAHDEO010000266.1 GCA_020628725.1 Saprospiraceae bacterium
GTCTTTTGTGTTTAGGAAATCATTATCCGTAATATTATCATAAAAATTCGTACCTGTCAAGTGGAATTTCATGTCGCCGTTTTCCTGTACGATTGTGAGGTCAAGTGGCTGTACATTTACGGAGAATTTGTGTCGTCCGAATTGGATAATATTTTGCCCGTCAACGAATAATTCTTGCTTGTCGCGGAGTTGGCGGATTGCTTCTTCGCGCAAGGTTTTGAGTTGGGTTTGAATGGCGTTTGCCTTGTTGCTGTCGTCAAGGTCGTTGAGTTGGGTGATGATATTTCTGACCTTATCAATCATCAAATCCGCCGCAAAAAATCCATTGATTTCGCTGACTTCTTTGATGCTTTTTACGCGATTGCGGATGCCGTTGAGGATGCGCTCGGCGGCAGATTGCAGGGCAGACGTGCGGTTGTTGCGCGACTCCAAAAGGTTGTTTTTTCGCGCCTCAAATACGTTGTAAATTTCCTCGCGCTTCTCCGTGATTTTGAGGATAAACTCGTCAAATTCCGCAAATTTACTCTCCAATTCCTCCAACTGCACCATGAGTTTGGTGAGGTATTCGTCGCATTTTTGCGGACTGTCGGCGATGTCGAGATAGTTGATAATCCCTTGGTCGAGGAGTTTCAATTGAGCATTAAATTCGGCGACGGCTTCCGTTCCCATAAGGCTTTTTTGCGCCTTTTTTGCTGCCGCTTTCACCTGATTCATGCCCGCATACATGCCCGAAATATTGTCAATAATTCTCGTGGTCTGCGTTGGGTCGTCTATCTTCAAATTGCTGACAATATCAATCAACAATTCGAGTTCCGTACCGATTTGGTCAATATTTCCTTCTAATTCCTTCGCTTGTGTTGCGGTTGTAATTTTCTCTAAACCAGCTTCTTGTACTTTAATTTTTTCGATATACGGCGCAAGTGCATTATCCTGCAACAGAAATCGCACACAATCCTCTGAGAGCGCGTCGCTGATTTCGATACACTGCGTTTCGAGTTTTTCGACCAATTCGAGGTCGGTGTAGCGCAACTCTTTTAGTGAGATAATTTCGCCGCGCAGCACCCGTAATTCCGCCAACATTTCCACAAACAAATCAACGGCATCAAAAGTGTTTTTTCGGCTTTTTTCAAACAATTCAGTCGCCTTCGTATGGACGCGGTTAATTTCGGTTTTGGTGCTGTTTTGGATGCGGAGTTTCTTTTCAAATTCATCAATCGCAGTCGTTGCGGTCGTGCGAATTTCACGGAGTGGTTCGTGCAATTTGAAGCCCTCCGGCTTGTCAATCCAATAGTAGGAGTCGAGGACATCCGTACATTTTTTGACCAAATCCGTATATAATCCTGCGTAAGTATCTTCTTTATTCGAGAGAATCAAGACCTCCTGACATTCCGCCATTGCCTTCACAATATCCTTATTGCCAACCTTATACAAATATGAATCTGTATGCTCCGAATGAACGACATCATTTGCGGTGAAGGGCGTTTGCCAGATTTGAATGACGTGGTGTTTGGTCGCTTCGTTTTCTGCACGGAAGTAACACAATTCGCCATTCGGGAAATGCGTGTAACCATTGCAGAGGATAGGCGTGTGGACTTTTTGCTCAATAATGTTATAATGCATTAATACGTAAACCGCTTGTTGTACATTATAAAACACATACAAAAAATCTTCGCCATTTGGGGAAACGATGCGCTTTTTGAACAGCTTTTGTCGCATATTCGGGTCGAATATTTTGAACTCGCCCGTTTGCAGATAATAGCCGTTGGCAAATATCAATCCGTGCTGGTCGGGCAGCAAAACACCCGAACTTTCGAGGGCATCAATGCGCTGCACCTGTTGCATTTTTTCATTGAACACAAAATACCGGAACTCCTCTTGGTACGGTCTGATTTTCAGCACAATAAGGTTGCCTAAGTCGGCGTAAAAATACTCGGCATCGTCCAGCGTTTGGTCTTCATATTCTACTTCTTCACGATATATACCGAGTCCGTCGTCGGTATTGTCTTCGACCTTAATCGTGAGGTCGCCGCCCACCGTTTCGACAAAGACCCTGTCCATAATCGAGACATGCGGATGCGCCCCCTGACGCTGAAAATCGCGGTGTGCGCGTACCCACTTAAACTCATGCTGCGTCGGAAATGCCACCTCATGGTCGGAGCGATTGTCCACATATTTCAGCGTATCGTCTTTGATGACAAATTTGAAAGTCTTGAAGTCGTCACCCGCTTTATTGAGGTGAAAAACCATGTACAAAAACGACCCCTTCTGCACGAATCGCGCAAAGTACGCATTTTTGTAATATCTATATAAGTTGAGAAAATCCGTCTCAAATTTTTCATCTACGAACCAGTCCAAGCCCTCTTCCCGAAAGCCCGCATCAGCAAAGGCATAGACGCTGAACACATCGCCCACGCGGATGCCCGAGCGCAAGCCCACATGCACATTATAGCCAAAAATACAGCGATTGCCGACCGCCACAATGTCGCGTGCCGTACAATTATTTTCAGTGTTAATGCGCTCATTTGCAATGAGTTCTGTCTCTACCGCGCCAAAAACGACCTTGCGCGAGTCATTGAGTTGCTCCAAACGCGACCTTAATTCGCCCGCTTGCTTCCCCAAGCGATTGCGGATGATTTCGTAGGTGCCGGATTCGAGTTTTGTGTTGTTTTGCATTAGCGTTAGATTTGAAAGATTCGTGTATGTATTTTGTGTAAAGTGTTTTTAGCAAAAGGTTTCAAAGAATTTACATAATAATTCTTTAAGGTATCCATGGTAAATTAAATCCTGAATAAACGCTTTGCCAACTGCGGTACTAATGAATGCTAAAATTCCTATGATCGCTGTTAGTAAATAACCCCAGAACTTCCTCTTTTTGTAGGTGTTTTCTTTAATAATCAGTTTCAAAATTTCAGCTTGTACTCCAGGACTATTATTTTTTTCTATCTTTTGAAGAATTTTAAGTGCTTCACCTTTATCCTCAATTATTTTTCTTTCTTTTCTCAAACTTACAATCAAATCCTTCGGGTTAATAGTTCTAATTGCAAAAGCCTGTGTAAATGTTACCCCGCCTGTTATTCTCACGAATATTCTATCTTGGATAATTATTAATAAAATAATACCGATTGTGAATATTGAAAAATGTATTAACTTGGTTGTGTCATAATTAAAAAAATCGAAATTACTTATAAAGCAATATGCGAAATACAAATATGAAATAACGGATAAAAAAGAAGCAATAGAACCAACTTGATTGAGTAAACCATTAATAATTAATTTAGGATTAATTCTAATTGCAACGATAGTTGATACAAATACAAAATAGAAGGCAAAGGTTAATACAATGAATAGTGTGGCAGTACTATTTATATCTCCGAATGTGAAAAGTAATATGCCGAGCAAGAAATAAAAAACTGTATCTGTTATATACTGTTGTCTTAAATTTCTCCAAATGTCTATATATGGAGCCTTTTTGTTTGTAACTTTTATTTTACGGGAATTTAGATACCACCTGAACGTAATCATACCACCTATCATTGGCGTAAGAAAAATATGGGGTACTAATGCTTCAAACAAATAAGGTTCATTGATACAATCTATTAACAATGAAATAATAAATATCATAAAAACCCCATATACAGCCATAAGAAAATATGATATTCGTCTAAATATGGGTATATTTCTGTTATACCTTTCTATCATTAACTTGTTTCTTTTTTTTAGCTCGGGTATAATTTTCCTTATTTGTTTTTCATTCATTGCTAATGCTCTTTTTAGTGTGAAGACTTGGTTGACATTAGATTTTCAGGGTGTCGGCGCGATGCGCCTTTAGTGGTGTTTAGCGGTTATTGGTTACAAATGGGGTCGGTGCGCTACACCTTTGCGTACATGGGCTTGCGCCCGAACCGTACAGGCGAATTCATTCGCCATGTAAAAATACAACTTGTATAATTTTTAATTTCAATTTTTTATAAATATAAAATTCTTACACATGGCGATTGAAATCGCCTGTACGAGTTCGCCACTTGACGGCTAAAGTCGTCAGTACGGTGGTGGTTTCTTTCTGTCTATAAAGATAAAGGTATATTCGCCCCAAAACTTATGATTAGTCCGGTAGAGTTTTCTCGGAATGGATTTATCCACCTAGGAAATTGGGCTTTTAGATTCAGTTTAGTTTCTGTATTGGGAAGTCCGATATTATACTGAACATTGGGTGTCACCCCAAAAATTGTTGTGTAAGAATAAATATCGTCTGCGGTATTACCAAAGCCCCAAGAAAATGTCGCACCTATTTCGAGTGCATCCATAAAAATAAGTGACGCACCTTCATTCAAACCCACCGCACCAATTATATGGTCGCCATCGATATCTTCTGAACCATGAATCAGCAAAAATACACCTAATACATCTATCGCTAACTTTACGTTAGGTAATATTTCTCTGGACTTTATATATAAAACTTGGTCAAATCCGAAAAAATAGGTATCAAACGGTTTAGCATCCTTGTCATTATTATATGGAATTAAAATTGGTAGACTCAGGCTTGATTTAGACCCTGCAGTTTGAAAAAATTTATTCGATTTTTCTGAGGACTGTCCTTGGATATTTGTGGATGTTAAAAATACGAATCCACATAATAATATTAAAATGAGGTTGTGATTCGGACGGTTAATTGAATTTTTCATATTAATTAAAGTTAAAATCATGGCAGTTGAATATTCCTATTTTCGGGTGGCTTACTCGTCGGACATTTTTAAATGTCAGACGAGAGGTGTTGGTGCTTTTATTTTACAAATTGTTTTTATTCTGTTTTTGTAAAATATTAATTATCAATAAAATGAACTCATGTTGTCGTCTGACATTTAGAAATGTCCGACGACTCGCGCTTGTCCTTTCAAGCCACACTTACACGGCGCGAACTGGAAGTGTCGCGCTACGTTTGCAGCCTACTCGTCGGACATTTTTGAAATGTCAGACGAGAGGACGGTGGTGTTATCTTCCTGTCTCAATAATCGGCTGCGTCCCCTGGTCACTACATAAAACGACCAACAAATTGGAGACCAATGAGCGTTTGCTTTCGGGGTCGAAGGTGACGATGTCTTGGGATTCGAGGTTGTTGATTGCCATTTGTACCATGCCGA
Source organism: Saprospiraceae bacterium (assembly GCA_020628725.1). GTDB lineage: Bacteria > Bacteroidota > Bacteroidia > Chitinophagales > Saprospiraceae > JAHDEO01. Next base: position 5,139 of record JAHDEO010000266.1, read on the forward strand.
CTGCGCCTTCTACGATTTCGGTTTTGGCGGAGATAATCGCGCCGGCTTGTTGGCGTTGGAGCATGGCGGCGGCGATTTCTTTGGCGTAGCTGAGGTGGTTGATGCGTGCCTCGATGATTTCCAAACCCGCCGCATTGACTTTTTCTTGTACTTCGATTTTGAGTTGGTCGGCTACGGCTTCGATGTCGGTGATGAGGGATTGGGTGTTGGTGCCGAAGGATTCGTAGGGGTATTTCATGGCGAGTCCGCGCAGGGCAGCGATGCTTTGTTTGCGGATGAATTTTTCAAATTCTTCGACATCAAAATAGGCAGCATAGGTGTCTTGAATCCGCCATATCACTATGGCACTCAACTCGATAGGGTTGCCGTTGAGGTCGTTGACCTTGATGAGTTCGGTCTCAAAATCCTGTATGCGTAGCGAGGCTCTCATGCGCTTGAAAAAGGGAATCGTCCAGCGAAATCCGGTCTTTTTGTCCGTACCGATGTAGCTGCCCAAAAACATTTGGATGATACTTTCATTGGGTTCGATGGTGTAAAATCCGCGAAATATGAACGATGCCAATATCGCTGCAGGAACGATGTAAAAGATTGCGGCATCAGTATTTGCAGTGATGAGCGCGATGAATGGCTTGGCTAAGAAGGCGAAACCTACTAATGTGATTGCTAAGAGTAGCCAGCCGTTTATCGAAAATCCGCTTTTTTCTTTCATAATTTCTTGTGTTGTAGTGTTGTAGTATCGTTGTGTTGTTGTAAGGGTTTTATTTTTTGTATTTTTTGTTTGAGGTGTTTTCAATTTCGGCTTCAAAGATTTCTGCGAGGTATTCTTTAGCATAAGTGCTTTCGTATTTGAATCCGCCAATAGTCATACCGTAGCCTAATATTAGCATAATGAGAGGACCAATCAAAGCTCCGGGTTCTTCTAATGTTTTTGACGAAAGTAAATTTGCGATACCAACCAGAAGTACCAAAAATACTATGCTGCAAAAGAATGTCATAAAAACGCGCGGGAATACATGAAGTCGCAGTTTAAGTTTTATCGCTGTCGAGGTTTCTTCCTCTGTGATTTTACCTGTTATTCTCGGTAAAAATCCGTTTTTGTACCAAATTACTCTTCTAATATCAAACTCATTATTGGGTTTAATTTCTCCTTCAAATAGTTTTCGAGTTCGATTGAAACGGGAGGGGAAAAGATCTAACGGTTCTAAATTTTGACTCAATCGCTTTAACACTTCACGACCCGGAAGTTGAGTGTGCAATGTGATATTTTCAAATGGTAGAAATTTCATTGTAGCCTTTTTTATCACACGCAGGGTTGAAACCCTGCGCTTTTGTGATGTGTACGTTTGTTTCGCAAAAGCGGTGGGTTTGAACCCACCGCGAATGTGCGTTTCATTACAGTAAAACCTCCGCCAACTGCTTCCCAATTCCCAAATCAGAAACCGACTTGGTGAGTTGAGAAATGAGGTTTTTGTCATCTTTTGTGCTGACATTTTCGCGGAGTTTTAGTAGCAGGGCAGACATGGTGAGGTTCTTGATGTCTTCGGTTTGCAAGCCCGATTTCAAGACCATGCTTTTGACCTGTGTGAGTACGCCGCCGTCTGTGCCGTTGCCTACGATAGCGTGTTTTACATCGCTGAGGTGCTGGCTGTTGTCCAACATTCTATCCACCGCTTTACCTTTATTAATGGCTGACATGATGCTGTTGACAAATTCCATTTCGCCGCCTACGATGTCGATGTTCGCATTTTTGAAGGCTTCGGCGAGGACTCTTGCCTGTGCTTCGGAGATGTCTTTCTGGACGTGGATGCTTGCCAATTCTACGGCTTTTTCCTTCTCCAATCGCAGTTTGAACTCCTCGTGGTCTTTGCCTACTCCGTCGAGTTTTTGCATGGCGAGGGCTTTTTGCTCTACGCCTTTGGCTTCTGCTATGCTCGTTTGCTCAATGACTTTTGCCTCTGCTACGCCCTGACTTTCAATGACTTCTGCCTGCGCCAATCCTTGCTTGCGCTCTGCTTCTGCTTTTGCTTCGATGCCAGTGGCTTCGGCAGCGGCTTTCTTTTGGATAAGCGATGCCTCGATGATGCCTTCCTGCTCACGCGCCTTCGCTTTGGCTTCGATGACCTGTGCTTCGGAGAGTCCAATCGTCGCTTCTTCGGCTGCTTTTGCTTCGGCGCGAATCTTACGGGCTTCGGAGTCTTTTTCTGCGGCGTTCTTTTGTGCTTCGGCGTCTATCAAGAGGGTTTGTGCTTTGATTTCGGCTGCGAGACGCTCGGCTTCGGCGGTTTTTTCCTTCTCAATTATCGTGGATTGACCGATTTCTTCGGACTTGATAATCGCTACTTGCTTGGCACGCTCGGCAGTGGCGATTTCTTTGGTGTCCTTGATTTTCTCCTCTTCTTCGACCACCTTTTTCTCTACCATGATGCGGTCTTTAATCACATCTTGTATATTCTTTTTCTCTAATTCAATGGCGCGGGTTTTTTCGATTTCTGCCAGCGTCACTATCTTCTCTTTTTCGGTCTGCTCCAAGAGACGCTCTTTGTCAAGTCGCTCATTTTCAACGGCTTCTGTGCGCTCCTTATTTTTTGCGGCTACGATGACCTGACGCAATTTATTTTCTTCGGCGATTGCCAATTCTTCTTCAGTGCGGATGCGTACCATTTCAGAACGTAGTCTTTCTTCCTCATTGATTTTGGTGATTTCAGCACCCTCGCGGGCTTTGATATTGGCGATTTCACGCTTTTGACGCTCTTCTTTTTCTGCCAACTGTCTTTCGTATTCCAGAATCGCTTCCTGTGCCTCTACATTTTGCTCTTTAATGGTTTTCTCCTCTTCGCGGCGGAAGAAATTGGCTTTGACTCTTTGTGTAGCGGTCAATTCCGTAATTTTCTTGATACCTTCTACGTCGAGGATGTTATTGTCACTCAAAAACTCAAGCGGTGTTTGCTCCAAGTAATCAATCGCACAATCATCTAATACATAGCCGTTTAGGTCGGTGCCGATGATGTCGAGAATTTCGCGTTTGAAGTTCTCGCGGGAGTCGTAGAGGTCAACGAAATCGAAGCGTTTACCTACGGTTTTGAGGGCTTCCGAAAATTTCGCTTCAAACAGTGTGTTCAAAGTTTTCGGGTCTGAGGCGCGGTCACAACCAATCGTTTGTGCAACGATGAGAATGTCGTCCGGATTTTTATTGACGCGCACAAAAAAGACGACTTTGATGTCTGCCCGCATATTGTCCTTGCAAATCAGACCGTCTTGTTGCATCCTGCCGATTTCGATTGTTTTTACCGAGATGTCCATGCGTTCCATTAAATGAATGACCGGAACAACGGTAATCCCATTTTCAAAGGCGACTTTTGTACCCCCGATTCCCGTGCGGATAATGGCTTGACCCTGCGGGATTTTTTTGTAAAATGAAACGATCATCGCCACCACGCCAATAATAATAAACGCAGTAATACCAACGATAATCCAAATTAATGTAGTACCCATATTAAGAGGAGTTTAGCTATCACCATGAATGAAATCAGCCGTGATAGTGTTGTTAGATAATAAGATTAAGTTTAAGATTAAAATTTTGATTGTTAGGGTTTTGTATGATTTTTAATTAGAAATTTAATTAAGATTAATTTATTTTTTTTTGGTAATTTGAAATATTGATAATGAAAAATATATTTGAAAAATATTTTATTTATGCTGTAATCGAATTGGTATTTTGAGGTTTATTTTCTTTTAAATAATCAATAATGCAATCGTCTAATATATAACCATTTAAATCGGGATCCATGTTTTTTAGCATCTGCCATTTGAAGTTGTCGTAGTCTTGCATTTCTTTTAAAGTTAAATCCTTGCTGACGGTCTTCACTGTTTCGGCGAATTTGCTGCTATATCTTTTTTGTAATGCTTTTTGTTTAAAAGAATTTTCGCAACCGATTGAGTTTGCAGCCATCAAAATATCTTCGGGTGTGAGGTTTACACGCAAGAGAAAATTAATTTTGGCATTTACCTTTATATTGTCTTTGGAAATGAGCGCGTTTTCGTCCATAAAATCCGTGTGAATCATGGTCATTGCTACATTCATCACCTCCATTCTGTGCAAAATCGGAACGACCATAATGCCTTGATTTAGAGCGACTTTGGTGCCGTCAACCCTGGTGCGAATGATAGCTTGTCCCATTTTTGGTTTTTTGTAGAATGTGACGACTGCGGCTATCATACCTATCATCATTAGGGCGATAATACCGACGACTACAAATGTTAGATGCATATGCGTTTAATTCAGATAGTTAAAAAATATCGTTTTGGATGTCGTAGAGAAAATTCATGAATTTTCTCTACGGTTCGGGGTTATGTTTCAGCGGGGCGGCAGCGATGAATGTCGTGTGTGTTTATTTTTTGTCGTTTATACAGACACGAATGTCTGTGTTACGTTCATCGCCGCCGATTGCAAAGTTTATACTGTTTTGGTGTACATTATAAGGTTACAGGATGTTTCAGTTCACTCCCTGCCCCTCTCCGCACCGGAGAGGGGTTTTGGTTGTGTGTGTTGGGAGCGAATAGTTCATGCCGAGTGTTTGATAGTCTTTTGTGATTAATGTTTTTTTGAATATTCGTTTTCCTGTGTTCAAATCGCCTTTCCGTTGTTGCTGTTTTTCCGGTTTTTGCTTTTTTGTGTTAATTTGCTTTTCAGTCGTTATCGTTTTTTTCGGTTAATGGTCTTTTCGGATGCTTGCTTTTTCGCGTTGATCTGCTTTTCTGTTGTTAATGCTTTTTTGAACGTTTGTTTTTCTGTGCTAATCGCTTTTTAGTTGTTATCGTTTTATGTGGTTAATAGTTCTTCCGGCTATTTGCTTTTCTGTGTTAATCTGCTTTTTAGTTGTTATTATTTTTTGTGATTAATGTCTTTTTGAATGTTTGTTTTATTGTGTTAATTGCCTT
>JAHDEO010000267.1 GCA_020628725.1 Saprospiraceae bacterium
TCTGAAATATTGTTATCACTAACGTTAAGTGATTTTAGATTCTTGAGATTTTTTAAAGCTGAAACATTTGAAATATTATTATAATTAATATCAAGCGATTGTAGGTTTCTGAGATACCTAAAGAATGAAATATCTGAAATGTTGTTATTACGAATATCAAGTAATCGTAGGTTTTTGAGATTTTTTAAAGTTGAAATACCTGAAATACCCCAATTATCACGAAATCTCAAATAACCGAAAATATGAATGTAGCCGCTACCGCCAATGTATAACTTTTGTAGATTTTGTAGTCTGATGATATTATGTGGGATATTATGTAATAAGTTGTAGCGTCCTGTATTTTTACTTTCTATCCATTCTCTTTTTTTATTATCCCACACACGATTACTCAACCGCAATTCCTCCAATTCCGTCAACTCAAAAAGTTCATCAGGGATATTATCATCGGTGAGTCCGGTACATCCGAGGTCAAGGCTTTTCCATCCTTCGCGTTTGGCTTGTCGGATGAGGTCTAAGGCGAGTTGTGACATCTTATTTAATGGTTAATGGTTAACGATTAATGGTTAATTTTCATAAAGATAAAAACTATATTTGAACAGGCATTTGAAAATGAGCTATTTTTTTCGTCATCCAAAAACCCAAAAAAGTAACCGTCTTGCTGAATTTATTTCAGCACCTCCCGAACGATAGAAAACCAATGCCGCACAAAACAACTAACTTTTTGGTTATGAGTAAAATACTAATTCGGAACTCACACTTAACATCGTGCTTGTAGCCCGGGAGATACTGAAATAAATTCAGTAAGACGTTCTGGTTTGGGGGTGTGATTTTATCTGTTTAATTCGTTCAATCGGTGTCCCATTTTATCAAAATAAAAAATCTAAAAAACTACCATCTTTCCCAATAAAACTCCAAATTTGCAATATCACATAATCGAATATTCTTTTTCTTATGGAAAATGCAAATAAAACAATGGCAACGACCATGGTACCCGACAATGCCCACAAAGACATTCCCGGCAATCCATCTACGGCAAAAAGCAGCAAGGTGCAGTTGCGAAAAACCGCGACGCCCGACACCCTGCGCGTACTCACGATGCAGCAATGGGAATTTTGGCTGCACAACGGCTACGTCGTCATCAAAAATGCCGTATCGCGCGAACAGGCGCAAGCCACCGCCGATTTTCTATGGGAATTTGAAGAAAAACAAGCCGACAATCCCGACACTTGGTACACCGCCCCCCGCGCCGAAATGCAAATGAAAGAACTCGTCGGCACAGGCATGGTCGAGGTCTATAACAACCAACATTTGTGGAACAACAGACAAATGCAGCGCGTCTATGATGCCTTCGTGGACATCTGGGGAACGGAAAAACTGTGGGTCACGATAGACCGCGCCAATCTGAATTTTCCGATACGTCCGGGCTTTGAGTACAAGGGTTTTATCCATTGGGATTACGACCCCGACACCAAGCCGCAAAACGTACAAGGCGTACTCGCCCTCAATGACCAAATGGACGAAAACATGGGCGGTTTTCAGTGCATCCCGTGGCTGTATCGCAATTATGATACATGGCAAGCCACTCAACCAACCGACCGCAACCGCTTCCAACCCGACACGACAGGCATGGAAGATAAATTGGTGAAAGTAGGACTCGAAGCGGGTGATTTGTTGATTTTCAATAGCTTTACGCCGCACGGTATTCGTCCGAATCACTCCAAGGATAAAGTTCGTATCGCGCAATACCTCTCCATGATGCCAGCGCAAGAAGACAACGCTGCCCTCACCGATTGGCGGGTCAATTCATGGCGCAATCGCATCGCGCCCGAAGGCTACGCCTTCCCCGGCGACCCTCGTAATTGGGAACAAACGAAGTATGAAACCGCAGTTTTGAGTGAGTTGGGGGAAAAGTTATTAGGATTAAAGAAATGGTAAGGTAGCACGGTGCTTCCAGCCCGTGTCTCGCGTATGCTAAGCTAACGTGGAACGAGCTGGAAGCGTCGTTCTACGGACGCGGGCTGGAAGCACCGCGCTACGAGATTACATATGAATTTACAATTAAAAGGAAAAACCGCCTTCATCACAGGCTCTACCGCAGGCATTGGTTTTGCGGTAGCGAAATCGCTCTTGCAGGAAGGCGCGAAAGTCATCATTAATGGCAGAAAGCAAGCGGGCATTGATGATGCTATCGAACGACTCAAAACTGCCGTGCCGGATGCTGAAGTCAAAGGTATTGTAGGTAGTTTTTCGGAAGTAGCGGAGGTGGATACTTTGATAGCACAACTACCGCATATTGATATTTTGGTGAATAATGTCGGCACCTATGCCTCCCAATCTTTTTACGAAACGACAGATGCGGAATGGATGCGCCAATTTGAAGTGAATGTAATGAGTGGTGTGCGTTTGTCGCGTCATCTATTGCCAAAAATGGTAGTGGCGAATTGGGGACGCATCATTTTTGTGTCTAGTGAATGTGCGACGCTCGTTCCCGCAGATTTGGTGGCGTATAGTATGACGAAGGCGGCGATTTTAGCGGTGTCACGCGGCTTGGCACAACTCACGAAAGGTACGAATGTTACGGTAAATACAGCCATTCCCGGTTCTACGCTGACGGAAGGTGCTGCGCAATTTCTGGATAATCTTGCCGAAAAAGAAAATAAAAGCCGCGATGAGGTGGAAACGGCATTTTTCAGCGATGTGCGGACTTCTTCATTACTTCAACGTTTTGCTTCGGTGGAGGAAGTGGCGCATACGATTACTTACCTTGCGAGTCCGCTTGCAGCGGCTACGAATGGGGCGGCGATTAAGATTGACGGGGGGAGTATGGGTGGGATTTTGTAATGATGAATGTATAACGCTTAATGATGAACGGCTTATTTGTTGTTGGGATACAAATTCATCATCCACTCAAATTTCTCCGGTAATTTTTCATCATTACGCTCGTTTCTTTTCCAATTCTCTACCACTTTTGCTTCTAACCAATTCCAACGTTGCGGTAGAATCGTCAAGTTAGGAAATGACTTGGTTTCCATCATCAAACCCTTTCCATACAAATACATATACGCGATAAATGAGCTGTGGTATTTCCAATTTGTTTTGGTGTGACTTGGACTAAAATCAAGGCTCGCGCAGAAGGTTAGAAGGTTTTGAAAGACAGCTCCCAAGCGATTGAAAACAGGCTGCACGACGAACTCTTGTTCGTGTCGTAGAAGTTGGGTGTTTGCTTGCCAAATTTGCGGCTCTCCCCTATCGCCGCCTTGCTTTCCGGTTTCCAATAGCTCAAATGCTTCGAGCATACTGCCGTAGTGTGGATGTCCGGTCATCAACTCGCGGAGTAGTTTAATGCCATGTTGTTGATAGGCAAAATGTACCCAAGCGATGTCATCAAAAATGCGGTTGTTGAGATGTCGGATGAGGTTGAGGTCATTGGCGAGTCCGCGTGTAGCGCAGGAGGTTTTGATGTCGAGTAATTTGACGGGTTTTACCATAAAAGGCAGTAAGCCAAAGCCCACATGATGCGAGGCAAAAGCCGCCATTCCTGCCCATTTGAACAAGGCTCTATCAGACCAATATAATTTAGCATAAATGGAAGTAATCGCATGATTGCGCTGAATGACTTCCGATTCGGGAGGAAGCATTTTTTCGGTGTGTGCCTTCCATTCTGCTATCGTTTTCATACGTTTAAATAATGATTAATGGATAACGGATAACGGATAATAATTTAATGTACAACTGTTATCCGTTATCCATTGTCCGTTATCCATTAATAACCTTCTTTTTCAAAATCTTCCAACATATCCTTAGCTTCTTGTTGCCAATTATCTGTAGCTTCTTCTTCCCATGTAGCGTAGGATTTTAGGGTATCAAAATCCCATTCGCCGGATGCAGTAAATGGTCCTACGAGACCGAGGTAATGATTGATTTCATCGCCATAATTGTAGGTCAATTTAATAACGTATAGCTTGGAGGAATCCATCGGAATAGTACCGAGTATTTTCAAGCCATCCGGTGTACCCCAATCATCAGAAACATACTTTCGCAGTTCTAATTTAGCAATTTCCTCGGCTGTTCGATATTTTTTGGGAATTTCACTGAGTCGCCCTGCTTCTTCGTATGCCTGAATCATCATATAGCGCGTCTCTATGGCTTTTATTTGCGACTTCAGGAGTTTTTTATCATTTGTTAAGCCATTGGCAATCCGTATTCCGGAGGCTGCTGCTTTTTGATACTCATTTGTTGATGGGGTATTTAGCACAAGATTGGTATATTGGTCAGTGACTTTTTTACCTTTTACGCGCTTCATTAAACTAAAATATTCCCACATCGTAGGGTCGTAGAAATAAGGGGTTTCTTCTGTTTGATTTTCTTTTTTATATTTTTCAAAATCATCTAACGCGTACTTTGTGAGTTCGTCAAAGGTGTTTTCGATAAGACTTACATAGGGCATCGTATCGGATTTGATAAGGTCTCCCCCCAAGTCAAGTATATTGTCTCTGTAATCTTCTTTTTCGAGTAGATTAAGTAGTTCGGGAAAATATTGTGCGCCCAAATTCAGGGAATCACTAAAGTACGAAAATACTGCCCAATCGTATCGCAATTCTTCGGGCGGATCGTTCAATACTAACTCAATAATTGCATCTCGAACTTTGTCTTCATCGGTAAAATCAATCAAACTGCCAATTATCGTATTCTTGTGAAGGTCTCCAACTTGCGGATACATTTTTTTCAATTCATCAATAGAAGATGCATTATCTACATAGGCAATATTTTCTATGATTTGCGCCTTTGCACCTGTTCTGAGTGTATCGTCAGGATAATCCAAATACATGCTTTCGTACAACATCGGTAAATCTTCCTCAATGAACTCATAGTAATTGAAAGCTCCCAATGATTGCTGATAAACTAAGGTGTCACTTGACTTTAAACCATCCAAAATTTTCTTAGTCTTGGAAGCATAAATGTCAAATGGCGGGTTTTCGCCTGTTTTTCGGAAGGAATTAAAATAAGCATCTGTCGTTTCATTGAATAGTTCTTCCTTGTCAGAATATGCTGCCATGAAAAACACTTCGTCATTATCCAACCAGATCCGATAGCGACTCATTGCACCGGTTCGCTTATTGATATTGAATATTTCCCTTGCGGGTTTCCCCGCTACTTCAACAGGTGTGGTGCTGGCGGTACTATCACCCCATTCGTACAAAGCATCAACATACCAATTATAAAATGAATCTATATGTTGCATACGATAATCATGCTTTACCTTAGAACTTTCTAACATGTATGCACCGCCCGTATAAGGATTGGTTGTAGCAAGAGTATAAATGTCTCCGACAAATGCCTCATGCTCTAATGTCGTATCTATTTCTTCATAATATTTTTCAAATCGTTTGACGGAAAAATTTTGACCCTCGGGTGTATATTCGTCGAAAGCGGCTGTTTTGGGCGGCAAAAGGGTAAACGAATCAAAGAAGTCGTCATCTTTTAATTTTTGCGAACCGCCTTTTAAATTTTGCTTTAAAAGGCGATATACACGATTGCCTCGCAAATACAAACGAAGCTCACAGTAATACAAATCTTGCAATACGATATTACATTTTCTCCCTTCTATATCTCCCATGAATATAGTATCCACTTCTCCCACTAATTTTGCATTTTCTCCGATAACATCTCCCAAAATCAAATCAAAAACAGCGTTGCGGTCATCAAGATACATCCCTGTTGGAAAATCATGGTAAACAGCAAGATAATTGGTCAGGCTACCTCCGTCAAGTGACATATATGTATTGACCACATAAGGGTCGCTCCCCTCTTCGTTCTCTATTTCGCTACTCCTGTCTTCGGGTTCTCCGGGCATTGCTACCGAAAATGCTCCAACTTCATTGGTATAAGTAATCCAACCTTTGGAAGCCTTTTTTTCAATAGGTTTGGGCGCGATGTTTTGATATGAATTAAAAAAGCGTTGGATGTAGGGCTGCTTCAATTCTTGTCGTTTACCTTCGACAAAAATCGTGTATATGATACCGCCTTTGACAAACATTTCTATGGTAGATGCTTTACCGGAAGTCTCTTTAAGGAAGATTTCATACCCCTCTCTATCCTTTCGTTTCATTTTTTTCTTCTTAAAATCCTTCAATTCGGCATTCTGCATCCCTGTAATCATCAAATTCATTAGCTGCTCGTCATCTGTTATTCCAAGTTCACGAAAATCCATCGTCATGACGGCAAAATTCGTCTCCGTGGAAATATCAGGATACATCAACATCTGTACTTTCATCCCTGCGCCCACTTGTTCTTCCATATCAATAGGAAAAGGATTCCCCGGCATTTCTATCGTAAATCCATAATCCTCATCGCGGTAGGTTGCCCATTTCATTTTGGAGACATCAATTTTGTATTTATCGGCTACGCCCGTGAATGTCGCAGGCACAGGGCTTACCTTGTAACCCTTCTTTCTCAACAATTCTATCACACCTTCTTCTCCCCACAAATGCGCCGTACCTACTGCGCCGAAGGTTGTATTTTCTTTCATGAGGCGTTCCATGCTATTTGCCATCACATGATTACGAGCAATCATCATGGAATCCATGCCGTATTCTCCCACAAATTCCTCCATTTCTTCAAGGTCACCCGTACTGTACACTTCTGCCATCTTATCATACATGCCTTCATAGTCTTCCGTGTCATACTCCAACAACTCCATCGCCATCTCTCGTTGTTGCTTCTCAGAAGCGAGATTAAACATGTCTATTTGTGTACGAATATCCTCTAAGCCCGTCGTTTTCTTATTCATTGTTTTGGCAATGCCATATAAATAAGCATCCACAAAAGACTGTTTATCATCGGGTTTTGAAAAATCAGGTTGTATAAGGACGTTCAATATCATTGGATTTTTTGAATCCAAATTATCGTATTCGTAACCGGTTCGTTCCTCAAAGCGCACCTTAAATCGTTCATATTCCTCAGAGCTTAATAAGTTCTTTAGATAATCTGTCGTGTCCGTCTCAAACATGGCTCCGAACATCGCTCCTACCAAGGAATCAGGCTCTACTTCTAAGGCAAAAATTTCGCATTTTTCAATAGAAGGCATTACTGCATCACTGAAATTAAACGCACGTTTATCCTTGACGTGCATCGTTCCGAATAGATATGAAGGCGCGCTTTGTGCTTCACTTTCTATTTGCCATAAAAGTTGGTATGAATCATTTTCTTGGGCATGAATGTCAATTAATGAAATAATTGACAATGCAAGAATGCAATAAATTTTCTTGATGCTTTGCATGGTTAGTGAGTTTATGTTAGATGAAATGAAAAATGGTTAATTGCAAAGGAAAATGCAATAGCAGCCAGTTTTCGGAATTAATACATATACAAAGGTAATGAAGTTCGAAGAACATTCAAAAATGTTTTCGAACTCAGTCAAAAATCAAAAATCAGCCAATCAAAAATCCCCTTATCCTCTCATCAACTCGCTAATATCCGCCTTGATTTTATCTGCCAGATTATTCGCCGTCACTTCCGATGTGCTTTCCGAGTAAATACGGATAATCGGCTCAGTATTCGACTTACGCAAATGCACCCAATCGCGGTCAAATTCTATTTTGAGTCCGTCAACGGTATTTTGCGGTTGATTGCTATATTTATCTTTTAATTTCTCGAAAATAAGGTCTAAATCCAATCCGGCAAGTTCGATTTTATTTTTTGAAATGACATAATCAGGATATGAATTTCGCATGAAAGAAACCGGCTTTCCAAAGTGCGCTAAATGCGATAAAAACAACGCCGCACCCACGAGCGCATCACGTCCGTAATGCAATTCAGGATAAATCACCCCGCCATTTCCTTCACCGCCAATTGGTGCATTGACCTGTTTCATCATCGCCACCACATTGACCTCGCCTACTGCGGATGCGTGGTGTTTATGTCCAGCTTTCTCTGTAACATCTCGTAAGGCACGCGTCGAGGAAAGGTTGGAAACTGTATCTCCCGGCGTATGTTTCAATACATAATCTGCTACAGCCACCAAGGTATATTCCTCACCAAACATCTCCCCATCCTCACTCATAAATGCCAATCTATCCACATCCGGATCAACTGCCATTCCCAAGTCTGCACCTTCCGAAGTCACCTTTTGGGCTAATCCGACAAGGTGTTCGCGCTTAGGTTCGGGATTATGGGCGAAGCGTCCATTCACTTCACTATTAATGACGATTACTTCACAACCAAGTGCTTCGAGCAAAGGCGGTAAAGAAATCGCTCCCGTAGAATTTACGGCATCCACCACCACTTTAAATTTTTTCTCCTTCACTGCATCCGCATCCACTAATGGCAATTTCAAAATCTCTTCGATGTGCCAAGCAATATAATCGTCTTTGCGCTCATACCTACCAAGCGCATCCACTTCCGCAAATTCAATATCACCTTTCTCCGCTATATCCAAAATTTCCTGCCCTGCTGCACCTGATAGAAATTCACCTTTTTCATTCAAAAATTTGAGGGCGTTCCACTGTTTCGGATTGTGGCTTGCTGTGATGATGATACCTCCACCGGCTTTTTCATTGGGTACTGCCATCGCTACCGTCGGTGTTGTCGAAAGGTCAAGGTCAACCACGTCGATGCCCAAGCCTTGCAAGGTACTCACCACCAAGTTGCGAACCATATCACCTGAAATCCGCGCATCACGCCCGACCACGACCTTCGGTGCTGCATTACTTTGTAAAAGTCTGTAGCCATAAGCCGCTGTATGATTTACTACATCAATTGGTGTGAGGTTGTCCCCAACCTTTCCGCCGATAGTTCCCCGTGTTCCCGAAATGGATTTTATTAACGCCATATTTTGTGAAATTCCAAATTCCAAATTCCAAGCTCCAAAATTTTTACGTCTGTTTGGGGGATTGGGTGCTTGGAATTCGGGATTTCTGCAAATGTGGGTGCAAAAGTATTAAAATCAAAATGAACGCTTGGGTTTGAAGCAAGATTTTTTTGATAATTTTGTGGAAATATTTTATAATTTGTAAATGTTGAAAATAACTGACCTAAAAACGGGTTTCCAACACAAAAATTCCAAAACTATTCTACTCGAATCTATTAATTTTCAAGTAGAACGGGGTGAATTGTGTATCATTCTCGGCAGAAATGGAACGGGCAAGACGACGCTTTTGCGGACGATTGCAGGTTTGCATTCAGCATTGAATGGGAATGTGAAAATTGGTTTTTCTCTCCCCCAACCTCTAAAGGGGAGTCGCTCTCTCACGCCCCCAGCCCCTAAAGGGGAGTCCACCCACATTTCCCCGAATAAGCGGGTGGACTCCCCTTTAGGGGCTGGGGGCGCGCGAAGCCTCGCAGTAGTAACCACAGAAAGGTTTCGATTAAGTTATTTTCGGGTAGAAGATGTGGTGGCATTGGGTCGTTATCCACACACAAATTATTTTGGCAACTTAAAAGAAAGCGATAAAAAAATCATTCAAAACGCCATCGAACTCACCAACATCAAACATCTGATTCGTAAGCCATTAGTCCAACTCAGCGATGGAGAATATCAAAAAGTGATGATTGCCCGCGCACTCGCGCAAGACACCCCTCTCCTACTGCTCGATGAGCCTACGGCACATCTTGACTTGGTGAATCGCATTGCCATTTTTCAATTATTAAAAAAATTAAGTAGAGAGAATAGAAAGGCAGTATTGTGTACCACACATGAAGTTGAATTAGCCCTGCAAATTGCTGATAAAATCGTCTTGCTTACAGGCGAAAAACATGCACATATCGGCACGCCTCACCAACTCATTCAAGAAGGATGCATTGAAAATGCATATGCCGCAGAAGGCATACTTTTTGACCGGACATCAGGTAGGTTTAATATGCACTCAAACAACTCGTAACCCGATAACTCGTAGCTCGTTTTGCTTTTTCCGTAATTTGTTGTTAATTTTGAATTGAAATGGCAGCCAAAGACAAATATCACGAACACGTCAAAGAAGCCCTCATAAAAGATGGGTGGACGATTACG
>JAHDEO010000268.1 GCA_020628725.1 Saprospiraceae bacterium
GGGGGCTGGGGGGTGGAAAACGCATAACTCTTTCTTATTTATGAACACCTCTATTCTAATTCGAATCGTATATTCATTTTCGATAAAAAAACGAATCACGAATTACGAGTCACAACACTAACTAAAAAGGACAAATGATGAAAAAAACAATCATACTCACCTTGTTTATTGGGATTTGCTTTACGGCATACGCGCAAGACACCAATGAAGTTCCCGAAAAACCTACGATCGAATTAGCCGTCAATGCAAGTGGCGTAACAAATCTGCTGCTGGGGGGTGATGGTGAAGCACAAGAACAAGTACCATATTTATTTGCTTTCAAAATAATCGGAGAAGAAGGACAAACCTTTCGGACTGCCATCGGCGGCAGATTGGACTATACCGAGAACTCCGATACAGAACGCAAAGATGCTGACAATGCCATAGATATACGCGTGGGTTATGAAAAGCAGTGGCAGTTATCGCCTAAGTTTGTGACCGCAACGGGAATAGATGTATTTTATGGGCATTCGCTGATGGTTTCTGAAAGTTCGTTTTCCACTACAGAGAATAAAACATCGAACTATGGTACCGGTTTGGTATGGAATATTCAGTGGATGATTAGCGAACATTTGAGTTTGTATACCGAAACGGGATTGTATTATCAGCATGTAGTTTCTGTTGACGAGGTAAGATTTGACGGTGGGAATGACCCCAGCCCTGAAACTACTATTGAAAATAAATTTAAGGCGATACTCCCGGCATCCTTATATCTTGCTGTTCGGTTTTAGCACTGTTAAAGTGTTTGTATATACTCTAAACGGGGTAAATTTCGGAAAACTGTAATGACTGCTTTAGCTGTCAAGTGAAATGAAATAGAAATTACATTTTACTGATTTTTAGGTTTTTAAAAATCAAAATAACAACACAATTGACAGCTAAAGCAGTCATTACGAAGTCGCGACATTTTCCGAAATCTATACCGTTCAGAGTATAACTTGCTTTTATGTAGTGAAAATAACGATATTTAAATGAGTTCTTATAGTTCTTCAAAATACAGAACAGAGAACAACACACTAAGAACACAAAATTTAAGATTATGAAAAAACAAGTCATTTTATGTTCGGTTTTGTGCATGGTGATACTTGTATTGGCTACCTGCACAAAAGATAATTTTAAGCCCTTAAATCAAGTTCCTGAATTGCCTGATACCAACTACAATTACTCTGAGCCTTTGGTGGCTTTAAGCAGTGGATTTTCACCGGATGAAAATCCGACCACCGATGCAGGTGCAACACTCGGACGTGTATTGTTTTATGATAAAAAATTATCACTCAATAATACGGTTTCCTGTGCAACTTGCCATAAACAAGTGCACGGTTTTAGCGATGCTAAAGTGGTGAGTGAAGGCTTTGAAGGACGCATCACAACTCGTAACGCTCCTCACTTGGTTAATCTGTATGAATCGGACGCCTATTTTTGGGACGGGAGAACCGGAACCTTAGAAGAGCTTGCTTTGCAACCTGTTGAGAACCACATTGAAATGGGCATCGAGAGCATGGAAAATCTCACAACAAAACTCACCGAACAGGATTACTACTCGCCGTTATTTGAGGAGGCTTTTGGCACATCTGAAGTGACGCCGGAACGCATTTCTAAGGCATTGGCGCAGTTTTTACGGTCAATGGTTTCTTACGATTCAAAGTGGGATAAGATAGATGGTACCAGTATATTAGCCGATGGAGAAGAATGGACCGATATGGAAGAGCTTGGGCGAGCTATATTTTTCTCATGGGATAGAGGCGGTTGTGTGAATTGTCATTCAGGTAGAAGTCTTGCAGGCTGGGGGACTACATTTGCAAATATTGGCTTGGATGAAGAATATGCGGATAATGGGGTAGGGGAGTTGGAAAGAGATCGCAATGGCATGTTCAAAGTACCTTCACTTCGGAATATCGCACTGACAGCACCATATATGCACGATGGAAGGTTTGCGACACTTGAAGAAGTCGTAGAACATTATAATAGCGGAGTGCAAGCACATCCGAATTTGGATTGGTCATTGAGAAATGGTAATAACTTTTTCTTTCCGGGTGATATTGTTTTCCCATTTGTAGAGCCGGGGGCTTCTTCTGATATAGATGAGCCTGTTCGTCGCAATTTTACGGAGGTAGAAAAACGCGCCTTGGTTGCTTTCTTGCGTGCGCTTACGGATGAAGAATTTATCACTGACCCAAAATTTTCCGATCCGTTTGTTTATTGATATTTATGCCGCGTTCTTAATACAAAAAACCCAACAAATACAAGGGAATTTTCTGTCCAAAACCAATTTCTATATGATCTGCAAAAATGTAGCTATTCGCATTTTGTTTGAATGAATTGCCACGTTTTGACTTGTGTTCAAGTCAAATTTGGTATAAAATGACTTGAATGCAAGTCATTTTTACTTTTTCTTATCAACCGTACAGATAGATTCAAACGCATGGATAAAAAATCGGACGGACAAATCAGTCGGCAAGAAGCGCGTGGTCGGGTGTCGGATAATTTTGATAGATTGGGTAGGAATGGGGATGGGAGTTTGAGTGAGAGGGAGTTTTTTCGGGAATAGGTTTCTGGGTTTTGTTATATTTTAATTCTCATCAACCAAGAAAAAATAAAACAAAAAGCTATCTTTGTGAGGCATAAAACAAACAAATAATTTTAAAATGGCGAAAAAAAGGGCAGAAAGTCGCACAAGATATTTTATTCGGGTTCAAAGTGGTAAAAGAGGTTGGAATGTCAAGCATGTATCAAAAGGAGGTGATTTTCTTGAAGAACAAGAAATCTCTAACCATTTCCCTAATATAGGTTTGGGACTTGCAAAACCCGACTTTTTGATTTGTCTTGCAGGCGAACCTTCTATTGTAATAGAAGCCAAAAATGATATTAAGAAAATAGGTGATGCGGTTGAACAAGCAATTGGTTATGCCAATGAAATTAATAAAAATAAAAAATATAATATAAAAATAATTGTTGGAGTAGCCGGAGAAGAAGATAATGGTTATCTGATAGAAGTAAAATATTTAAAAAATAATTTATGGGTAGCCCTTGAATCGCAAGGATACCAACTTACTTCAATTCCCTCCAAAAGAGAAACTGAATTAGCCTTAGAAATTGACGATGCGACAACTACCGTCTCTGTACCAAGCAGTTCTGAATTTATAGATGCCGCGTTAGAATTATCAAATATTCTAAGGTTCGCAAAAATTGAAGCACCTTTGAGACCAAAGGTAATTGGTGCGATTGTTTTGGCAATGTATCAGGGAAAAATTAATACTGCAACAGGCAAAGAACTTCAATCAATTAATAAACTGATAGATGCTGCAATTTCTGAAAGTGTTGACATTAGTAATCCAAAAAAGAAACGATTGAAAGCAGCACTCTCGCTTTCCGGTAACGATTATGACAGATTAAGTAGTAAAATTCGTAGGATTGTTACCATTCTCAGGAGATTGAATATCAGGTCTGTTCTTCATACGGATACGGATTTCTTGGGAATGTTTTATGAGGCATTTCTAAGATATGGAAATGATAATAATGCCTTGGGGATTGTCTTTACACCAAGACATATCACAAGATTTTGTATCGATTTGATTGGTGCAAGAATGGCTGATAGAGTTATAGATATTGCAAGTGGTACGGGCGGTTTTTTGGTAGCTGCTTTCGATAGAATGATGTCAACGGCAAAAGGTCCGAAAGCTATTGAGAAAATTAAACAATCTTTATACGGATTCGATACCAACCCGACTGTATGGGCTTTGGCTACTTTAAATATGTTTTTTCGGGGAGATGGAAAAAGTCATATAGAAAATAGAAGTTGCTTTGATGAAGAAAATAAAAAAGCGGTAGAGGGAGGATTTACAAGAGCTTTTCTGAATCCTCCATTCTCACAAGAGGGAGAACCGGAAAGGGATTTTATTGATGCGGCATTTAATTCACTCGAACCGGGAGGTTTGATTGCGGTAGTGGTAAAAGCAGGTATTTTTGCAGACGATGAAAATAAATCATGGAGAAAAAAAACTGCAAGAAAACACAGCATTTTGGGTTTAATTAGTTTGCCCGAAGAACTATTTTATCCCACTGCTGCTCCAACTTCTATTCTAATTGCCAAAGCACACATTCCACAGGATGTAAATGATGAGGTTTACATGGCAAGAATATGGAATGACGGTTTTGAAAAACTAAAAGGAAGGAGAGTAGAATGTGAGGGTTCGCAATTAGAAGAAATCAAAACGACTTTTCATCAATTCATAAAAAACAAATCATTTAAATCAGAAATTGCAACTTCAATTCCTGCAAATAAAATTTTTGACGGAGCTGAATTAAGTCCTCAACAATGGTTGCCGCAACCAAATTTATCCCAACAAGAATACGAAAAACAAGAGCAAAGACTGATTCTATCTATATTTCAAGCTATTTCTTCAATCCCTGAACTTGCAGACGAAGTTTTATCTGATTTCATTGGAAATCGGGAAGATCTACCGGATTTACCCTTAAACAAAAAAGAACCTGTTAGTTATTTTTTTTACGTTTTAAATGGGAAATCTTCCGGTGAAAGGAACTATAATGAAGGAAATTGTCCATATATTTCGAGTGGAGATTTAAGAAATAGTATTATTAGATTAGTTGCGGAAAATCCACAACAAATATTTAGCGAAGGCGGTATCACTGTCACTGCATTCGGACAAGCGTATCTCCAACCTTGGGGATTCATGGCAAGGGGTAATGGTGGAAGTGCAGTCAGAGTTTTGATACCTAAATTTAAAATGTCTCTTAATGAATTAATTTGGTTTTGTATTCAGATTAATATTCAACGTTGGCGGTTTTTTTACGGAAGAATGGCGATTAAATCACGACTTGAGAGGCTCACAATCCAGAGCCCCAAAAAGAATATAGCAGACACCAATCAATCCATAAAAGAGAGAATTGAGCAATTTAAAGAAAATTTGTTTCTACTTAGCAAATTCAGAGAAAGTTAAATTGAAGTAAAATTTTTTCTTTTATTAGTCAATCGTCGATTTCGTAGCGTCTTTCCCATCTTCTTTTTCAGCTTCCTGCGCCTCCAATTCCTGCAAATTAACAGTACAATAATCCATCCCACTAATTTCAGCAGCAAACTCACTACCTGAATGTATCGTAAAACCCACATCCAACATAATACAAGATTTCGCCTCCAATTCCACAGTCGCCCCGGATTCGATAGTCGAATTTTGACAACTCATTATCAAATCACCCATAATTGGCGTATCCGTATTATCGTAAGTGGAAGGGTAATTGGCGTCCAAACAAACACTACTTCCCGGAGCAATGCAGTCGATTGTTCCTGCACAATCATCGCCGACCACATAATCGAAATATTTGGTGACTGCCAAACCGCCTGCAAAAGCAAATTTACAGGCATAACTTATCGTCGAACCTATCGTTTGATTCGGTATTGTTTGGGAGAATGTCAAACCGGAAACATGGTTCATTGGTGTTTCTCCGAAAGGAGATTCCCGCCACAGATAGGCAAATACATCTGCTTTATCGGTATCCAATAATTCAAAAGTAAAAGTGACTGATGTTCCGCTTGTTTGGAAGCTATAATTATAGCCAATCGAAAACGCGCCTAATTGAGATTCTGCACTCGTTCCGGCACATTCCGTACTCGTATCTTGCAGGGTTGTTGCGGATAGAAGGATTGGGTTATTTGCAGCCTGATTGCCTGAAAGGTCGCTTGCCGTGGCATCAAAATTATATAGCGTTTCGGGCGTGAGTCCTGTGATGATGAGCGACACTTCCTCGCCGGATGCACCGGAGGCAGTTGCCGTATTTCCACCATAATTCACATTATAAATGACCGTGCCTGAATCGTCTGTTCCATTCAATAAAAGTTCGACTGAATTGGCTGTGACCGTTCCGATGGTTGCGGTAAAATTCGTGGGTGCTTGCGTATCAGTACCGCCGCTTCCCGAGCAATCATCACCAACGACATAATCAATATATTTGGTCACAGACAGTCCTCCCGCGTAAGCAAATTTGCAGGCATAACTTATCGTCGAACCAATCGTCTGACCACCTATGGTTTTTGAAAATGTCTGACCTGAAACATTATCCATTTGTGTCTCGGCAAACGGCGATTCTTGCCATAAATAGGCAACCACACCGACCTTATCCGTATCCAATAATTCAAAGGTAATCGTCACATTCGTCCCAACCGTTTCAAAGGTGCTGACGTATCCGGTAGAAAATGAATTGACAATAGCTTCGTTGGAGGTTTCGGTGCAGGCTGTTACTTGGTTTACGTTGATATTGACCGTTTGTGAGTTGCCTTGTGCGCCGAGATTGTCCGTTGCAATTGCGGTAATTTGATGCGTTCCTACGGCAGCATTTGTCCATAGAAAACTAAATGGCGCGGTGCTGTCGTCACCAATTTTTACACCATCGGCATAAAACTCTACCAAAGCAATCGTTCCATCCAAATCATTCGCGGTAGCCGCAATATTTATGGTGTTTCCTTCGGCAAAAGAAGCATTATTATTAGGCGAGGTAATGCTTACTGTTGGGTTTGAATTAGCGGTAGCTTGTACGATGACCAAGACGTAATCATTCGCCGAATACGTACCATCGCTCACTGTTAATTTGCATTTATAAACGCCTTCTTCGAGGTTAGAAATATTTGGAGAAGCAATCGTATTATTATTGAAATTGATAATGGAAGGTCCGTAAATTTGTTGCCAACTATACGTAATCGTTTGTCCTGCCGGGTCATTGCTTAGTGAGCCATTTAATGAAGCCGTTGTTGCGGGTAAAATGACCACAACATCCGCCCCCGCGTCGGCAATTGGTGGCACATAATTCAGCGGACTTGAATAGCTAAAATCCATGTTGCCGATATTAAATTCGCCATCGCTTATTGCCAATCTTAGGATATGTTCTCCGGCGGTTAGAGCGACATTGCTGACTGTTTTTGTTGCCCAATTTCCCCAACCATTTGTCGTATTAAATGCGATTGACGGACTAATGATATTGCCATCAATTTCAAAGTGACAAGGTCCGCCACCATTTGGATTGCCGGAAGCATAACGAGTGTTCACTTTATAGTAACCTGTCGTTTGTACATCAATTGAATATTCCAACCATTCTCCCGCATTTATCCATCCAACGGTTGGTCCTTCGCTGGGGTCTAAAGCTGAGTCAACGTATTCATTCGTTCTGTAATCGCCATTATTATTTTGAGCATTATCCAGATAAGAAAT
This sequence comes from Saprospiraceae bacterium, assembly GCA_020628725.1. GTDB lineage: Bacteria > Bacteroidota > Bacteroidia > Chitinophagales > Saprospiraceae > JAHDEO01. The sequence continues at coordinate 7,257 of JAHDEO010000268.1, forward strand.
ATTTTGCCCAATACCACCTTCAAATTCATCATAATTACCCGCTTCAATAACACCCGGAATCGCAAAAGCCGAACCCGAAAACGGCACTTGCTCCCCCACCTGGATAGAGACGATATTCGTGGTGATAAATTCACTCCCCACAAAAACTTTTGCATACATATCGTGAAAGCCCACTGTCAAATTCGCCGCTTCCATTTCATAAGGCGGCGTAGCGTCCGCACCAATCAAATTATTTCCATCATAAAATTCTACATTCGTAACGCCCGTTCCCGTTATGGTTGCTGTCAAGTCAACACTTCCATTCGCATACGCCTGTGAAAAGTCCGAAGATAGCACACCCGCAACATTCAAATCGCGATTAGTAACCATTTGATTTGCGGGAACATTCAGCGTATATCCATCGGAAAATGTAACGGTGATTGCCGCGTTTGAATAATTGTGCGCCACGTAGGTAATCTGACCACTATTATCCGTAAAACTAACAGCAATCGGGTGGTCTGCGGTAATGTTGGTATTGACCGTTCCGAGTGCATTCATGGCGTGTAGCCAATGGTACGTTTGAGCATCAGAAATGCCGAATTTTAAGTTGCGGTCGGGGTAAGCATCGTATAAATTTATAGCGGCTTGCGGGTCGATAAATGATAAAAATTTCCAATAAGTATCATGCCATAAATTAGGATTGACTTCATTGCCTAAAATTCCGGTATTCACCGTAATTTCGTTCCACAAATTTTGTGCATACGATTGATTATGAGCTAAATACAAAGAACCGCCATGTATCGGATACAATTCAATTCCATAAGAAGCCGCAATATCCGAAGTCCAAAAAGTGCCATTATCATAGGAATTTCCCCAAACTCTGGACACCAAACTATATTGTTGACTCGCGCTAAAATTGCGGTTATAGACATCAAACCAATATTCGTCAATCGCAGTCTGTTCGGTCGTGTATAAATAAATGCCCAAATCACGAATCGCATCATTCCCCGTGATGCTTCCCCAATGAATCAAAGACGAATTGAATTGCATACTTTCAGAGGTAGATTCCTGGTCATTTCCCTGTGGAAAAGTAGCAAAGCCATTCGCCCAACAATGCCCCGCATAGGGACTAAAATTTCTCAAAAAAGGAAAGGTCGCATCCGCCCTGTTCGCAGAAGCCGCATCGCGTATCAAAAGGTCAACCATAGCACCCCATTGACTCGCCCAACCGGGTTCGTATTGCTCCATAAACGCCGCCGCATGGATAAAATAACCCCAATGAAAATGGTGGTCATTGATGTTGCTGTCTTGCCCGTGTCCGGCAGGATAACCGAGCAATGCAGACCAAGTGTTGTTATAATAAAATAGAAAAGCGACCTCGCCCGCTTCATAGCTCAACCAGTCCTCCAAGCGTTCTTTGACGGTAGCAATCATCTTGTCGCGGGCTGCAATATTGCCCATTTTATCGGCTATTCTTGCGGTTTGAATCAGACGGTTCATCACCTGCCCTTCGTTGTAAGAATCTGTCCATGCAGCCAAGCCGTCATTTTCAATTTGCGCGATTTTATTGGCTAAATCGGCAGGGCTAAATCCGTTGCTATATTGGTTGAGATAGGGCAATGTCGGTAGTATGCCTTTGAAGGTATTTTCGACGCTAAAGCTGTTGCCGTCCAGCGTTTTGAGTTCGCCTCTGACGGTGCTGTAACTGTATTCGTTTGGTGTTGGTGAGTTCGCCGCTAAATTGCTCCATTGATGCGGTAGTAAGCCGAGCAACATGGTCGTTTCAGTGCCTTCTTTAATGTCGGTTTGTACGGTAAAATCTGTTCTTAATACCGCGTTATTTTCATCATAAGTCCAGTTGCTTAGAGTATTTGTGGGGAAAACATAGGCGTATTTTTTATATTCTTGTGCGACAGTTGCCACATTAGTCGTACTCTGCGGAAGCATCGCCATCGACCAGTAATTTTTCCCATTTAAAGTTGAGGTATAAGTGCCTCCCGATTGCGACCAAGTACTTCCGACAGGCGCGTAAAAAACAAAATCCGCACCACTCGTCGCATCTTCAATGATGAGCAATTCATTTGAAATAGTGGCTGTTCCTGAATTGACTTGAATCTCCACAATATCATTATTTCCTTTTTCAAAATATAAAAAAGGCATTCCAATTCCGGCGGTGGTTTGGAGGTCGTGCGTGCCGTCATTCCAATTCATAGTCACCGTCCAATCTGAAAAATCAGCGATTGTTGCCCTTGTGGTATTTAATCCCGTCAATCCAACTTCAATCGGTGCCGAATCTCCAATGACACCCCAAGGAATATAACTGACAATCAGCCCTTGATTGGTCGTTTTCAAGGTCATCGGGTAGTTAAATAAATTGTCCGCATGGTTTTCTTTCACCAATTTCGACCACCAATCATTGGTAGGAATCGGCTTGCCAATTGCATTACCACTGACTTGCGGCGACCCCGAAGGATAGGCATTTCTTCCGGCTTGGTCAACACCGGGAAAAGTATTGGTATAACTGCCACTGCCCACTGTCGTGACTTGAGCAAAACAGCTAAAAGCCATGAGGCAAGTTGATAGAATGATTAAATACCTTAGTTGAGTGGAAATTGACATAAGAAAATGATTATTAATATTGTCCTTCGTGTGATAATGACACGAAGTTAGCTAAAATAATGGGAGATTCGTTTGGAATGGGGTTGTTTTTCAAGGTTTTTGTTGTATTTTTCGTTGAAAATAAATTATTTATTTT
>JAHDEO010000269.1 GCA_020628725.1 Saprospiraceae bacterium
GTCTTTAAAATCCACATCATTTTCCTTGATTAAAAAAGAAACTAAGCGATTCACAGAACCGCCGAAGTAATCACCGACTAAGCCTTTTAAAGTCTGTCGCGAATAGTCTTCTTTTGTAATGAGTGGAAAATATTCATAGGTGCGTCCATAGGCTTTATGCCCTACGAAGCCTTTCTTTTCTAAGATGCGAACTACTGATGTAATGGTGGTACGCGGCGTGTCAGGATCGCCCAATTTGTCGATAATATCACGCATCAGACAACGCTCTAATTGCCATATAATTTGCATGATTTGTTCTTCTGCTTTTGTCAATCTTTTCATATCCAATGCGATGAAACGTAACACAGACATTCCTGTCTGTACCTTGTATAATATACAGACAAGAATGTCTATGTTACGTGCAATGACGTATTTATTCGGCACTTGACGAATCTTATACTTTATGACGTAAAATTACGTCAATTATTTTATAAAGTCAAATTTTCTCATAAAAAAAGCCGCTTCCAAATACAGAAACAGCTTTATAATTTATTCATTATCAATAAAATAAGTCAAAAATAAATTATTTTGGCACTCGTGAAGAAATTCCGTTGTTTTTAGACCAGAGTATCTTATCCTGACCATTGATATCGCCATCTAAATTGAAATCCGGCACAAGGTAGGCATCAAAAACACCGTTTTTCTCCCCCCAAATCGCCTTGTCCTGTCCGGTAATATCATAGCTTGGCAAGTCATCTTGATTGCCATCACCTGTGAACATTAGCCACTCGCCTGTCGCAAGTTGTTTTTGTCCAAAACTCGTCTGGTCACGATAACTGTCTGTCAGACGAAAATCGTAAGTTAGGGCATTATTCACTATGTTGATTTGTTGTGGTGTCATCACGCCGATATGGTTGCGGTGTTCGATGACGATATGCAGGGCATCCGCCATATCAGTCGTCAATGCGCAACGGTCAACAAACTCGACGCGACCATCTTTTTTGAGCAAAGCGGCGGTCATGGCTACTTCCGTACTTTTTTCTATGCCATTTCTGAAGGAAACCAATACCCAATCAGTCTCATCTCCCGTATAATCGGCATCTGTCCAATCCGCACCTTCTGTGCCTGCATAGTTCCACGGAGCGGTGTGATAAGGTTGACCCGCAGGCGTGAGGTTTGCAAGATCATTGGTGGGTATTTGTCCCGGCAATAATTTTCTGAACGAGGAAAGTGCCGTGGACATCTCACCAAGCGTAGGGTCGTAAGCCCCTTCTAGCCAAGCATTTAGCTGTATATCCACACATGTCGAAATCGGAAAATTATAAAAACTCACCAAGCCATGCCCGTCTTCATTGATGACGTAAGGACTTGTGATGAGTTCTTCGTCCAGATAAGTAATTCCTGTTGCACCTACTCCGCTGGAGTCGAGTTGAAGTCTTATGGCATTTCCGTCGGTGTAGCCTCCTGTTACGAGGGCGTTACTTCCCTCAAGTGCGAAATAGGTATGTGCGCCATTTTCCCATATCAAATTATCATTTGATTTCGTTTCAATGATGATTTCAGTATCGGATAAAAATGCCGCTTTTTTAATATCAGGAGAAGTAGCGTAAGGTACATTTTCTCCATACAAATCCCTGTTTATCAACTGGTAATATCGTCGCCCCAATTCTTTATATCCTCCAACATAAGGAAAATGACAAGCATCCCAATGTTGCACCAATCCTTTAGTCGAAACAATGGTGGCATTGGGTAGTTCTTCTGCCAATTGACGAAGTGCTTCTTGTATTCGTACACTTTGTTGTGGCGTGCTGTAGCAGCCATTTCGGATTTGTGTAATGTATATTTTTTCTACCGCAGGATAATCATTCAGCCAATCTTCATATAAATTAGTAAATCGTGTTTTGTAGGTGGCTAATGATGTACTAACATGTACATCGCTTTCGCCTTGATACCAAAATATTGCGCGGGCTTTATCCGCTAATTTTGTATAATTCAAGCGGTAGAGCAATCGTCCGTAATTGGTATTGAGATTTTCGGGTTCAGTGTCATCTTTAAGGAAGTAACTCAATTGTTTTGCCCCTCTTGCGCCATTAAAAATACATACAGGAATCTGCTGATTATCAACTATTTGCTTTGCTAAGTGCAAGCCCCACTGCCCCGTATTTCCCGGTATATTGATATAACCGTCTCCTTCGCCATAAAACCATTCTAATTGATTCAATAAGGCAAGGCTATCGTCAATACCAAGCGCAAATACGCGGATAAATTCACTATTATTTTCGTCGGCACTGCCATTGCGCCTGATGGCTTGGGCATTGGATTGTCCTGAGATAATATAGACATCTCCCGCAACCACATTTTCCGCCGTTTGATGGAGCGTTGTCACTCCCAAAGCGGTTACATATAACTGTACTGTGTATTGAGCTAATTCAGCGTCAATTTTAGGGTTTAATGCGAAATTCAGATTGGTTGGTTTGATGCCTTGTTGACTATAAGGTTGTCCGTCTCGTAATATAACCACACTCACGCTATCCCCTATCGTATTGATTTGTCCTGTAATTGGAATAACCGCTTTATTTGTCTGTATATCTCTCGCATAAAATTGTAGATTTTCGGGAAAATCTGTTAATGTGTTTATTTGCCCATAAGCTTGAAAACACAAGATAATACATAAGAAATACGAAGAAAATAAAGGTTTAATTGACATGAGAAAAAATTATTTTGGCACTCGCGATGAGATACCATTATTTTCAAACCATAAAGACTTATCCTGTCCGTTGATATCACCATCTAAATTGAAATCCGGCGAAAAGTAATAATCAAAGATACCGTTATTATCGAACCAAATCGTCTTATCCGTACCTTTAATATCAAAACTTGGAAAATCTGTTTGGTAAGCATCACCTGCAAACATCACCCACTCGCCTGTCGGGAGTTGTTTTTGTCCAAAACTTGTTTGGTCGCGGTAGCTATCTGACAAACGAAAATCATAAGACAATGTGCTGTCCATCACATCAACAGGTTGCGGAGTCATAACGCCAATATGGTTGCGATGTTCAATGACAATGTACAATGGACTCGCTACTGTAGAAGTCAAAGCACAACGATTAGGAAAGGTGATACTACCATCCTTCATTAACAGACCTGCGGTCATTCCGACTTCTGTACTTTTCTGAATATCAGTTCTAAACGAGACTAACACCCAATCTGTTTCATCGCCTGTATAATCTGCATCTGTCCAGCCTGCGCCTTCTGTGCCTGCATAATTCCACGGCGCGACGCTATACGGTTGTCCGGCTGGTGTTGGAGTAGCAAGCCCACTTGTAGGTGTTTGTCCGGGTAATAGTTTTCTTGTTGTGACGAGCGTAGTACGCATCTCGCCGGGTGTAGCGTCGTAAGCCCCTTCGAGCCAAGCATATAATTCAATATCTACGCAATCCGGTTCAACGATAATCTCAACTGAAACTGTATTACACATAATGGGCGAACCATCATCACAGACTTCATAAGTGAAACTATCTGTGCCTACAAAATTCGGATTGGGGGTGTAGTCGATATTGCCATTTGATTGAATGATGAGCGTGCCGTTTGAAGGTGCGACTACGGGAGTCGTCGTTGCCGTCAATACATCATTTTCAATATCAGAATCATTTAATAAAACATTATGCTGAATAGAAGAATTAGCAAACATGGACAGGGTATCGGGTGTAGGCGTTGGCGCATCATTGACGGGTGTAACGTCAATTGTGATACTCGCCGTGTCGCACATTACAGGGCTTCCATCGTCGCAAATTTCATATTCAAAAACATCTGTACCGTAAAAATCAGTATCAGGCGTGTATGAATAAAAACCACTTGCCAAGAGGAAAACCGAACCGTTTTGCGGCGGTGTTACCGGGATGATATTTATGGTCAAATTATCCCCATCAACATCACTGTCGTTGCTGATGGCACTGCCTGTTTTGGAAGATTCTTCTGCCGTGGCGACGTTATCATTTACTGCTTGTGGCGGGTCATTTTCCGGCATAACATTAATCGTAACTTCTGCCACATCGCAAAGCGATACGTCCATTTGTTCTCCATTTAAAAATTCATAATCAATAAATAATTTCGGCGGAGCCGTACCATTAAAAGATTCGGCTGTGCGTGTGCCTGTTCCTTCAATCAAGAAAGTCATTGCATTGCCACTCGCCCAATCACCGCGATTGATAATTTCCTGTACAACGGAGCTAATATCTGTGCTTTGATAGGTATTACCTGTCGTCCAAGCGGGAAGATTTGCCCATGAAACCGTTGCATTTGTTTTGGTTTTGGAACTTAGCGCGTAATTGGTGGTGGGAATGGCGGCGGCGTTGCCTACTGCTTCTGCATTAATAGTCAATGAAGTCGCTACACTTTGCGATTCATCTGCTACAAATTCCAAATAGGCGTTTGTAATTGTCGCGCCTTGTGGTACTGTAATACTTGTTATGCGAATCCCGACAGTGCTATATATCGTAGGATTGTCTTCGAGCAAATCCAAATCGCTACTACCTACATCAATGGAACCATCTGTCGCAATCTCTTCCACATCATCCGCGCCTGATGAGACTTGCCCAACAAAACTATCGGACGTAGGCACGCCGAAAGTCGCATCATCACATACTTCATACGTAAAGCTATCTGTGCCGTAAAAATTCGGGTTTGGCGTGTAGTCAAATGTGCCATCTGCATTGAGGATGAGCGTGCCGTTGGAGACGTTGGTTTGTGGGATGGTATTGACCGTGAGGTTGTCATTATCAGGGTCATTGTCATTTGCTAACACATTGTTTGACAATACATTATCTTCATTTGTAGAAAAATCGTCATTGATAATATTCGGTATTCTATTACAATCTTCTATTGTGACTGATTGGGTGTAAACTTTTGTACATTCATAATATTGGGTAATTAATTGCATGTTGTAAGTCCCCGAATTATTCCATGTCAGGTCTGTTGAATCGACTGTAAAATTCGGCGGCGTTGCGCCCGATGCAAACCATGTAAAATCCATTCCATCGTATGCCTTATCCACTTTCACGGTAGCCGGAAATCCTGCACAAATTGTACTCGGCAGCACAATGGTATTTTCTAAGCAAGGCTCATTTGCGCGTCCGGGCGTGCCGTTGGGGGAGTCGATATTCGTGGAGGCTTCCCATGAAGGGGCGAGTAGATTGTCCATTGTAGGGTCGATGAGGGAGAGGGTCGGTCCATTGCCGTCAGGGATACTGTCCCAGGGCATTTCATCGGTGTATTTCAATTCATCTACGAGGCATTTATTGGCATCGAAAAGGCTGATGCGTTCGTCGCCATTCCCCAAAGCAAAAGTGAAATCGCCAATGACTTCCCCATTATTCAAGTGGGGAAACATGGTCGTAAATTTGGTTATATCCTCTGCGAGAATCAGATAATCATCCGCTTCGAGCATCGTCCCCGAAGGAATCGTATAGACATTTCCGCTGTCATAAAATCCCCAATTCGATAAATCGACGGGCGTGGCATTCGGGTTGTATAATTCTATCCAATCGGCAGGGTCAAAGGTATTTTCATCCGAATTATAATTGATTTCGTTAATCACAATTGTCGCTTGTGGATTGGTGCATGGCGTGGAATTTTGTGCGCCGGGTGTGCCGCCTTCGGGAACGGATGCGTGCCAATCGTCAGCCTGTATATTATCGGCTGGTGGCGGATAATTCAATTCCAACGAAGCCCCAAATCCATCGGGCAACAAAGCCCAGGGGAGACCATCATTATAGCGAACGGTGTCAATATTAATTTTGAGTGGATTTTGTAAAAAGAGCTTTTCACCGTCATTATTGAGCTTGCTATTTTCCCATTGAAAAACCTGATAACCATTGCCCAAATATTGCGTAGCATCGGCAGCTATGACGATGTATTCACCTGCGCCAATGCTTGTTTCTTTTGGAAATTTAAAACAAATACCTTCCGAAAATTCGTAAGCACTCAAGTCGCGCGCTTTCGTATCAGGATTATAAATTTCGATAAATTCTTTTTCATTAATGGTGTCATTTGGATGGTAATGAATTTCGTTAATTACCACATCTAAAGCAGCTTCAAAAACAGGTGTCAGCGTCGTATTTGAATTGAATGATTGGTAAATTGTCGCGTCGGTATCACCTGTTTCTTGCCAATGTGAAAAGCGATAACCGGGATTCGGAATAGCGTGAATTTCGACGGGTACATTATCGTGATATGTTCCTTGATAATTATAAGGTAGGTCGAAATAATTGCCGTGCATGGCGACAGTTCCGTTACTATTTGCAGTAAAATTGATGCTCAATTGGAATGTACCTGTCAATCCAAAATGCGATTCCATATGTCCTCTGACATGCTGACCACGCTGTGCTACGAAGTTTTTTTGGTTTTGAATTTCGTTTTCATAATTGGTGAAACTGTGTCCATAAAGCGCATTGGCATCTGCTAAGTCGGGTAGGATTTCATTATAATGTCCATCTATCGTCGGGTCAAAATTGGTATTGGTAAAAAGCACCTCCAAATAGGTGTTCATGCGCTGAATATATTCGGCTTTGAAGGCTTCATTTGCAAATAATCTGTGATAGATAATATTCGTTTCGTAAGCGTTTTCATTATCAGAAGTGTATACCTTTAACATTCTGTTTGTCAATGTATTTTCACTGACCTGACCTATATTGAGCGCAGAGTCAAAATCCGTCAAACACCATCTCCATTTATCATTACTTCTCGCTCTCCATGTTTTTTGATTATTGGGAATCCAATCGCGATTATTGAAGAAATGTCCTGCGGTCAGATAATTGAGTAATTCATCTTTATCAAAGCGGTTTTGTGCTTGTTCGTAGTTGCTTTCAACGGTAAAATCACCGGCTTTCATGTAATTCATAAACTCTCGCCATGCAAGCGTGTCGCCATGTGTAGCGCGGTGTCGGGGCCACCATTTATTTGGGTCGTAGCGTCCGGGATTTTTTATGACGTCAACACTATCTTTGTCCAATACATTTTTAAAGTCATTTTCGTAATGCCAACGGTCGTATTTTTCTCTAAGATTTTGAATGCCAATGTATTGTTCATTTAGAAAAACAATAACAGGTTGTGCCGACTGAGCGTCGAGTTCAATCCTGTTTTTGAGCATTCGAGAGATAGTGAGGTCTTTGATAAATTCGGGAATATTATTATTGCCGCTTCTGATAAAAAGTCGTTTGAAATGCGCCAAATCATTATCGGGAAATATCGGGTAAGTAAATTTACTATCTCCTATATCGCTGTATTCATCTCTGAAATAAAGATTCAGTGGTTTTTGCGGTTTATTTCTTTTACAATTACCACCTATTTTGATGCCGATATTATTTTCTGATACCAAATTACCATCTTTAAACACCTTGAGATGGGCAGATTTTTCCCAATCTTGATTCCAATTCCGGGGAGTGCTATTGCTACAATATCCTGTTATTCCGTTTGTGCCTGTTACGTAAATTCCCGTTTGATCGTCCCACAAATCATCGGGATTCATCGTGATATGAAAAATAGGTAACGACGGATTATAATCAATAAAATAAGTACCCGTCGCCACGAAACTATCCGCAAAACCATTCTTTACGGCAATTGCTCTCACGCTTTGCGTCGAAGACACATTGATTGGGCTGCTGTAGGTATTGCTTGATGTTGTAGGTAAACTCCCATCCGTCGTGTAATAAATCGTAGCTCCCGCTTCGGCACTGATACTCACCGTTTGTGTGCCTGAGTAAAAGTCGCTTGGTAGGTTGATAATCGGCTTTTCTACTTGTGGTTGACTGTTATTATTTGTAGCAGCAGGGCTGGCGGGGGTGAGTTCGGATAGATTTGTGCTACCATCAGGCAGGCGTCCGTAGCCATAATCTGTCAATATCGTTGGAAATGACACTTGATCAACAAGCGTAGTGCCGTCCGGGGCGGTCAGCACTATCGTCTCACCGCTACTCCTGAGTTGAAAATTAAGGTGATTTGCTCCTTGTCCTACTTCATTATCAGCCCAGAATAAGAGGAAACCTCCTGCGGGTACGGTGGTTAATGACGCATTGGTAGCGGGAATCTGCCACTTTGTAGGAGCATCTATATCATCCGAAAGATAGTAACCTGCCAAATTGACCGCAGTGGCTCCGGCATTATAAATTTCAATCCAATCGTCATATTCTCCGTTGGCATCAGCCACCACCGCATCATTGGCAGCGACAATTTCATTGATATACAATTGAGCGTAGTTATTTACAGGAATCAAAAAAAGCATCCAAACTACACATAAACGCGAGTAGAGTATCATATTTTGCTTAAATAAAATGGCAAGAATTAGTGGTGCGGCAAGTTTGTAGTCATTTAGACGCAAATACATGCTGAAAAGATGCAATTTGAGCGTAAATTTTGTGATTTTACAAAAAAATGTCTTCAGTAATACATAATAAAAAAACATCTTCAAATTTTCATATTTATAAAACTTTCATTAAATTTGATTATCATTTGAAACCTACCTATCTCACACTGAGCCTATTAGACACCTTCGATTATCCACAATTAATCAAAATGCTTCATCCCATGATGAAGTTTTGTCTTTAAAATCTTGCTATGAAAACCATTATTTCAGTCATCATCGCTGTGCTGTTATCGTGTACATCATTCGTATATGCACAGCAAAATATCCCGTCAGATTTCCCGAAATATCAAAATACCGGTAATCAAAAAGCCGATAACACCGCCTACGACCAAGCCAAAAAAGCATGGGTAGAGACCAATCCCGAAGCCTATCAAAAAATGGGCGGACAGATACAACCAAAACCCAACGCGAATGAAAATTCACCCGAAACCCCAGTCGAAAATTGTGAAAAAACGGATGGTTTGACCATCGCAATTCCCGATAATTGTATAACATGGAAAATTACAGACGCAGTTTTGATTGATGAAAATAATCAATTGACAACAAGCGAATTACAAAAAGAACAAACAGGTTTTAAGGAAGAAATGCTAACTCGAAAAGTACTTTGGAAAATCTCGCCTGAAGGTATGTTGTACATTCTGAATGATGGAAAATACATCACTCATTTTGAGTTTGAAAAAACTAATAATCAACTCAAATTATTCCCGCCATACGAGGAAATATGTGGTAATGAAATCCAAACTTTCCACATCAAAAAATGGACAGATAGCAAAATCATCATCAACATACCCGATGAGGATGAAGGCAGTACATTGGTCTATCAATTGACGCTCACGCCTACATTTTAATTTTTTGTCCAAACAAAAACACCATTCAAATTACAAAAACCAAGCTATGAGAAAGCTATATTTCCTTTTAATACTCTGTGCTATCGGCACATTTGCATACGCCCAACCCGTTAATTACACCGTCACCGTCACTCAAGTACAATGGTTTGAAGGAGGCATCGGAGGTCCTTGTTGGGAAAGCGGTAATGAAGAATACACCGCCCTCGTATGGTTTGATGACAACCTAAACGGCACTAATGTCGGTGGCAATTGCTTCCAATGTAATAATAACGGCAACTGTACCATAAGCCCAAACACCCAACTCGGCGGCAGAAATAATACCTGCGCTGAAACCGTCAATATCATCTTCAACGCATGGGAAGACGACAGAGGCGGACGATGTAACTACAATATCAATGGTGGATTTTTTGATAATGATGACGACTGCGGATGCGGTCCGTCAACCGTTGCCTCTATCAACTTCCAAAACAGTGGACCGGGCTGTACCACTTATGGCACTTTCGGTTGTAATGGCAATCACAATGTACAAGTCCAAATTTGCTGGGATTACGTCACGCCACCACCACCCAACGACGACTGCCCGGGAGCAATAGCCGTAGGTGCAGGTACGACTCCATTTACACTTTTGGAAGAATGTAGCGGACCGGATATTACTTCTTGTGCATTCAATGATTATAATGATATTTGGTA
>JAHDEO010000003.1:0-26114 GCA_020628725.1 Saprospiraceae bacterium
TGTTATGCTAACAAATAATATCAGCTTTTGGCTCAATTTATTTTTTCTATTTTACATAGCCTAAGCTACGGCGAGTATTTTTAACGAAATTAGCGAGAAAAAGAAACCAAAATTAATTAAAGATAATTTTGTCTTGGTACTTAATTATTTTTTTGTCATAAAATTCTCGCCTGACATTTCAAAAATGTCCGCCGAGTAGACATCTTCCCAAACTAAAAACAAAAAGATATATGATTCCCGTAGAATGTGGAGTTGAGCCAAAATTACTTTTCCCGATTTATTTCTCTTTTCTTAAAAAAACGGGATTACTTTTTAGTAGTAATCCCGTTATATCAATTTTATTCATCGTCGCCATCTTCGGCTTTAAATCTATTTTGTGTGCCGGAGAAGTCGATTACGTAGTGTTTAGTGGCGAAGTAAGGCTTTACGTTGACCGCGAGTTTGACCGTTTGTGGGTCGTCCGGGTCAGCTTCGATGCGCTCAATGGAATAGTCTTCAATCAAGCCGCCGTAGCCGCTGATTTTCTTGAAGAACTTATTGAGTTCGCCTTTGATTTCCTTACGGAGATTACCGTCGAATACTTGGAAAGTCAAGCCGTTGAAGTAATCCAAGAGGACTTTTGCTATCCAATCTTTCGCACGTACTACGCCGAGTGCGCGAAGGTCCGGGTCGCCACTTTCAGATGCTAATGTCGTGTCAGACATCGCAGTGGGTGCGCCCCATTCTTTCTCAAAAATAATCGGAATCAAGCCCATTTTATCAATCGCATCAGCCTGTGAGCGAAGGAGTGGCATACGAACACCAAGTGCGCCGTCGAGCTTACCAAATTTCTTACCTGCGGGCGGTTGGATGCCATTGCCTGCCCACATTTTTCCGGCGAGTGCCGTAGAAGGCGCGATGAGTAAATCCTCATTTTCGATACCGTCATTTTTCTTTCTGACGACAATACGATTGCATGTGACAACAGTGTTGGCTTTGAAGCGGTCACTGCCAGCAAGTTTTTTCTCTTCGATGCTGTCTTGAATAGATTCAAATTCGCGTTCGTCTTTGAAATCCGTTACGAGTGTAATACGGTGACTGGCAGCCAATTTGCTCCAATAATCAAGATTGGCACCCAGATAACCCGGAATCACAAACATCGAGTAATTATCTTCGAGCGAGAAGCGGTCGTAGTTTTCTTTGAAATGTGTCTGAAGGCTTTCTCGCAATTCAGTATTTGATTCGCTCGTAAATTCCTCTAAAGGCATGTTGATGACGAAAAGATTGCGGATGTTTTCCTCGCCTGCATTGCGGAAAAACATATCCATAGAGCGATAAGATTTTTCTAAATCCTTGATTTCGTCAAAAATATTGGCGAGATTCTGATTGAGTACTTCTGCTACTTTCTTATTCTGTTCCTCGCAAGTACTAATCGGGTCGTCTGCCGTGACGAGTTCTTTGAGAATGCGAAGTTCTGCTTTGAGTTTTTTGCGCTTTTCGGCTTTGTCCTCGTCGGTGAGGAAAGCTTCGCGGCGGGCTTCATCTTTTGGGTCTATCTCACGGATACCCTTTTTGCCGTCGATGACGCCTTTGAGTATACCAAATCCGCCCTGCTTTTTAAGGACGGCTACTTTTTCTTTTATTTTTTCTAGCGTGGCTGTATTTGCTGCTTGTTCTGCCATGACTTTGAGTTTTTATCGGTAGATGTGGACGGTAGACTGTGGATGACTAACGTGTATCTTACCGATTGTGTGTATTTTTAATAAGAGCAAGTTCAAACAATTGAACGGCTACTTAATTTTCAGAAAAAAATGTTTATTGGGTCACAGATAGTCATAATTCGTTCTTTTACTGTGAACTATGAACTATCAACTGCGAACTACTTCGTCTATTCATCCTCTCCACCAAGTTCTTCGATAAGTGCTTCGAGCAATTCAACGAATTCCTTTTTGTGTTCAGGATTGCTGATGACGCCTTTCAATTTTTCATTGGTACGGAGTACATCCTTGAATTTGGCATACATACCTTCTTCTTCTTGCAAGCCTTGAAGTAAATCACTTTGTCCGATGATACCATCTTTGGTGAAATCTTTCATACCATTGAATTTGAAGACCATACTGTCAGAATCACCTTCTTTGGTATTCAAATCAACCTCTTTGTGTGGTTGGTAGTGTTCAAAGATTGCTTTCATGTTTTTGTGGCGGCGTGGTTCCGGTACATCGTCCGGCTCGTCATTGAGTTGTAGAGCAACGAGTGTCTTGTTGTCCGGTACAATTTTTACACCTGCGGGAGCATCTTTCTCATTGATGTTAGCTCCGATTGTGTAACCATATAGTGTCTTTGCCATGATACTTAAGTTTTAATGAATGAATTTTGAATGAATGAGTGAATGAATACAAATGCGATAATGCTGAAATGCGTTAATGCGACAATATTATTTCATTCGTTTTAATTTGGACTTATAAAACATTCGAAATTCAATTAAATATATTATTTTGTATTAAATTATGCAAATAACTTATTGTTTTTATGTTGTTGGAAACACGTTTTTTTAGAAAATGTTTTATTTAAGGTTTTGTCTGTCAGTAATTTAGTTATATTAAAATTTAGATAAAATGTTTTTGTCTTAATTTGTTCAAGAATAATAATCAATTACTTGAATAAAGCATTCTTTCATGCTGTAAACTACTTTTAAAAGTAAATGCTCAACGGTGTGTTATGCATTTATTGTAACATTACTTGTTACGCAAAGATGTTAACAGTAAAAGAAAAAATATTTTGATTTTTTTGACTATTGCTTGATAATCAATCTAATAAAAACACTTTTTATCCAAGAATCATCCCCCAATCATCGTCGTCCGACGAAGTAGTCGGCGGCGGGGGAGGTGGCGGAGCAGGTGTTGATTCGGGTTGATATGCGGGTTGTTGGGGTATATCTTCCCGGTAGGTTCCGGGCGCAAATTCGGAGGTTTTGAGTCCTTTTTCAGACATTTCTTTGAATAGGTCGGCGTACATTTTGAGGAATTTTAAAATATGTTCAAAAGAGGAATGATAGATATTTACGTGTGCGTATTCGGCATTTTCGACAGCACCTGTGGTATCCATAAAATCGCCGGGTACACCATGAAATTCAGCAAAGTAACGCGCCAATTCTCTTCTACGAGCCTGATTGAGCGTAAAATAAGACGAGCGCACAGCAATTGCCAATTGCTTGAAAGCCTGTACCAATTTCACAGGCGATTCATAACGTAGTGAGGTCTTAAATTGACTGTTGATATCTACCAAACTATGAATAATAGGCGGTAGTATCACGCTCATATCCACAGCTACTTGCGAACGCAGGTTTTTTTGCGAATCCTCGTGTACGAACTTCATGACTTCGGTACAACTGAGGAGCATTTCTTCTGCTACTTTTTGGAGTCGTTCGTAGAGTTTGGCAAGTGGGTGAAACGAGTCACAACTCACACATGGTGGGATGAATTGTTTGATTTGTGTAGGATGTGCCCTATCGCCTGCATCGTAGAGCGCGAGTGGTAAAACATTGGGGCTATTGCTGTATCTGTCAGTAATTTCGTGGGGATAGTTGAGGGTGGTATGTTTGAGTTTTACGGATATATTGAGGTGGGGTTTGCGGTCAAAATTTTCGGTGGGGTCGGGCGTACCTACGGGTGCATAATCGGGCATGATTTCGAGATAGAGCAGTAGGTAACGCTCACGGCTTTCGGCAAGGTTGATTTGGGTGATAAGGTCAGATTTTTTGTACTGTCCGGCACTTACTGTTTCGGGGGTAATGGCGAGTATATTTGCACCGGGCGTCACTGCAAAACAACGTACCAATTCTACACTAAAATATTCTTTTGGCGAATCGCCTACGATTTCAAGCGCATTATAATTTTTGTCGTGGCAAGGCAGCAAGCCATAATTGACGGGATTGACATGAGCGATAGTGGCATTGTGTATCGCACCAATGACATATTGATTAAGTGCAACGAGGTGTCCGGCGGTCATCATCATGCCGTTTTCCCAGTTGACGGGCAGGTATTTATTCAAAGAGGAAGGGTTCATAGATTAATTTTGAATGAGTGAATGAGTGAATTTTGAATGAGTGAACAAATAATGCGATAATGACATAATGCGTCAATGCGTCAATAGGGTAGAAACATTGTCGCATTGTATCATTATCGTATTAAAAAACATTCACTCATTCAAAATTGTACTGTGTCTTTGTAAAATAATAATGTCTTTATTGCTGATTTTATTTCTGACGACATTGATTTCGGGGTCGATGAATTTTTTTCTGCCGAGAAATTTGGGTTTGAAATAAAAGAGGTATTCGTATTCGTTGCCTTGTTCGTCGTGTGTTTTGATGGTAGGGAGGTCGGGGCGATTATTGTATTGTCTGAAGAGTTGATAGACGTTGATACCAAATTCAATATCACTGAGCAATCTGCATTCTACGGGGGTGAGTTCTTCTTCGTTTTCTCCCATCGGAATCATCATCGTGGTGCTGATGAGTCGGGAGTTTCTGCGTTCTTCGGGAGATACTTTTTTGTCGCCTTTGCTGATTTTATATTTGGGATAATCTAAGACAGGGACTTTTTCCAGTAAGAAAATCGTTTTTAACACAAACATCGGCAATACAAATGGTAACATCACAAATGTATAATTGTTCGGCTCGGTATAGGGATTGCCCATGAAGTTGATGACCGCCAAAAATGTGATCGTACCCAATGCCGCGATAGCACTGGTGTACAAAATATCCGGTAAGATATCGACGCCTTTTTCCGCCCATTTGACTTGCTTGTAAAACGACCAAGTATGTAGCAAACCTATCAAGAGCGCGTAAACCGCAATGATGGTATATTTCCATACGACACTGATATTGAGCAGTGTAAGCAATACAGGCAGTGTCAATATGGCTATGAATAGCAACAGGTAAATGATGGAGTTGAGCGAAAAAAGTTTGACTTTTTTTGCCTGACTCCTGATTTTTGACTTAAGCCTGTTGGCTATCAGTTGAGTAAATACAAGCGACAGCATCGCAATGACGAAGCCGACGGATAGTTTTGTAAACATTGTTCGTTGTGTGTAGATAAGTCTAAGTTTAAGTATAAGTTTAAATCGCAGGAATTTGGCTTTGCCAAATTCTATTTTTAAACTTAATCTTATACTTAAACTTGAACTTAACTATTTGATATTTCAGTTGAGTGCTTGTGTTATATTTTTATTGACTATTAAGATATCTCAGTTGATTGATTTGAGACTCTTTTTGTTGTACAATGATATTTAAATTACTGATTTGCTCATCTTTCAATGACAATTTCTCATTACAATCACGTAGTTGTTTTTGCAAATCATTTCCATTTACGCTATTGAGCTTGACGACCTCCACGATTCTGCCACTCATTTCTTCGAGCTTATCTTTCATTTCACTATCCTCCAAATCCTCATTCGGATAAGTGCTCAGTTTTTTGAGCGTATCTTCGCTATACTTAGCACTAAGGCTTTCCATCGTGGAGTTGATGCCTTGAATAGTGGTAAGTAGCAGATGTTGTTGGGTAGAATCTTTTTTGAGGCTTTCGACTTGCTTGCGAAGTTTTGCATTTTCCAACTTCGGGGTTTTGAATGGTTGAAGGCACGCAAATACTATCAAGGCAGTAGTAATTGCCCACATAGCAAAAAAGCCAAGTATCGACCTGTTGTATTCTTTTTTATTGGTCGGCTTCATGTGTGATATTTCCTATATGTTTTACTGTCGAATGGTTTGACAGTGTTTTACATTTAACATTAATTTGTAAAAATAGAAAACATCACTCATATATGCACGTTTATTGTATTTTTTTTACGACTGATGTTCTTAATGATACGACAATGGTGAATACAATAATGCTACAATACAATCTCTTTTATGTGATTACAACATTGTCGTATTATCGCTTAAAAGTCAACGCTGTCGAAGCCTGTTTGCACTCATTGAGGGCTGCTCTGGTTTGTAAGTTCTGAATTTTCAAACCATCATTGAGCATTCGCAAGCTAATGAGACGGTCAAAGTTTCTGAAAATTTCAGTGTATAAATCTCCGTCGGACTCGCCTCGATAGGTTTCAATCTCAGAACGAAGTTTTAGGGTAGTTCTGTCCATTTCTGTTTTAATTTGACCAATTTCACGAGCATTATCTTGATTTGCTTCAAGTTTGTCTTCCAGAGCTTCTAATTCAAGCAGATATTGATTGACTTTTTGAACCTTAAACAAGAGTTTTTGCTGATTGACCAATCGCTCTTCCGCCGAAATAGTAGGCGACGCCTTCATTCTGGGAGATGATTTGACATTTTTGAACACTGCAATACCCACCAATAAAATACTGACAAGGTAAAGTAGCGTAAATGTCCAAAATGTCTTACTTTTCTCATTCATACGGAACACTTTTATCACGGTGATTAGCAGTAAGCATTGATTATTCAATGCTTACTGCTTGAATGTCTGTACAGACATTCCCCGACTTATTTATATGTAAACACTTTTTGTACGTTTCTTCGTATAAAAATGTTTCGTATGAATGTTTTCTATTGAGTATTGCCGCTTTCGTCTATCTTAACGACGTAAGGACGCCGCAAACCATTCCGGGCACTATATCCGGCGATGATGTAACCACAGTCATCTGTACGAAGTATTGCCTCGGCTCTCTCATCAGTTCCTGCCTGACCGTGTGTTCTTTCCCATACGACTGTTCCATTTTGATTTATTTTTGAGACATAAATATCGTCGCTGCCATCGCCGAAACTTGCCGAATGACCTACGATAATATACTGACCGCTTTGATGAGCATGAATAATAGAAACAGCAATATCCTCACGGCTTCCGCCATAATTATATTGATTTAGAATTTCTCCGTCATCATTCATTTCGGCTACAAAAATGTCATTTCCTGTATTGCTGGCGGTATGCAGTTTTCCCACAACCATATAATTGCCTTGCGGGGTTTCTACGACATCATGCGCTATATCTTGCTGTGTGCCGAGATGATAAAACTTTTCGCTATTGGCTATTGTATCGAAGTTGTTATCAAGTCTGTAAAAATGTACGGCTGTACCATTTCCGGGAGTCGGCGAATTATATGAATGCCCCACAACAGTGTAGCCATCCGTTGTTGGTATTACAGCTTCTGCCAATTCTGCACCACTGCGTGCCGGTGAGGGTAAATATCCCGACATGATATTGGGAAATGTATTATTAAATACCACAGGAGCTACATAGGTATTCATGACACCATTATTGTGGCTTATTCTTCCTGAAATTACGTATTGCCCATCCATAGTAGGCGCGATACATCTGCAATCACTGAAACTTGCTTGTGTCTGTGTATTTTGATTTTGAATTTTACCTAAGGCATTATACTTCCCCAGATATGCTTTACGGTCTTGTTGACCGCAGGTAATGAAGCCATTGTCAGGAGTCATAGCGATAGACCTGCACGTTTCGTTGGTGACAGGAATCACATTGCGTTCAAAGAAAACAGTATTGCCTTCCTTATCGATTTTCAATAGAAATACATCGTCACCAATATTACCGCAGATAACAAAATTGTCATCGGGCGTGCGTACCATATCATTGACCGAGAAAGTATCGGCTTCATAGCTATATGAGCGTTCAAAGGTGAGAAAATCAGGGTCGCATACATATAGTTCCTCAAATCGACAGCCCCATTGCAAGACAATAAAAAGTCCGATGATAATAAAAATTGTTTTTTTCATGATGCTTGATTTTGTGTACTGTAAAATTAGGTGATTTGATATTTTAATGTGGTTTTAACCCATTGTAATGGTTTGAAAAACAAGGGGTTGAAACCCACTTGGGAGATTTGAAAATCCCAATATGTTTTTAGAAATTAAATGAAATGCGAGCTGAAATATTATTGGTATTTGTCACTGTATTATGTTCTAAAATCGGCGTGAGTTGAAAATTTTCCATACCAAAATTATTCTTTCGTTTTTTAGAACATTTTGCCCACAAATACGTGCCCAAACCAGCAACCAGAACTCCTCCCGCACCGAGCATATGCGCCATGCGATTGGGCTTTCGAGCATCTTCGAGTATGTCACGCGCACCTGGCTCATCATATTCAGGCAGGTAATCATTATCGTAGATATTCTTGGCTTTAATACGAAAATAAATCCCTGTACCACCCATCAAACCACCTGCTACAATAAGTGTCGCGCCGGGAGCCTTGCTACATGTTTTTTCGGGCTTGGGTACTTTAGTTTTTTTAGGTGGCTTAGGCGTAGGTGGGACAATAGTCTCCGGTTCGGTCTTTACAGGAGGTTTGTCCGCAATTGGTGGTTCCGGGGCGGGTGGTTCTACTTTTGGTGGTTTAGGAGTGATAGGTTCAGGTTGTGGTTCAACTACGATTGGTGCAGGAGGTGGTTCAGGTTTATTGAGTGATAAACCTTTAATGATTTCGTTTACAGCGGTGCTGATTTCGCCCGAATCATTAAGTTCGTGCGATTGGCGGCTGAGTGTTGTTGTTTCAAGTGGTTCATGTGAGGTGCGAATACCGTTTTCGGAACTGTACAGGTAAGCATTGACAGTAATGGAATTGCCGACTTTGGCTATTTTACCAAAGATAACCCGTTTTGCTTCCGGGTCATAATCAACTCTAATATCATCAATACCAACTCTTTTCAATCGGATTTTTGACCTTCGGGGCGAGATGACATCATAGCCTTGTGCCTGTAAATCAGTGACCAGTTTTTCTCGGAGTTGCTTGCCTGTATTTTTGAGTCGTTCGTATTCCGAATCGCTCAAATTCAGTCGTCCATCGGGAATGTGAAATTCGTCGATGTCAAATTTTTGTGCCTGTATACCTGTACATACAAGTATAAAGAGCAAGGCACAAAAGATAGATAACTTTCGTGAGTGCTTCATGAGTAAATTGTGTTGTGGTGTTTTAGTGTCGTCGTGTCGTTGTATGGTTTTGTCGTAATCTGTCTATCAACTGCAACACCACGATACAACGACACCACAACACAATTTCACCTGTTGTAAATCAAATCGCCGGGCGATTTGGATAGCATCGTGCGTATCGTGTAGAGTGAAACGAGTATGGTGACTATAAGTAGAATTATGAGTGTAATGAGTGTGTTCGGATGAATTAGGTTGAAATACGAAGCTTCGCTTTCGCCTACAATTCTATCTGCCAATAGGAAGTCAGACGCATACCCTAATAAAGCCGCTATTAATAGAGAAAGCAAAAGACTCCACACCAAAAATCTTAGAATGATGCGGAAGTAGATGCGTTGTGCTTCACCATTGCCTAAGCCAAAAGCTTTGAGTGTACCAATGTTCATTTTGACTTTGGAAAGGTGCATTTTCAGGAGATTGAAAAGGAATAAACTGATGCTCGTTGCGCCAAATCCAACCAATAACCACGCGATTATTTTGGTGATTTTACTTAGGAAATTAAAATTCTCTTTCTCTTTAATTTGAGCAATATCGACCTCAATTGGATTGTCTGCGCCCATGCGTTTGGGATTGCGATAGAGCGTATCTGCAAACGGGCGTATTTTTGATAAATCATTAAAATACAAAGAAATACGGTCGTAATTAATATCTTCTCTAACTCGCGCGGCATCATAACGATAGATGCGCTTCACATCTTTGGATACTTCTGCAAATTGGGGAAATGCTTGGAGTTTTGCCCAGATTTTATCCGTCTCGACACCTCGTAAAATGGTGTAAAATGTAATTTCAATATCATGTCCTTCAGCGTGCGACATGTTGTGTTCGCCTGTGATGCGATATTCGGGTTCTTCGCTTTTGTATTGAGGATTAGCTTTGAAAAAATCATCTATTGCAGCGAGGATTTTTTCGGCATTATCACGGCTGCCGGGTACGAATAAATGAATATCCCGATGAAAACGAGTGTCAAATGCACCTTCTATTTTTTCGCCATGTGTCTCATAAAAATTGAGTGTATACATGATGAAATTTCGTCCGGGGATTTCATCAACTACAGCACGTATCGGTATAGGCACGCGCAAGTCAATCGGGTCAATAGAAGTCGTGTCATTCACCGTAAATTCCATATCGACAAAGGCAGCATCGGGCGGCAAACCAAGTCGATTGAGAAAACGACGAGTGACGATAAGGCTGAGGTCTTTATTGCCTGACATCGCTGTATCGCCGTACAAAAGATTTTTACCTTTCAGCAATTCGCTTACCAATGGATTTCGGTTATTATCATCAAATCTTACGCTGCGCCCTTTGACTCGTTCGGTATTGAGGTTATCCGTTGTATTCCAAAATCTTAGCGGGTACTGCACGTAAGCAGAGACATTTTCGTATGAAAATTCATCAATAAGCGCAGCATCGCTACCGAGCTTTTTGCGGATATTTTCAGCATTATCACCTTCGCGCCACGGAACGGTGACACTCATCCATTTTACGAAGGCATTATTCATTTTTTTATTGAGATAATCCAAACTACCATTTGCAAAACCAATCGCCATGAAAGTTAGCGTAAGCATGATGGTGAGTATCCAGAAATTGATACGGCGTTTTCCGGTGAGTGCTTTGCCTTCTTTTTTGAAAAATAAAGACGTGTAAGTTGGATTGGTGCTTGCGTCGGAGCTAATTGCTGTCACGCTTGGTGGCGAGGCAGGGGCTTTATAAAGTTCTGCAAGTTGGCTGCGGAAGATGTCGGGTGTATTTTTCCATGATTCAGCAAGGTAATTATTTTCAGGAAGAATTTCGCCATAACCTTCGGGTGATTTTGTGATGACGATGATGCGGTCGGCATGTTGTACCGCAAGGTCAATATCATGAGAAACGACAATAGCGGAGGATTTTCCCGCTAAGTTTTGTTTGAGAATACGAAGGAGTTCATTGGCATTGGCTTCGTCGAGATTGCCCGTAGGCTCGTCACCGAAAATGACGCTGAAATCATTATTAATCGCCCGGACAAAAGCCAATCGCTGACGCTGACCGCCGGAAAGATTGACGGCGAGGGTATTGGCATTGAGTTCGCCGGAAGAAAGTCCAACTTGATTGGCGAGTTGTTTCGCGCCCGTCATGGCTTCCTCTTGACGAGCATCTTGTTTTATCATTTGTGCAAGACAAATGTTTTCATATGCCGTAAAATTTTCCATGAGGTTGGTGTCCTGAAAGATAAAGCTAAAGTGTCGCTTGCGTACCTGCGCGATTGCTTCTGCGTCGTTTTTTTGCCATAATTCGCTGAATTTGAATGAATTATTTTCGCTAATAAAATTAACTTCACCTGATGCAAGGGTGTTATTCATCAAGGCAAGCGTTTCGAGAAGTGTACTTTTCCCGGAGCCGGATACCCCCAACAAAAAGACCAACTCACCCTGCGGAATATCCAATTCACGGATATGCAAGACGGTCCTGTCCTCATTATAAGCACAGCTAAGGTCACGTATTTGATAGATGGTTTGCATGTTGTAATGCTACAATGCTTAAATGATGAAATGCTACAATGTAATGAGTGAATGAGTGAATTTTGAATGAGCGAATGAACAGCGCTTAAATGCTTAAATGATGAAATGCTACAATGTTTTTAACTCAATAAAATTTTATTTGTATGAATTTGTTTGTTATGGTATTTATGAAAAATAAGAATCTTATTTGCGAATAAAATATTCACTCATTCAAAATTCACTCATTCACTCATTGACATTTAAATATTTAAATATTTCATCATTTCATCATTTAAGCATTGTAGCATTGCTAAGGTACCATATCTTGTGGAACCCAATAATATGTATTGTCGCGCGAACGGAAGAAATATTCCGGGTTGCCGATGACTCGACGCATTTCCACGATTTTTTCATCTACATAATAATAAATGTCGCGGATTTCGTCGTCGCTAACTTTTTTCCTGTCTTCGAGGTCTTTGAGTGTGTAGCTGTTGAGCAAATCACTGGTGGATGGCAAGCCTACGACGGCTTCCATTGCTTGTCCGAGTGTCATCCCTGATACGGCAGAGAGGTCAGAACCATAGTGATTGCGAATCATTTCTTTGTAGGCATTGATGATACCTTCGCGGAGTTGACTGCCCGAACTTTCTCCCGGCAATAATCGTAGCAGCTTTCGCTCCAAGTCATACAACTCTCTATCCGTAAGGAAAAGGACGTGCTTGAATAATGGATATTCGAGTTTATCGACTTGCAGAGGTGCGTAGGCTTCTACAAAAAGTTGGTAGTCCATATCCCTGATTTTGCGGAGGTCGATGTCAGGAATTTCCTTTAGAATATGTTCGAGTACAGCGTCGTTGATGCCCGGATTACAATCTATGTAAATTCTGCAATCAAGGTCACGGAGCAGCTCTTCGTGCTGCTCTTCAAAGGCTTTGAGCATCTGGCGAATTTCTTCTTCGAGTTCGGCTTGAGACATGCTTGCGCCTTTACTGGAGTAGGTCAGCGAACCGGGTAAGGCAGCTTCTATCGGATAGCGAAGTCGGTAGGTATTGCCCTCGTCTTCGTATAATTTCGGACGGAGGTTGGTTCTTTTTGATGATTCCTGAATGAAGTTTTTGGTTTGAGTAACAAACTCATTGTAGATACGCCCCGGTAATCCTTCCACGTTACGCGTTTGAAAGGAAATAATGCCACATTCTTTCTCTTTCATTTTCTGAACGAGGCTGAAATTGCTGATATTGAGCGTATTACCGGCATCGCCGATGAGTACTACGATGTTGGTTTCTTTAGGGTCAAGGGTACGCAAGGCGGTATTAATGGCTTCGTACATATCGGTAGGGTCGTCATTATCTTGTGCGAGGTCGGTTTTATCTCTGTAATTTTCGAGTGCCTGAATGACTGCCGAATGATTGGAGGTCAATGGCTGGCGAGCAACGACGCCTTCGCCGCTTTTACCATAAACAAACGAGGCAATTTCATATTTTTTATTGGCATTTTCAAACAGGTTGAGACTATTTCTAATCGCATTGATGATAGGGACAAAGAAAGGATGATTACTCTGTGTACCGTCAATGACAAAAATCATGTTGATGTTTTGCTTTTTATCCCGAATGGCGTTGTATTCGGCGTCGAGTTTTGCTTTTTCTGCCGGACTGTATACCCGTTCATTGGATCTACTGAAGACCTCGGTAATGACACCAGTTTTGTATATTTTTCCTTCCAATTCTCCCATGACAGGCATACGTTTTTCGGAAGGTGGATAACCTTCCTCATACCTATCATCGTCCCAGAGTATTTTTTTGAATCGTGCAGGCTTGCCTGTTTTGAGTTCGAGGGCAGCATCATAGTTGCTGAACAGGGTAGCTTTGATACCTTTTGCTCTTCTTTCGGAGGCAGCTTCGGGGTCAGAGTTGGGTTCTATACAGAGTCTTTGCGCCCAAACTCTAATGTTTTTCTCTGATATCCAGCCTTTTACGATTTTTTTGGAAGCAGCATCAGAACGCTGTAATTTTGGTGAAGTACCCAATAAAAAACTATTATCTTTCTTATCGTAGATGTATAAAAACTCGAATAATCGAATGTCGTTTTCGTTTTGTGAAGTTTTTTCGAGCGTAGGGGAATTGTAGAGGGTGAGTTGTTGTTCGCCACCTACGCCTCTGATATATCGCTCAACACTGTGAACGACGAGTCCTTTTACATTGAAATCGGTATTAGGGTCTACCAATGAGTTGCGCCACAATAATAATTTATCCTTCGGTGCCCAGCCGTAGTATTCGGCTTTTTTCATATTCACCTTTCGGGTGGAGCTGTTGGAAGCTATAACGGTGGGGTCATATTTTATTAATTGGACGTGTGTTTCCGATTCGCCAATGACATAAAAATTATCCATGAAACTCATGGTTTTACCATTAGGCTCGCTAGAAGTTGGGCTGTCATATACAAGGTTATTGTCTCTATCCGAACTAACGACCCAATCGTTTTTTGCACCCGAAGGCGTTAATTTATCTTTGATACCGATGGAAATATTTTCGGTTGGCTTAAAGTAGGCTGTAGAGGTTTGCAAAACTTTCGCTCTTCGGGGTTGCGCTTCCAAAATACCGGCAACCGCTACCAAAAATATGAGTGTACATGCGGATACTTTCAGAATTGAATGTTTCATAACAATTGTTTGTTTAAATCCTCGGTTTTAACTTCAACTCCAAACTCAAATTACAGGATTTGGCGAAGCCCAATCAATAATTCACATTGAAGTTGAGGTCACATTTGAAATTGAGATTGAGAATTTTGTTTGTGCTTTATGAGTGTAAACTTTTGTGTGGAAAATTTACTTTAAATGTGCGTGGATGTCGTTTGTCGATATGGATGCTTTTTTCGTAATTTTGAATGAGTGAATGAATAAATTTTGAATGTATAGAGGTCAGACGATTTTCATTATCTAACTTCTTTTTACAATTATAAATCAATTACTTTATATGCTACATCGACACTCAGCATGTTATCGGGATTATTATAGTTGAGTGTTTCTTGGATTTTGCTGATGTCGAGTTTTCTTGTTTGTTTATTATTAATGTAAATATTGGCTGTTGCATTTCCTCTAAAGTCCAGTGTTTGTATGAATTCATTGACGAGCATGGCAATCATAACACCGGGTTGATTTTGGAGCGAAGCAGCGTATTGGTCAGTGATGAAAAAGTGAAAATTCACTTCGCGGCTCACCTCAAAAATACTGCTGTATAATGCCTCACGTACTAGCTTTTTCTCCTCAAATTTATCTCCCGGAAAGGGAGTGTCATTTTGCAAGAGATTATTGAGCCAAGTACCGACGTTTTGGGCATCGGTGGTGATTTTGGGGTTGTTGGCATTACTGGCATAGATGATGAGCAATTGACCATTGCTTTCCGCGATTTCGGTCGCACGCGTTTCGATGAGGTTGATTTGCTCTTGCGAGAGACCATCCTCAGCGGTTGTTTGGCTATTGTCGATGTATATAAAATCGAATGTCTCATAAGTTTCCGTTTGAGCATTCAAATTATAATTTATCATAAATAAAAATAATGCCAATATAACGTATTTCATGGTGCGTGTTAATTTTGAATGAATGAATTTTGAATAATTTAATATTTTGAAATTCAGTTGAGTTTCAAAATATTAAAAAAATAATTTTCGTAAATTGTCGTCAGACGAATTTGGTTGTAATAGCACTCATATGAATGATCGAACCACTAATTTTGATAAAAACCTTCGTCTGCCGACTACTCCATACTTCAATGGAACATTGTCGAGAAAATTTAATTTTCGTAAATTGTAATGTGTGTAACAGCGTCGTTTTCTTCCTGAATTTCTACTCTTCCAATACTTTTTTGTAATTCGCGTATGGTGAGGTCTTGACAATAATCATATAGTTTGTCGGACTCAGTTGCACCATTTTTTACGATGCTTACGGGCGTATTGTCGGTGGCAATAGCGATAATTTTGTCATAGTCATCACCCAAATTCTGATTGCGAACAATGGCTTTGAGCGATGATGTGATGGTGTTTATTTTGTTTTGTGTCGCGGCTGCACGTTTGGCTATTGCTTCCTCTGCTTTGCGTTTTTCTTCCTGTGCCATGCGTGCTGCTTCTGCTTGGGCTTCATCGGCTTTGCGTTTCTTTTCCACTGCTATACGCGTGGCTTCTGCTTTTTCGGCAGCGAGTTTTTCACGTTCTTTTCTTTCACGCTCTGCCTGCTCGAGAGCGATTCTCTTTGCTTCAAGTTCTTCGGGTGTGGGCTTTGGCGGTGTGTACACAGGAGCAGGCGCAGGAGCGGGAGCAGGCTCGGTCTTTACCGGCGGTTTGTAAGTGCTCGGAGGTGGCGTGTAGGTTGTAACGGGTTCGATAGGCTTAGGTTGAGTGACCGCAGGCGGTGTATAAGTCGTAGTAGGTTTTTGTGTCGGTGGGGGAGTCGGTTTATAGGTGGTTTTTGAGGGAGTATAAACGGGTTCCGGTTGTTTTTTGGGTGTAGGCTTGTTTTCTGCAATTGGCTTTTTAGGCGCAGGTGCGGGAGTTGAGATTTTTTCAACCGGAGTTTCTTTTTTTATGTCAAGTTCTTCAACAATAGGTTCTGGTTCGGGAGTAGGTTCCGGTTCAGAAATTGGCTGAGGTGTGGGTTTAGAATCGTCTACGAGTTCCATCGGCTCCACAGCTTCTTCGCCGTTTCCGGAGAATGTCCCATACAATACCGCAATTAGCGCAATGATGCCTACAATTCCCATTAACAAAAATATATCTCGCATGAAGTTTAAGATTAAGTTTAAGTCTAAGTTTAAATAATTAATTCAAGTTGGGGGAAAATGATGATTGGTTTTTATTAGATTTTGCGAAGCAAAATCCTGTATTACCTATTCACCAATCACCAATCACTAAATCATCTACTGCTCAATAACACGCAATGCAGTAGCTTTTCCTTCTGAATCGGTATTCAATACTTCGACACGGGCAATGCGTTGTCCACCCTGAATATTGAGGCTGTTATAATAATCGTAAAAAGTATCTTCTATCTGTTTGCCGTTTCGGGTGACTTTTACGGGCATATTTTCGTTTGCTACCTTGGGTAACAAGTCGTTATAATAGATGTTGGTTTTTAATTCGTCGTTGTCACTGCGGGCAATTTCCTGAAACTTGGTTTTTAGTGTCGTCGCCAAATCCATCTTTACAGGCGGAGGTGGCGGCGGTGGAGTGCCACCCGAACCCACAATCGGTTTGTCAGGCACAGCGATGGGCGGACTGATGGTGATGGTTTGTGTATTGACGTTTTTTCCGGTACTATTCACAGAGAGCATGACGATGTAATTACCTGCAAAATTGTAGACATGCGTCGGGTTGCGCTCCTGCGAAGTATAACCATCGCCAAAGTTCCATAACCAACTGCTTGCATTGGGTGTTTTGTCCGTAAACCGGATAATTTCTCCGGCTCGCGCATTAGTTTTGTCAATAGTAAATGCTGCGGTTTTATTTGGGTCTGATTTGGGCGGTGCGATGCGTTCTTTTATGGTGATTTGAGCAGTTTCGACCATGTCCTCATCACCATTGAGCATACGCGATACCGTGTAAGTGCCGGGTTGTTTGTAGATGTGTGTAGGATTTTGCAGAGGAGAGGAATTGGCATCACCAAAATTCCACCAATAGGCTGATGCACCCTCGCTATTATCTTTGAATTGGATGGCATCGCCTGCAAAAGCAGTCTGTTTTGAAATGGTAATTCCACCTTCTGTTACGAAGATTTCATCAGCGGTATCTTCTTCATTATCAATGATTTCAAAAACATAATCATATGCGCAACCCTGATTAATTTTGACTTGTATTTGTTGTGTACTTTTTTTATCAAAAACAAAAACAGGAGACGGTTGGTCGGAAGTTTGTCCATCTTCGGTTGTCCACTCATAGGTGGAAATACGAGGCAAACTACCTGCCGATTTGAGAGATAGATGGACTTCTTCACCGATTTCGTACGATTTTTTTTCAGAATAAATCTGAACATCACTCGGACAGGTATCAGGCTGCCGAAAGAAGGACACACCAATAAATATCATCGAAACTAATGCCACTGCCACTATCGCCATGATTATGTTTCTATCCATTTTTGTTGTTTTATGATAATTTAGAAGTCAGACCATTTTATTGTCAGACCGCCTTGCTGTCAGATGTCAGATTCAAAGTTGTATTTGCTATTTTTTTAGTAAAATTACCTGATGTCTGACAGTAAAACGGTCTGACATCTGACAATGAAAATGGTCTGACTTCTCATCAATTATTGATTGCTTTTCTTTCCACTTAAACGTAGAGAAAGACCCGCCGTAATTCCAATAGCGGTATAACTTGGACCGCCTTGAAGTAAGGTAGTGTATTCGCCTCGTTTATTTGTGCCTTCTCCTAGAATTCTATCGCTGATTTGGTAACTGCCGGCTGCTCCTAATGTGCCGGAAACGTATTGTCCGCCGATTTGGAGGGCTATATTTTGAGACATATTATACACCAAACCAACTCTTGCTAAAAGGTTGAGATGCGGTTCAAGGTCGGTTGAATTATCGCCATCTCCAAGCGGAATATTGATGCCCAAGTTTTGTGAATCGTCATACAATTCATCGTAATGTCCCTCCACATCAGTACCATGCGCAGAATAGGCTTCGAGGGTTTGTAACCAAGTGAATTTGTCTTCTTCTCCTGTTGCGCTGTCATATCCTGATTCGGTGCTGCCACCATTGGTACTGTAAACGATACCTTCATAATTTGCCATAGCATCGCTATTGAGTGTGCTGTTGGAAGATGAAAGTAAATTGTACTGAATACCCGCATGGGCAAACACGCCGAGTTTTTTCTCAGGATGGGTTCTGAATTTGAGCAATAGCGGAACACCAATGTTTGTCATGGTGAATTCTTCGGTGACACCATTCATCGTGATGATGCGTTCATAGCTGCGATTAATTTCGGGAGTATTGAAATGATTAGAGGCATAGCTGGCATTGAAACTTCGTATGTCATAGCTTCCGCTGATGCTTTGATATTGCACACCTGCGCCGATACCCAAGATGTTAGAAAAGTAATAATCTACCTCTATTCCTGCACTCAAACTTGAACCACTATTAGCTGCAATATCAGCAGAAACAGGTGTACGAACTGTTTCGTATCCCCATGAAATCGCATTGCCATTGGAAGCGATACCAAATGAGGCATTCGGATTGATGTATAATCCGGTTAGGTTGTCGGGCGGAATTACGTTGGGTGTTATATCTATGTTGACGACTGCATTATCACAGAGGTCATTTTCATTACATACCCGATATTCAAATTGGTCATTATTTATCTTCGTATCAGTGCTGAATGGCGTATAAGTAGCTATGCCTAAGTTGCTTATAACCACATCACCGCGTCTGGGCTGTGAAGTAACCGTGTAAGTTAATGTGCCGCCGTCAGGATTCTTGTCATTCTTAGAAAGGTCAAGCGTTACCTTTTTGCCGCCTCTTTTAAGATTGAGACTCATGCGGTCATTTTGTGCAGCAGGGGCAGTAGCCAGTGATATTGGGTCAACGGGCGTAGGTGGTGGCGTGGCAGGTGGCGGTTCTGTGTTGAGCGTCTTGATTTTTGCAAATTCCAAATCGCGGTCAATCATCAATTCGAGCATGACATCGGCAGTATCCAATACGTATCTGCCGGCTTCGTTTTTGGCTCTGAATTGTCGTTCCATAGATACACGTACGATACGCTTGTCGAGTTTGGTATAATCCGCTTGCATTTTGGACACCTTAATCGTCATTCCTTTCGGATAACGCGCCATCAATGCTTGTGTATACTCACTCGGGGATTGCTCTACAACCTCTCTGCTACCATCCTCAGCGGCTTGCGAACTGACACCATCCGTTATCTTTGCATCATTGGTAAATAAGCCTTTGAAAGTACTCACTTCTTGATTGGCATACGCTGATTTGCCCAATGGCGAAAGCTCACAAGTGTTGAGATAGGTTTCGATCAACTCATCTACCTCATCAGCCGCTTTGCGACGCTCCTGCCAATCCAATTTTTGAGCAGATATATTTCCCGATATTATTATTGAGATAATTAAAAATAATACTGTTCTCATGTTTTTGTTTTTGAAATTGTATTGTGGTATGTAGCACAGTCTGTAGACTGTGATTCATTTCTTGCTTTGCAAAAAATGTGTGCGGTCTACAGACCGCGCTACTTTTGCAAAAATTATTATTTCACAATTATTTTTTCGGTTAATAAAATATCATCATTTCCCGTCACTCGTACGAAGTATAAACCCTGCGTGAGATTAGGAGGAGCGATGTAATAGCTTTCTATTCCGTTAATTTTGGGGGCTTTTCGATGATAAATGTTACGTCCGAGTGCATCGTATAAATGTACATCCAAATCACGCACTTCATCTCCTGTAATGATCAATTCAAATGCGCCATTATTTGGATTGGGATTGACTTGTAGGGTAAGGTCGCCGTATTCAGCGTCGGGGTCTACTACGAGTTTACCAAAGGGAGAATTGTTGCTGCCGGTCAGATAAATTTTAGTTGTACAACTACCTTCCGTTACGATCACCCAATAATAATAATTGTCCAAATCAATATCTTGAACGACGACATCTTGGAATGTTTCGCCGTCCATCGGTTCAGCACAAAGCGTGGTTTTGCTTTCTCGCCCCCATTGGTAAGTATCAAAATCATTTCGATTGCAAAATAAGATATTGGTGTTGTCAGAACGGAAAACTTGGGCATCAATAGCAGCCGCGCTCAGATTAATTGAAAGCGGTACAACTTCTAAACATCCGCTATCATCACTAATTTCAAGTGAAAAATTGGTGGGGTCTGAGACAATATCCAACGCGGTGCATTCCTCACCTTCAAGGACATCACCACTACCATCAGGACTGCTCCAAGTGTAAGTGTATGGAGTGCCGGAAGGCGGCGCAACGGTAATGCTTTGTGCGCTACAAACACCTTGAAAATACATTTCTTCCAAATTATTGGGGATGTCTATGGGAAGTACTGACAAGTCAATTGTCGCTACCGAAGAACAGCCGTTACCATCGAATTCTACACTTGCGAATACTTGTCCACTGGGAGATTCATAATTAGCCGGATCGGATATCGGAGAAGTCAGGTCACTATTTTCATAATAAGTAGTATTGACACCGGATTCAGCGGTAATATTAGCTGAGGTAAGGTCAAAAGATGCGTTATTAGTGCCCGGTTCGGGACAGCCTTGTAATTCATCGTCATTGACGACAGGTTCTACGATGTCTGCCGTGACCGTTACTGTATTGCTTGCTGTACAACCATTAGAAACATTGGTTATTTCAACCTGATAGGTACCGGGAGCATCAGCGACAGCTTGTACTGAATTATTGCCACTAACGATATTTCCATCGCTGGTCGTCCAGAGATAGTTAGCGGTCATGCCGATGATTTCAGAATCACTTGCATCCAGTTGAACTGTCGTATTATTACAGGTAATGATTTCAGGAGAAGTGATAATAACTGTGGGTGCTGTGAGCGATTCATCTACAACGGTGCTGGAAATGGCATCACATCCGTTTCCATCAGTGACTGTGAGCGTGTAAGTATCGGGTGTGGTTACATTTATTGAAGCTGTTGCTTCGCCCGTACTCCATTCATATGTCAAAGGAGTTACACCTGTAGAACTTCCAGTGAGTGTAATTTCAGTTTGCGAGCAAGTAAGCGTGGGACTGTTAGGTGATATTTCCGGTGTTGGTGGTGCGTCTACTTCTGTAATTTCAATATTATCGGTAATTATACAGCCAGTCAAGGGGTGGGTAACAGTAATAGTATAAGTTCCTCCTGCGCTGACAGTGGTCATGACTTGACTCGTATCTCCGCTAATATTTCCATCGGTTGTTGTCCATTCGTATGTAGGCGTGCTTCCGTCGGGTGTGGTAGCATTGGCAGTCAAAGCTATCTCACTTATATCGCAATTAATTTCAGTGCCAACATTGGCAGAAATAGACGGCGCACCAAATTCCGGTGCGGTAAAATTCTCTCCAATCATTACTTCTCCTGTAGCCATACACCCATTAGCATCAGTCAATGAAATAGTATAAGTTCCTGCGCTTGAAACAGTAAGAGAATCCAAATCAGCAGCACCAACGATAGTGCCGTCGCCTGTTGTCCAAGTATAAGAATAATCAGGTGTTCCGCCATCAACATTGGCATGAATAGTGGCTTGTGGGGAATCGCAGTTGAGCATTGAGATAGCTGATGCGGGGGCAACGCTTGGGTTTTGACCTATGGAAAAGGTGATTTCAGAGGTAGAAAAGCAATCAGACGAGCCGTTGGCTTCCACCCTTACATGAACTACACTGCCATTTACAACAGTTTTTGTATTAATCGGGTCAATATTATTTTCTGCATCTAACTGAGTATTGTGATAGGTAATAGTTGAATTGGGAGGAGAGGTAATCAGGTTTTGGTCTATCATACTGAGGTCATAATCCTCAATAGTACCATCTTCATCACACAAAGAAATGGTTATGTCATTAGCGGTCGGTGAAGGCGGGGGATTTAAAATCACTATACAACTGCAACTTCCTAAGTCAGTTGCGACATCGATTGTTACAGTGTCAGCAAAAGTGATTGGTTGGAAAGGGTCGTTGCTCGGAGTGCCGTTGAATGACCATACAGGATTACTGCCTACTCCTTGAAGTGAGGCGAGAAGCCCTATGGTATTGCCCATATTTATGATGTCTTCATAGCCACAAAAAAGTGAAGTTTCTCCGATGTCCTGATAGCCCGGGATAGTTTGGAGACCGGTGCCCGGTATAAATTCTTCTAAATTCACCGTGATACAACTCTCCGCATCACATAATGGCTGTCCTATTGACCGGAATGGGATAGTTAGGAGTAAGCAGAAAATGCCAACGATTTTTATTTTCGAGAAATATATATCGGCTTTCATATTGTTAAATATTTTTTATGTGATTGACATTAAAAATGATTTATTCTATCTTTGTTATTATAATTATCCATCAGATGAATAAATCACTATGAAGTTAAAAAGTTTTTATTTTGCTGTAATAATTTCGTTTTTAATTATTGCAGCATGTAAAAAGGATGACGAAGCCACCGAAATCCCGGATTATCCCATCCGACTTGCTTACGCTGAGACCGGACAATCAGGTTCACCTATGTTGAAAACATTCGGGGCGAATGACATTCCGGCTGACGCGGGGCTTCCAATTACTCAAATGACACAAGACTTAATTGCCTCTAACAGAATAGCATTCCCTGATTCTATCATTTTGTTATCAGATGATTTGAGTTATTTTGATGCGGCAGATGGAGGTTTTTTATCTGTACAGACAGATTTAGATAGTATTCCCTACACACTCACCAATGATAATTTTCAATTTAATCTTGTTTCGTCGGATAGAGTGATTTCAGCTACAGGAACACCTCTTGAAATTACAATTCCTTATTACACGTTTGTCAAAAAGGGAATTAGTAGTTCAGGTGGTACGCATTTGCCTATTAGCTATGAGAATTTTCTATTCAGCGATTTTTTTCAAGGCGATTCGATTGTATACATTCAATATGATGTTGTCTACAAAATTGTAGAGTAAATTAGTTCAATAAACCACAAATTAAAGTGGTGAATATCAACAGTATAATTCAGGATGAAATTTTAAATAGCCTCTGAGGTCGAGTGTGTGGATAAATTCAGGCAAACTTAAAGTAGCATGGACATGTTGGGCTATGTTTATATGAGGAAATAATTACGTATATCAATCGCTAATATACACGCATATTTTTATGTAACAAAATTTTCAAGCTAAAAAAACCTATAAAACCAAAAAGTCTCCCGCACAACATGTATTTTCACAACACATCAAGTCTTTTAACGTTAAGATTAGATACACCAAATCAGGGAAAATGCCCTTTCAAAGTGTCTAAAGAGAAATATTATTTGGTAAAAGGAGATCTAACCTCATCCACCATATACCACTAACCGTTTGCCGTAAAAATATGAAAGCAAGATATAGCCTGTTTATTCTGTCCGTTTTGATGATACCCGTTAGTCTTTCGGCGCAATTGATTGTTAATTCTAACACCTTTAGTACCAATCAATTGGTGCAAGATGTCCTTGTTGGGCAAGGGGTTGATGTCAGCAATGTTACCTTCAACGGGGTCAATATCCAACGAGGTTTTTTCAATGGCGCCAGTAGTAACATTGGTATCAACTCAGGTGTCATCCTTTCGACGGGAAATATCTTCGTAGCTACCGGACCGAATGACTTGGATAATGCTACCCAACCCGAAGATTCGGGCTGTGGTACGCCCGACGACCCGCCACCTTTTCAGGGACCGGGAGGATTGTGTCGTCCCGGAGATAGCGATCTTAATAACATTCTTGGAGGTTCTACACAGACCTTTGATGCAGCAGTATTGGAATTTGATTTTATTCCGCAATCGGACGTGATTCGCTTCAACTATGTCTTTGGTTCAGAGGAATATCCCGAATATGTTTGCTCGGATTTCAACGATGTTTTTGCTTTTTTAATCTCAGGTCCAAATCCGGGAGGTGGCACTTATAATGAAGTCAATATTGCCCGTATTCCCGGCACGACGATTCCTGTAGCTATCAACACTGTTAACCCCGGATTTCCGGGAGACAACGGCGGTCCTTTTGGATGTAACCCTCCCGCAGGAAGCCTTGCTTTTAGTTCTTTATACAATAATAATAACTTTGGTACAACGGTACAATTCGATGGTTTTACAGATAAATTAGAGGCATTCGCCAATGTAGTTCCTTGCGAAACTTATCACATCAAAATCGCTATTGCAGATGCAGGTGACGGCGTACTCGATTCTGCCGTATTTTTAGAAGAAAATAGCTTCGCTGCGGATGCTGTTGAAATAGAGGTGGTTACGGTGGATGCAGATGGTACGATTTCGGGCGATTTTACCGTAGCGGAAGGTTGTAACGATGTTGCGGAAATTACTTTCAGTCTCAACGAAGCCGCTTCCTCTGATTATTCTATTCCATTTAACGTTAGTGGTACAGCTATCAACGGAACGGATTATGAGACATTACCGGGCAGCATTTTCATTCCGGCGGGTGCTTCGGAGGTGACAATTAATGTAGTTCCGATACTTGATGCTATCGACGAAGGGATAGAAACCGTTATATTTGAAGTTCAAACTTCCGTTTGTGAATCAGAAACATTCACCATTACCATCGGGGAGGAAAATCCTTTGACTGCCCCACCGCTTTCCTGTGGCGATATTACCGCACAGGCGGTGTCATTTACTTGGGATCCTGTACCCGGTGCTACGGGCTACGAAGTCAGTCTTGATGGTGGTATGACTTGGGTGCCTGCTGCGCCCGGACCTACTTCGCACACAGTTAGCGGACTTTCACAAGGCGATGTAGTTGACATTCTTGTGCGTGCGCTTGGTGGCGAACTCTATTGTAGCAATAATCCCGAAAGCGCGCAAACTTGTATCGCCGTAGATTGTATGGTCAATGCCGAAGTCACCGCCCAAACGGAAGCTAGTTGTCATGATTCCAATGATGCTACAGCCACCGTCGCCCTCAATGGTGGAGAAGGTCCATTCACCTATCAATGGGATGCCAACGCCAGTAATCAAAACGGACCCACAGCAGTAGGTTTAGGCGCAGGAATTTATAATGTAACAATTACGGACGCGCTCCTTTGCCCTGCGGTCGCTACTGTCCAAATTATCGGCGCACCTCCTATCGAAATTGTCAATATTGCTCCCGCTCCGCCAAGTTGTAATGGGGGTACAAACGGCTCCATTACGGTTACTGCCTCCGGCGGAACAGGTGCATTATCATATGTTTGGAGTAATTTAGGTGGAATGACACCGACGATAAGTGACGTTCCTGCGGGAACATATACTGTCACAATCACCGATCAAAATAATTGCCAACTCGTACAAGATATCGAACTCCCCGAAACCGATGCCCTGTTCTTAATCAGTGACTTTGAACCACCACTCTGCAATGGCGATGCCAACGGAACAGCTACCGTCACCGCCACCAATGGCATCGGACAACTTACCTTCACATGGGAAGACAACCAAACGACAGGAACAGCTACAGGTTTAGCAGCAGGTACGTATGGCGTGACAGTCGTAGATGCCCTCGGCTGCGACGGCGAAACAACCGTCACCATTACCGAGCCTGATGAATTAATTATTGATAATTTAGAAACTAATGATGCTATTTGTAACGGGGAAAATAATGGCTCCGCGCAAGTCACGCCCGCAGGTGGTACCGAACCCTACACTTATCTCTGGCAGCCGGGTACGCAGCTTACACCACTTGCTTCCAATTTAGGGGCAGGAACATATACGGTTATTGTTACGGATAATAATGGTTGTACCGTGAGTGCCTCTGCTCAAATTAATGAACCTACACCGCTCGTTATTTCAAATATACAAACCAACGACGTTTCATGTACAGGCGAAAGCGATGGCTCCATTACGATTATTGGTTCAGGTGGTACGGGTGCAATTTCTTATAGTATTGATGGTGGAAATAATTTTCAAAATGTAAATGTATTCCCCAATCTCCCCGAAGGAAATTACCCCATCGTCATACAAGATGCCAACGGTTGTACGACTACCGATAATGTAACACTAACCGTCCCCAATGCCCTCGTCATCACAGATATACA
>JAHDEO010000003.1:26214-49085 GCA_020628725.1 Saprospiraceae bacterium
ACAGGTACAGCCACCGTAGATGCCACCGGCGTCGGCAACCTCACTTACCTTTGGACACCCGGCGGACAAGCCACCGCCACTGCGACAGGACTCGCCGCAGGTACATATACGGTTCTCGTTACAGGCGAAGACGCATGTACCAATACCGCTGAAATCGAAGTCACAGAACCCGATGTGCTCACCATAGAATCACTTGATGGTACAGACATCACCTGTAATGGTTTCGATGATGGAACAGCAACGGTAAACGTCTCAGGCGGAACGGGCGCGTACACCTATCAATGGCAGCAAAGCGGTATCTTCGGCGACAATCCAACCGGACTCGAACCCGGTACATACACCGTCACCGTCACAGACGAAAATGCTTGTTCAGCCACTGAATCCGTCACGGTTAATGAACCTGAAACATTGGTCATTGATGATATTTCTGGAACAGATATTACTTGTGGCGGCGGAACGGACGGAACAGCTTCGGCAAGCGCGTCAGGCGGTGTCGCGCCCCTCACATACACATGGCAACCTTCCGGTCAAACGGGACAAAACGTCACCGACCTACTCGCCGGAGTACAAACTTTAACCGTATCAGATGCCAACGGTTGTACGACCACAGCC
This sequence comes from Saprospiraceae bacterium, assembly GCA_020628725.1. Classification (GTDB taxonomy): domain Bacteria; phylum Bacteroidota; class Bacteroidia; order Chitinophagales; family Saprospiraceae; genus JAHDEO01. Next base: position 26,827 of record JAHDEO010000003.1, read on the forward strand.
AGCGTAGAACTCTTTGAACCTCTGCCACTTGTTATTGATGATATAACTTCAACACCTGTTATTTGTAATGGAGAAAATACAGGTATCGCAAGCGTAACTGTAAGCGGCGGCACAGGTGCATACACCTACACATGGCAACCCTCTTTGCAAAATACACCAACCGCGACCGATTTACCGCAAGGCACATATAGTGTCAGTATTACGGATGAAAGAGGCTGTTTGATTATTGGAAATATTGACGTAGCCGAACCTACCGCAGTTAGCGCGAATACAGCAAGCACTCCTACCTCATGTAATGGACTGAGCGATGGAACAGCTACTGTCGAAGGCTTAGACGGCATATCACCTTATACCTATCAATGGGATGCCAATGCGCTCAATCAAACCACTCCAACCGTCACAGGATTATCCGCAGGAACTTACACGGTGACAGTGACGGATGCGAATGATTGTGATTTCGTAACCAATGTCACAGTTGACGAACCGGATGCGATTGAATTGACGATTGATATGATGCCTGTAAATTGTATTGATGGTGATGATGGAAGTGCTACCGTGACCGCTACGGGCGGCACCGGAAATTACACCTACGAATGGGATGCTGCGACAGGCAACCAATCAGGCGCAACCGCGACCAACCTTACTGCAGGTAATTATTCGGTGACTGTTTTTGATGAAAATAATTGTTTTACGACAACAAGTGTAACTGTTACCCAACCCGCTACGGCGGTCACTGCTTTTGGCGTGGATTCACAAGTTAGTTGTGCAGGTGATATGGATGGTATTGTCAGTGTCATTCCCGCAGGTGGTACAGGTGAATTTACATTTGAATGGAGCAGTAATACCGGAAGCCAAAATACACAAACGGCTGAAAATCTTGGCGTTGGTGATTATACTGTCACAGTAAGCGATGCCAATGGCTGTACTGCTACCGCCGCCGCGTCCATCACTGCACCCACAGAATTAACCATTACTTCTACAGCAGAAAATAATGGTTGTGCAGGCAGCGCAGACGGCGAAGCCAGCGCAAGCGCATCAGGCGGTACGCCGAATGCCGCAGGAAATTACACCTACGAGTGGAGCAACGGACAAATGGGACCGCTTGCTATCAATCTTGCCGAAGGCACATACACCGTCACCGTCACCGACCTCAATGGTTGTACCGCGACGTCTTCTGTCGAACTCGTTGCACCGCCCGCCCTCGTCGCCACGATTACAGGCACGGGCGCAAATTGCTTTGGCGATACCAACGGCTCGGTCAGCGTCAGCGTTGAAGGTGGCGTCGAACCCTACACCTACGAATGGTCGCCCAATGCCAACGGCGCAATCACGCCCGACCTCATCGACCTCCCAATGGGTACTTACGAAGTCCTCGTCACCGACCAAAATGGCTGTACTGTCGAAGCTGAAATCAGCATCGGTCAAAGCCTTCCGTTAGCGATTACGATGTCTGCTACGGATATTGATTGTTATGATGAATCAACGGGGTCGGCGAGTGTCTCTGCGGTTGGTGGTACGCAACCTTACACCTACACTTGGAGCGATTCCTTAGCGCAAAATACACAGACTATCAGCAATCTCGCGGAAGGTACATACGCCGTCACGGTCACCGACGCGAATGGCTGTACTCAAGAAGACGCGATTAGCGTAGCCCAACCTGACGAGCCGTTTTTCTTCACCTCTACCAGCGTAGATGTAGAGTGCGAAGGCGACACCGACGGCGAAATCACCCTCACAACAAGCGGTGGCACACCCTTCTATGAATACACCATTGATGGTGGCGCGACTTGGATTCAATCTCCGTTTTTTGTCGGACTTTCGGCTGGTGAATATACCATTACGGCGAGAGATTTAGGCGGTTGTACCTATACCGATACCGCCACTGTCAACGAACCCGAACCTATCTCCGCCAACGCAGGAGAAGATATGACTATCGAAATCGGCGACTCTATCCAACTTGAAGTCACTACCGATACACCGGGCTTCTACACCTACGAATGGTCCACTTTCGACCCCGACCAACCAAGCTGTACCAATTGTCCGAATCCGATTGTACGCCCGACCACGACTTCCACCTACGAGGTCTTAGTCACCAATGAATTCGGCTGTACGGATACCGACGAGGTTATCATTTACGTGGATACAGAGCGCAATGTATTTGTCGCTAATGCCTTCACGCCGAATGGTGATGGTGCAAATGATTACTTCTTTGTACAAGGCGATGAAAAAATCTCGCGCGTGGTCGCACTTCGTGTCTTTGACCGTTGGGGCGAGTTGGTGTATGAGCAATTCGACATAGAAGCCAATAACCGCGAACTCGGCTGGGATGGTACATTCAGAGGCGAAGAAATGAACCCCGCTACCTTCGTATGGCACGCAGAAGTAGAATTTTCGGATGGTTATTTGGAGACTTATCAGGGAGATGTGACTCTGATAAGGTAAGAGCCACCGTACCGACGACTTTAGCCGTCGAGTGGCTTGCGTGTGACGGCTAAACAGGCTGCCTGCGAATAACGTAATGACTGCTTTAGCTGTCAAGTGGGTAATAAATATTTTTGTAAAATATTGATTTTGAATTAATTAAAAACTTAAAGAATAGTTTACTTGACAGCTAAAGCAGTCATTACAGAATTTCCGGTCAGCCTGCAAAGTCGTCAGTACAGCCCGAAAAATTCAAAAATAATGCATCATTCCAAACTTGATTTGGAATCTGCTGCGTCTTGGCACAATGTCAAACAGGGGCTTTAATTTGAAATAGTGCTAAAAGCTAAACAGATTCCAAATCAAGTTTGGAATGACGTTTTGCTTTTTAGAGCTTTTTAAGCTAATTGGGATAAATGAATAGCTCATATCTCGTTTTTCTAATAGCGAGAATGGTTACAAAAAATATAGGATTTATGATAAAGTATTACTACGTTCTCCTATTGATTCTCACCCTCCACTCCTGCAAAAAAGACCCCACACCACCCACACCTTTGAGTCCACAAGAAGTAATCGACTCTCTAACCCAAAACTACACCGAACTCCCGGAAGCAAGCATTGCCATATCCGCCGATTCAAGTGTATTCGCGCAATACATCGACCCTACGGATGTGTACCCACATGGCACACTCGGCGATGTATGGGAAGGAACAGGCTTGGCGGTGTATCACGAAGGGCGATTCAAGGAATTAGCTTTGCCTGACAATCAGGTGTTTGAAGACATTACGCCACGCTTGGTCGATGTGGACGGCGATGATACGCCCGAACTCGTCTGCATCCGCACAGACGTAGATTTAGGTGCAGGAACTGCGATATATCGCCTGACAGAAACGGGCATAGAGGAGTATGCTTTTGTACAAGAAATCGGGACGCCATTCCGATGGCTCAATATCGCTGCGATATACGACCTCAACCAAGACGGCAACCTTGACCTCGCTTGGGTAGAGACGCCACACATCGGCGGCATATTGAAGGTAGGAACAATACGTGAAGGCGAAATTACGGTAGCTGCCGAACATCCTTATGTCACGAATCATGAGATTGGCGAGCGCAATTTGTGTGCATCGGCATTGGATGAGATGCGGCAACTTATTATGTCGAGTGCATCCCGCACGAAGGTCGTTTATATCACTTATGAAAATGGTGAATTGACACGCATTCTTGAAATCCAACAAGTGCTCGACCTTACACAGCCGATTTATGACCAATTGCCATCTGGTACCGTTTTATTGAATGATAATAATTGCAGGTTTGAATAATACGTAACACGTAGCGGAAACTTCAGTTGCCGCTTAATATTTTCACGTATAGGAATTTGTTTTGCAATAAATTAATGATTTTCACGGCAGCTAAAGCTTCCGCTACGAGGGGCGTTTATTTTGATTGATTTTTTCGCATCTGATTTTCACTTGCTACACGTATGTCACCTACGACTTCGAGTTGACTATCATTTTTGATATTCATCGTTGGTTTGCCTTGATACATGGATATTTCTCCGGTTACGCAAATTTGCTTGCCAAGTAATGCCTCTTCGGGTTTATAATCAAAATTCGTACGATTATCTTTCCAAATGGAGACGCTGAAGAGTTGATTGGGAAATTTCTTATCCAAATTCAAAAAAGTCGCGCCGGATTTTTGGCTGAGTTTGCCGGAGACTACCGTTCCGCATACGGTGATTTTCTTGCCTTCATACAATCGCGCTTGTACGGTATTGAACTTTCCGGCGGGTAGGGGAGGTCGTATAGGTGCGACATCCGCGATAATTCCATTGTCATAAATATCTGTTTTCCAGTCGTTTATGTCGGATTTGTCTTCGTGTTTTTCGGCGAGATTCGGGAAGAAATTAATGCCGGTCAATTCTTCAATATGATCAACTGATACCACGTAGTTCTCCAACGGATATTTACATGAGGCATTAGGCAATATAAAACCAATGGTTGTTTTCGTCTCCAAATCCAAGACAACTTTATAGTAAGATTTCGGAACACTGACTTCGTTTTTACCAATTTTTTTCAAATCATCTGTCAAAATCCCACCTGCGACTACGTGCACTTGTCTGCCACGGCTAATGACATAGTTCCGGATAAATCCCTCTAATTCTGCCCAACGTTCGCGGTTGAGTTCGGCGAGTTGCGGACTCATATTCGAGTATAAATACGACTCACTGATGCCTGTACGCGACCACCGAAAATCCGCCGATGGCGCAATATGCCCCCGGTCGTAACCACTATACCAATAATCGTCTTTGACCGCCGACCCGGTCTTGACTTTTTTATCAGGTCGAAAGTCATTGGTGCGACTGAGATTGCCCGTCGCTACTTCGGGAACGACTATGTGTGCGACCCACGCCGCTTGCTCATGCGCTTCGTCATAGCACAAAGTAAGTGCTTCATGTTCAATGAGTTGGCAGTTAAATTTCGTGACGGGATGCCCGACATTTTCCATGTCCTCCTGCACTTTGCTGAGGAGCAAGGTTTCCTGTTGAGCGAGTATTTTTTCTCTTTGTTGGTCGAGTTCGCGTAGGAGTTTTTTGTTTTCTTCAATTTGGTCGGCTGTCGTTTGGGCGGACATTTGAAGGGTTGAGCCCAATACAATTGTGCAGCAAATGAATGAAAACTTATTTAAGAACATACTGCAAAGATACGGTTTGTACATGTGATATACTGTTTTGGCTTGTTATTTAAAGGTAAAAATAACGGTTTAGTATAGGCAAAAGGTTTGCCAATGTGACATGAGTGGAAATATAAATTGGTGTAGGCTTGCCATCATAGAAAAAAATCATGAATTTTCTCTACGATGTGGTATTTGTGAGAATTGAGCTAATTATTTGGATTGGCTGGATTTGTGGATATTAATCAACCTAATAAAATTCGTATTTTGTCTTAAATTTATATTTACCGTTCTTCTTTTTCTTACCATTTGGGAAAACTTTATGCTCTTTAGAGATTTCTTTTACAGGTAATCCTATTTCATTATATGTGAAATCTGAAGTCGAATAAATTTTTTCTTCTTTAACGAAGCATCCATGTCTCAGATGTCCTAAATATTCAATTGTTCTTGAGATATTTCCATCGTTATCGTAAAAGTATTTTATTTCTTTTCTACCAAAGTTACTCTCTTTTCGTATTAATCGTAAGCTGTCATCATATTCATAATGGTAATAAGTATAAAATATCAGTGAATCAAGTATTTCGGGTTGCATGAATCCTCTACTATTTCTAAAGTGAAATACAGAATCTACTAAATTATTGGTATCATACACAAAAGAATCAACACTGATATATACGCCAAATTCATATCGAACTTCTGATAACTTGTTATTTTCATCATAAGAGTGAATTTCTCTACCGACAACGGTTAAGGTATCATGATACATTTCAGAGTAAACGATAGAATCCAAATCACCTGTTCTTGAATAATAATAACGTCTTTCAATTTCATAGGGGTAGTTTAGTGATTCGATGATTAAGCCTTCTTTATATTCGTAATTGGCTTTTTCCCACTTGCTTTCGATTACGGTTTTTACACCGTATTTCAAATAATCAAAAATATATTCTTTGTTTTGAGCAAATGAGATTAGTGGAATTGTGGCTAATAATATTGAGATTGTTTTTTTCATTATTTGAAATGTAATTTATTTGCTTTGAGTATCTTGTGTTGGAAAATGTATTTAAGAAATAAGCCGATTTTGAAGGTAAATTATCTTAGCCGTAATCGTCACATTCTAACGTACAAAGTATAACTTTATCGTCTTTCAAGATGAAAAGCAATTCTGAATATGCACCATAAATAGGATAAGCCATAGCATCTCCACTGCCAAGTCGATTTTGATAGTAACCATATTGATATTCATAATAGTCTGTACCGAATATTTCAATAATTTCCGAACGTGTTTTATCAATGAATCGTTCATCTTTAATGAAAACTCTTGCCATCGGGATAGGTTGTTCACTGTGCCACCTATGTATATCAAACTCTTCATAATAACCTTCAAGCTCCGGGATATTATACCATCGGTTTACAGACAATAATATATTGACTGCTCCAAAAATTAAAAGAAAATGTTTAATGACAAGTAGTCTTGATCTAAAAAAGGCCAATGCAACTATCAACTGGACTATTCCAATAAGGAGAAAGCTCCAAAATTTCGCTCGAGTATTTTCTAACAAATACAAATAATCGTCTCCACAGCAGCCCAAAAAACTACATTTAGGAAAAATCATAATTAATATGAAAAGCTCGAATATTCCAAGAAGAAACACTGTACCTAATTCAGCTACAGGGTCCTCTGATTTATGTTCTGTCATTTGTTTGGTATTTTAAAATTCCTCTGAAATTATCAAAAAATCAAAAAGACCACCCCATCAACCCCTCAACCTCCTCCCGCGTCGGTGGCTGCACAAAAACTTCCCCCGAAGGCTGCAATTGCTCCGCAAAATACCGAATCGCCGGATCCATCCAAGCATGATTATAATCATCTTTTCGAAGGATGAGCAGGGCTAATTTGTATACCTTAGTCAAGCGTTCAAAAAGCGGTAGCGAGGCAGCTTCCATCGTGTTTTTTTCTTGAAAATGCAGTTGCTCAAAGGCGGTCAATTTCATCATTTCACGACTGAGGATTTTGGAGTGCGGTGTATTTCTCGCAATCGCTTCACTGATTTCGACAAACATCATCTCCAAGCCCTTCGATTTAAACGTCGCGCGTAGCATGTCGAGTAGCATGATATTCCCTGCGCCTTCCCAAATCGGCAAGACCATCACATCCCGCATAATTTTGGGTATCACCGTATCTTCGATATAGCCGAGACCGCCCATCAATTCCATACTTTCGCGGACGATATACACGCTATCTGCGGCAGTCGTGCGCTTGACCATTGGCGTGAGTAGGCGTAGTAGATGTTCTTCTGTTTCGTCGCCATTATCGGCTTTGTCGAGGGCTTCCACGGCACGCATGGTTAGGTAAAAATTGGCGACTTGCATCTCGCCAAGTTCTGTTACTTTTGTGCGAATCAAGGCATGTTCAATCGCCTCTTTCCCGAAACTAATGCGCTGACTAACAAATTGATACGCCTCAACCAATGCCCGCCGTGAACCACTTATCGCCGCCACCGAATTGTACAAACGTGAGAGGTTAATCATATCCGCCATAATACGAAAACCCTCAAACTCACTCCCGACCAATTTACCCACAGTATTCTCCATGTAACACTCCGCACTTGCCATTGAGCGCACACCCAATTTATCTTTCAATCGAATCATTCGCATCGGATTACGACTGCCATCGGGCAGGTGTTTTTCTACGAGAAAAATGGACAGCCCCTTTGTGCCTTCCACACTTTTATCGGTACGTGCGAGCACAAAAATCAAATCAGCATTCACATTGCTGCAAAACCATTTTTCGCCGCTCAATACATACAAATCATCTTTGAAGTGCCGAGCCGTCACGATATTTGCACCGACATCTGAGCCACCCGCTTTTTCCGTCAAAAACATTGCCCCCGTAAATAAATCATTCGCATTCAGCGTCGCAATTCGCGGCAATAAACGCGCTTTATCTTCCTCATTACAATAACGTTGTATCAATCGTGCCACGCCGTCTGTCATGCAGAGTGGGCAGTATTGACCGGATTCGCTCATGGCATACAGGTAGCCCGCCGCAAAGCCTAAGCGATGCCGTTCCGTCGCATATTGCTCCTTTAATTCGGGCTGCCATTTGACATGAAACATTTCCGACTGCACCGCAATTCGCATCAATTCCCAATAATGCGGATGAAAGGTGACTTCATTGATGTCCTCGCCATAGGCATTTCGCGGCGTTAATTTTGGCGGATTTTTATCGGCATTCATGGAGTATTCGTCCATTTCTGTGGCGGCTTGTTTGCCGAGCCGGTCAAGGCGGTCATGCATATACGCATAACCCGATGCGGAGCAATATTGGTTGAGGTAATGTTGCAATATCAAGTCACTCGTATAGAAGTTTTTGCTCGTGGAAAAACCTTCGGGCAAGACGCGATTTTTATGTTTCGGATAGACAGATGTCTTGGATTTTTCTTGAATCATATCGAATGCTGTACCGACGACTTTAGCCGTCGAGTGAATTATATTTTAATTTTTAATCTGCTTAATAACAGATTTTTACGTAGTTTTTTTTCGGCGACGGCTAAAGTCGTCGGTACGGTGGTATTACATTTTTTTCAGTGCCTTAATCGTCTTCTTCCCCCGACTTTTAATCCCCGGCGAACCATTCGGTAACATATCTTCAATCACCAGTATCAATTCGTCTTTTAATTCGGGTTGTTCGAGGGTGATATTGTACAAAATAGTCATAGAAAATGCCTGTACTGCCAGTGCATCTTTCGGATTTAGGAGAATGTCAAAACACACATTTACCAATTCGCCTTGATACTCTTCGGGAATATTCACGTATTGCAAAACCCGCGCAATATTTCGACGTACCGCTACGAGTTTGTGGCTTTTCAACATGGGAATAAATTCACCAATATAAGGCACAATCAAATGTGGATATTTATCCACCGTATGACTCATTACCCACGCCGCCCGATTGATCATTTTCTTCTCATCACTGAAAAAAATCTGCATCAATTCATCAAATTTCTCTCTATCCCCGCCAATATATGCGGCTGCACGGAGGACATTTTGTTTACTGTGTTCGTTGGCTATTTGTTGATATAAATTCATGATTTTGAACCACTAAGGACACAAAGGTCACGAAAACTATACAGACGCGAGAACAACTAAGATTTCTAAGAAATTTTTGTGTACTTCTGCGTTAATTTGGCTTTAGTGTTCTTCGTGTCCTTTGTGGTTTAAAAATTCAAAAATAAGAAAATCTGCGAATATCTGCCGAATCTGCCAAATCTGCGTTCAATTGCGTATTTTTGCGCTCGTATGAAATTTGACATTATACATCAAGATGAAGCGGTGGTCGTGGTCAATAAACCACCCGATTTTTTGACCGTACCGGACAGGTTTGCTCACAAATTGCCAAATCTATACAATACACTTCAGGCAAAATTTGGAGAAATATTTATCGTGCATCGCATTGATAAAGAGACGAGTGGGATTATTTGTTTCGCACGAACGGCGGAGAGTCATAAAGAGTTGTGTCGACAGTTTGAACAGCGCGAGGCAGAGAAGATTTATTGGGTTTTGGTGCAAGGCATTTTACAAGAAAAAGAGGGGGTAATAGATGTGAAAATGGCGAAAAATGAACATCGCCCCGGCACCATGACGGTAGCCAAAAAAGGCAAACCTTCTGTCACAGAATACAAGGTTTTGGAGGAGTTTGAACGATATTCGCTCGTTGAAGCTAATATTAAAACGGGACGACAACACCAAATCCGCGTCCACTTCCGGCACTTGGGGCATCCGCCTGCGATAGACCCGATTTACAGCAATAAATCCGAGTTTTATCTGTCAGAAATTAAACGAAAATACACTCGTGCAGGTCGGGGGAAAGAGGAACGCCCTCTCATGTCACGCACGACGTTGCACGCTCATACGCTACGTATTACGCATCCCGTGACAGGTGAAGAAATGACTTTTGAAGCGGGATTACCGAAGGATTTTAAGGCGGTTTTGGCACAACTTCGCAAGTGTATGTAACGCGAGCTTCCAGCTCGGCGTATCTTTACTGCGAGCTGGAAGCTCGCGTTACGTTGTCACTAATTTAGTCTCTATTGGAAAATTAGCACATAAATATGTCATAATTTCAACATGTTTATAAACTAAGTTTCCGATTAATGAGGAAAACCTGCACCCTTGCATCCATCCTTGTGCTTTTGGTCAATGTACTAATTGCGCAATCTATGCCGCCTGTTCAATTTTCTGTTGAAAGGGGATTTTACAGTACTGCATTTACTTTAGCATTAACCTCAGATAGTACTTCTGCGACAATTCGTTATACGCTTGATGGTATCGCGCCGACTACTGAAATTGGAACGATATACACCACACCAATGACAGTCGATTCATCGTCTGTGATACGGGCGATTGCCTATACAGATTTGGATACTTCCGAAGTCGTTACTCATTCCTATTTATTCCTTTCGAGTGTTTTTCATCAATTTGGAATTCCGGAAGGATTTCCTGAAAAATGGGGTGAATACGAGGCAGATTATGAAGTTAGTTCAGTCATTGCGGATAATGCGGAATATAGGAATATGATGTTGCAAAGTTTTGATGAATTTCCGGTGATTTCACTGGTGACGAATCAAGATTTTTTATTCAATGATAGCCTTGGAATTTATACCAATTCAGAAGGAAGTGGCAGCGAATGGGAGCGTCCTGCTTCGATAGAAATGATACATCCTGATGGTACAGAGGGCTTTCAGGAAAATGCCGGATTACGAATCATGGGTGGCATCACGCGTCGTGCCGAGCATTACAAAAAACACAGTTTAAGATTATTATTTAAATCAGAATACGGCGCGAAAAAACTAAAATACCCCGTATTCGGCGAAGCCGGAGAAGATAAACACAATACACTGGTTTTGAGGATGGTTGGACAGTTTAACGTGACCGATCATCGCCCTTATCAAGCAGAAAAAACACAAATTTTCAAAGACCAATTTTTTCGCGAATTACAGGAAAAAATGGGGCACGCGGCAGTACGCGGACGCTTTGTGCATGTATTTTTGAATGGTTTGTATTGGGGAATGTATAATCTCACAGAACGACCCGATGCAGCGTATATGGAAGAATATTTTGGTGGAAATAAAGAAGATTATGACGCTTTAAATTCACTCAAACCTGTGGACGGCGATTCGCTTGCTTGGTATGAGATGATTGGGATTGCAGATGCAGGTTTGGACATAGAAGAAAATTATCAAAACATCCAAAACTACCTTGATTTTGACAATTTTTTCGACTACATGATTCTCAATCATTGGGGATTGAATACAGATTGGGATGTAAATAATTGGTATGCAGCACGCAAGCGTGAGGCGGGGGCGAAATTCCAATTTTTTAGTTGGGATGCGGAATTTACGTTAGCGTATTTTGGAGATTATTATCAAGGAACGGTGTACGACCAAAGTTTGTATCCTTATCCACGACATATTTTCCATCAATTGATGTCGAATGCCAAGGCACGTATGGAATTTGCCGACCGCGTACAATGCCATTGTTTTGGTGATGGTGCGTTGGCGACTGAAAATGCCATTGCCCATTACACACAATTGAGCGAACAAACCAAAAATATAGCCGTAGCCGAAACCGCACGCTGGGGAGATATGACGGGCATTCAATACACATTCAATGACCACATCAAACCCACAACAGAGGATATTCTCAATAATCAACTTCCGAATCGAGTTGATGAGTTGATAGCTTTTTATCGCTCGCGTGGTGCATTTCCGAATCTATCGGGCGTCGAATTTAGCCAAAATGGGGGCATGATACTTTCGGCTCAAAGCGTTTTTTTGACCAACCCTAATCCATATGGCGAGATTTACTACACCACTGACGGCACTGACCCTCGCATGGAAGATGGTAGCCTTTCACCTACCGCGATTCACTATACACAGCCTTTTCAAATCACTGAAAATGTGGTAGATATAAAGGCACGAGTTGCTCAAGTAGAACCCGACCCCGCAGCTAGCCAGTGGTCGGCAATGTGTCCCAAGCGGTTTTTTATAGAGCAGAATTTGCATTCGTTGGTGATTAATGAAATCAATTATCACCCCGATAGCTTGTGTAGCAGCGGGCAGGGGAGCGAATTGGATTATGTAGAAGTCGTGAATGCGGGTAATCATGCGGTGAATTTGACAGATTGTTATTTTTCGCAAGGGGTAAAATACACCTTTCCTTACGGTACAATATTGAATCCCGATGAATATTATGTGATTGCAGAAAATGTAGATTCATTTGCGCTGTATCATGGTTTCAAACCTGATGACCAATACGGCGGCGCACTCTCTAATGGCGGTGAAACTATCGCCATCAACGACCCTTTTCATCGCTTAATTGACTCAGTGGCATTAGATGATGTAAGTCCCTGGGATGCAGGACCGGATGGCGGTGGGGCTTCCCTCGAATTGCTGAATACGGCTTGGGATAATAATAATCCAATAAATTGGTTTAGAGCAAATTATGCTTGTGAAGGTACGCCCGGAGCAGCCAATTCACGCCAATGCGATTTTGTAGAAGAACGTGTCGTTATCAATGAAATAAATTATAATTCAGATAACAGTGCAGACCCCGGAGATTGGGTAGAATTGTATAATCCAATGCCTTACGAATTAGACTTGTCGGGTTGGCAGTTTTTTGATGAAAATAATGCTTTTACTTTCCCCGATGGCATTATGTTAGGAGTTGGTGCGTACTTGGTTTTGGTCGAAGATTCGACGATGTTTGCCTCTATTTTTCCGAATGTTCCGAATTATTTCGGCGGCTTTGGTTTCAATTTGAGTGGGGGAGGAGAGCGTATTACGATTCTCGCGGATGGGATGTGTGTGGCGGATTACGTGATTTACGATGATGATGCGCCGTGGGATACAACGCCGGACGGTACAGGCGCGACACTGTCGCTCATTAGTACAGGTTTTGATAATAATTTACATTCTTCGTGGATTCCTTCGACTTATCTAAATGCGCCACGCGGTACACCGGGTAGGTCAAACACGCTTTGCCCTACGACTACGGTTACCATTCCCCCGAATATTTGTAACATGGAGGATGTTGTATTGAAACCCAATAATTTCAACGAAGAAATTACCTATAAATGGATTGTAAATGGCGGTATTGATAATATCGTTGAGGCGGATTCCTTGGTAACAACTTGGGAGATGGGAGGCAATTACACTGTTCAATTACTGACGGAATACTACGAATGTTCAAGTGTGCAATTTCTGCAAATCGAGGTGGAACAATGCACGTCACCACCACCGCCTCCATGCGTTGAAATTGACCTAAAAGTTATACTTGAAGGCGCGTATGATGCCACAGCAGATTCTATGAAAACCAAACTCAACACCATCAGAAAACTGCTACCCGGACAAACCCCAACGAGTAATCTCGTTACGCCTACTCCCGCAGGACAACCTTATAGTACATCGCCGTGGAACTATACCGGGACGGAAGGAGTAGATTTTGCGGATGCTGACTACACAAATAATATGGTAGATTGGATATTGGTCTCTTTCCGAACGGAATTGGAAGCAACATCCGAAGTGAGTCGAACAGCAGCTTTATTATTAAATGATGGAAGCGTAAATTTTGTGGATAGATGTGCTTTAGAATTGTCACAAAATATTGATTCGGTGTATGTTGTAGTCGAACATCGTAGCCATATTGGGGTGATGACACCCAGTGAAGTCCCTATTTTGAATGGTGTATTGACTTACGACTTCACTACACAAGACAGTTATAAAGACCAGACCTCATACGGACAAAAACAACTTGCACCCGATGTGTGGGGCATGTTTTGTTGCGATGGAAATCAACAAGATATGCCGAGTTTTGACATCAACGGAAATGACAAGACGATATGGTTTGACAGTAACGGATTTTTTGATTTATATATTCCGGCAGATTATAATATGGATGGTGATATCAATGGTGCAGATAAAGCCATTTGGACAGAAAATAACGGAATTTCATCAAGAGTTCCAAAGTAAATAATTATTAATATTAAACATGAAAATTACACAATTTGAGATGACTGCCAACCGAATAGGCAATTAAAGCGTCTGTTAAGTTATAATTTTTGCTAAAAATCAAGAGACATGTCATTGAATTGACAAAATTCCCTGACATTTGATAATAAAAATTTCTTTTATTTGTACCCATCTCATTAAAATGCCGTCCTATAAACTAACTCGCGTACCACTGTGAAATTTTACTTGTAAAATTTGAGTAGGTATGGTATGTGTATCTTCACCTTTGCCCTTCCTTAATGTTTTATCCATTCTACTCATACAGACTACACTTTGATAAATAATCGGAGTGCAATATCTATGATATTGCAGGTAAGTATTTCGAAGTAATATACATGATGATTCTAAAAATAAAATTTTATAAAAAAGTACTTTGGGCTTTTACTTTTTTCTGTACAATATTTGGTTTGCAGGTACTCGCGCATGGTCCTGTGCATGAGAGTATTATACGTGTGACAAAAGAAATTGAAGCGAATCCGGATAGTGCAGATTTGTATATTCAAAGAGGGCAATTTTATCAAGTAGATGATAATTTTGACGAAGCCTTTGCGGACTATACCAAAGCGCGTGAATTGGCGCCTCATATGCAAATTATTGATTTACAATTTGCCAAGTTATTTGCCAAAAATAACTACGCCAATTCAGCATTAATATATGTCAATCAATACCTCGCGAATCAGCCCAAAAATTTGAATGGCTTGATGTCGCGTGCGGCTATTTATACCCAACTTGGGCAGGATTCTTTGGCTGTTTTGGACTTTGAAGAAGGGATTGCACAAGCCAAAAATCCTATACCGGAATATTACCTTGACATTTCAAAAGCGGTATTAGCTGCCGATTCCACGAATTTTGAACCTGCTATCAAATGGTTGCAAAAAGGCGAAGAAGCGATTGGGTTTAACATCGTTCTGCGCTCCCATGCGATAGATTTGGAGGTATTGCAAGGTGATTACGACCAAGCAATTACATATGTGGATGAAATTCTCGAAAAAATGAAGCGCAAAGAAAAATGGTTGCTCAAAAAAGCAGAAATCTATGAAACTGCCGACCGCCCAAAAGAAGCCTATGCAACCTATAATGAAGCTTTACAATCTATAAAGCAACTTCCCCGACACACGCGTGGTACTCGCACTGTGACAGAGTTCCAAGCGCAAGCAACATTGAAAATCATTGAATTAGAAAAGTATAAATAAACATCGTGTTGATATAAAAGCATGTCAACATCTGAAATCTATCTAAATTATGAACATAAAAGGCTACCTAACATTCGTTTTCGTATTCCTGTCTTTTTTTGTTTTTTCCAGTAACAAAACACCAGACCTTCCAAATTTCAACTCGCCGACTGCTAATAATGCAGTCTTAATACCCTTTGGAGATTCATGGAAATATCTCGATGATGGTTCCAACCAAGGCACAGCGTGGCGCGAACCGGGCTTCAACGATAATTCGTGGGCTGGGGGCAATGCCGAGTTGGGTTATGGTGATGGTGATGAAAGTACTGTAGTTAGCTACGGTAACGCTTCCAACTTTAAGCATATCACGACTTACTTCCGTAAAACATTTACTATAGCGGATGTCACTGCTCATAGTGCCATGTTTATCAGATTGGTATATGATGATGCAGCGGCAATATATATCAATGGACAACTGGTGGAAACCTACAACCTGCCGGGTTCATTTGATTACCTGACTACCGCTACTGCTGTTGTTCAAAATAATGCAACTGCTTCATTCCAACTTCCTACGGCTTACTTTCAAAATGGTTCAAATACCATTGCCGTTGAAATTCATCAAAGAAATAGAACGAGTTCTGATATTAGCTTCGATTTACAATTAGAAGATGTAGCCGGTGTAGATACAGATGGTGATGGCGTAGAAGACAACATTGAATGTACCATGATTCCATGCGAAGATTCAGATAATGATGGTACGCCCGATTACCAAGATACCGATGATGATAATGACGGTATCGCCACGATTGATGAGAACCTTCCTGCACCCAATGACGATGTAGATGGTGATAATATTCCCAATTACTTAGATACGGATTCAGATGGTGACGGCTTAGATGACGCCACAGAATGTGCCGGAGGAGCACCTTGTACCAACACAGATAATACAGACCTTCCAAATTACCTTGATTTAGATTCGGATAATGATACGGTAAATGACGATGTAGATGCTTGTCCACTTGAATCAGGTACGGTGGCTTTAAACGGCTGCCCTGATGCAGACGGTGACGGCATCGGTGACGGAGATGATTTATGTCCCAACGATGCAGGTGTTGCTTGTACCGATGGTTGTCCTGATGCTGATGGTGACTGTGTGGCGGATAATGTAGATGCTTGTCCTGCTGTAGCAGGTGATGTTTCTGCCAATGGTTGTCCCGATGCTGATGGCGATGGCATCCAAGACGCTGATGATTTATGTGTAAATGACGCAGGACCCGCTTGTACCGATGGCTGTCCTGATGCCGATGGTGACTGTGTGGAAGATACTACAGACGCTTGTCCTGCTGATGCAGGTAGTATCTGTGCCAATGGTTGCCCGGACGCAGATAATGATTGTATCGTAGATGCCGATGATGCTTGTCCAAATGAGGCGGGTGTACCTTCTGCCAATGGCTGTCCTGATGCTGATGGTGATGGTATCCAAGATGCCGATGATGCTTGTCCTGCACTTGCTGGTGTACCTTCTGCCAATGGTTGCCCCGACGCCGATGGTGATGGCGTACAAGATGTCGATGATGCTTGTGTAAATGTAGTCGGTCCGGTCTGTGCCGGTGGCTGTCCTGATAGTGATAGCGACTGTGTAGCGGATAATGTAGACGAATGTCCGGGCGTACCGGGTAGTGTTGCTGCCAATGGTTGCCCTGATGCCGATAATGATGGAATTATAGATTCAGAAGATGCTTGCCCCAACGATGCAGGTAGCGTATGTGCCAATGGTTGCCCTGATGCCGATAACGATTGTATCGTAGATGCAGAAGATGCTTGCCCGAATCTGGCAGGTGTACCTTCTGCCAACGGCTGTCCCGATGCTGATGGTGATGGTGTACAAGATGCTGACGATGATTGTCCCAACTTAGTAGGTATTCCTTCTGCGAATGGTTGCCCTGATGCGGACGGTGATGGTGTAGGCGATCCGCTTGACCTTTGTGTTAATATCCCCGGTTCGGCTTGTGCCGACGGTTGCCCTGATGCGGATGCTGACTGTATTGCGAACAGCCTTGATGATTGTCCGACAATCGCGGGAGATGCTTCTGCGAATGGTTGCCCTGATGCCGATGGCGATGGTATTCAAGATTCAGAAGATACCTGTCCCAATGATGCAGGTAGTGCATGTACCAATGGCTGTCCTGATGCCGATAACGATTGTATCGTAGATTCAGAAGATGCTTGTCCCAATTTAGCGGGTGTACCTTCAGCCAATGGTTGCCCTGATGCCGATGGCGACGGTATTCAAGATTCAGAAGATGACTGCCCAAATCTTGCGGGTGTACCTTCTGCAAATGGCTGCCCTGATGCAGACGGCGATGGCATTCAAGATTCAAGTGATGCTTGTGTCAACGATGCGGGTGTAGCATGTACAGGTGGTTGTCCCGACCCGGATAATGATTGCATTGGCTCACCCTCTGATGCTTGTCCTGACGTTTTCGGTACGGCTGCCGGAAATGGTTGTCCACGTATTTTCCGTGGTCCTTATTTACAAAAATTTACACCAACAAGCGTTATCGTTCGTTGGAGAACAGATATATCTAACCAAAGTACAGTACACTACGGTACTTCGCCCAATGATTTGACCAACGTTGTCTCTGCCACAGGTAATACGACCGAACATTCAGTCGAAATTACAGGCTTACAGCCAAATACTGTTTATTACTACGGAATCGGTGATCCCGGAGGCTATGCTGTTGGTGGTGATGCCGATCACTACTTCAAAACCTCACCAAATGTAGGTGATGAAGGCGACTACCGCTTCTGGGTACTCGGCGATTGTGGTACGGCAAATAGCAACCAACGTGCAGTACGCGATGCCTATTATAATTTTACGGGCAGTACACACACAGATGGTATTTTGATGTTGGGGGATAATGCCTATAATGATGGTACAGATACTGAATTTCAATATGGCTTATTTGAAAACATGTATGAGACCAAACTCCGAAACACCGTAATGTGGTCAGCACGTGGTAATCACGAAAGAAACGCCGGTGTGTATTATAACATATACGATTTTCCTACCAACGGTGAAGCCGGAGGTATGGCTTCCGGTTCAGAGGCATATTATTCATTTGATTATGGTAATGTGCATGTCATCTCTTTGGATTCATACATTTCTGATAGAAGTTCTAATGGTTCGATGCTCACATGGCTCGAAAATGACTTGGCTTCCACCACACAAAAATGGATAATTGCCATTTGGCACCACCCACCGTACTCAAAAGGTTCGCATGATTCGGACACCGAAGGACGTATGATAGAAATGCGTCAAAATGCCGTGCCGATACTCGAAGCCTACGGAGTTGACTTAGTTCTCTCAGGACACAGCCACTCTTATGAGCGTTCATATTTGATGAAAGGGCAGTACGGTCATTCTTCTACCTTTGACCCTGCCCAACATGCTCCAGATATGGGCTGGGGACGTGAGGACGTAGATTCTGTTTACACCAAAACAATCAGCGGTGTATTTGCAGGAGAAGGCGCGGTATATGCAGTAGCAGGTTCTTCCGGTAAGATTAGTAATGCGGCTCTCAATCACCCGATTATGAAGACGGATTTCGTCCAGCTTGGTTCACTCGTACTTGATGTAAGCGGTGATAGAATGGACGTAACATTCATCAATAATTCAGGCGGAATACCCGATTATTTTACCATAGTAAAAGACACCGAGGCTTACGGTGCTGATAGTGATTTGGACGGCGATAGTGTATTAGATACTACAGAATGTCCAAATGGTTTCCCATGTCAAGATTCTGACAATGATGGTATTGCCGACATTTATGATACAGATGATGATAATGACGGTATTCCTACAATAGATGAAAATATACCGGGATTTGAAAATGTTGACGGTGATGCGCTGCCCAACTATCTCGACCTAAATTCAGACGGAGATAGCTACACAGATGCAGAAGAATGTAGCACCCTACCATGTGCAAATACAGATAATGATGGCTTACCAAACTTCCTTGATACTGACTCCGATGGTGATACCGTATTAGACGGTATTGACCAATGTTATCTCGAAGCAGGTGTCAGTCCAAGCGGTTGTCCTGACATCGACGGAGATGGTATCGAAGATGCAGATGATAGTTGCCCTAATGAAGCAGGACCTGCTTGTACAAACGGTTGTCCTGACAATGACGGTGACTGTATAGCCAATGCAAGTGACGATTGTCCAGATGTAAAAGGAACGAATGCCAACAACGGTTGTCCGCAAGTGATTCGTGGTCCTTATATTCAAAAATTGACGCCTACAAGCGCAGTTGTAAAGTGGCGTACAGATGTAGCGATTAGTTCAGGTTTATTCTACAAAGAAGCTGGGGCAAACGTTACTTTGTCCGGTTCAAACACTGCCTTGACCACTGACCATGAAATTGAAATTACAGGTTTAACACCTGATACAAAGTATTATTATACACTTGGTGATGATGATACTGAATTTACTTCAATACAATCAACGACATACATCCGAACATCGCCACCCGTAGGACAAGATGGTGCTTACCGTTTCTGGGTATTAGGTGATTGTGGTACGGCAAATGACAATGCCCGTGCAGTGCGTGATGCCTTCTACAACTTGCAAGGTGGCGGTCACTTGGATGGTATTTTGATGCTTGGTGACAATGCATACAATTCAGGTACAGATGCACAATACCAAAATGCGGTATTCCAAAACATGTACGAAGACCGCCTCAAAAACACTGTACTGTGGTCAACACGTGGTAATCACGAGTACTATGCCAATGTCTACTACGACATATTCACTTTCCCGACGAATGCTGAAGCAGGAGGTTTAGCATCGGGTACAGAAGCGTATTATTCATTTGATTATGGTAATATTCACTTCGTTGTATTGGATTCGTATGCATCAAGTAGAAGCACCAATGGTGCGATGCTCACTTGGTTGGAAAATGACTTAGCACAGAATACTCAGCGTTGGACGATTGCCTTCTGGCATCATCCGCCTTATACAAAAGGTTCGCATGATTCGGATACTGAAACACAACTCATTGAAATGCGTCAAAATGCACTTCCAATACTCGAAGATGCGGGCGTAGATTTGGTGATGTCCGGTCATAGTCATTCGTATGAGCGTTCTAAATTCATCAATGGTCACTATGGTTATTCAGCTTCATTCAATGAGAGTGCAATGGTCGTAGATGAAGGCGCAGGACAGCCTACATATTGCAAACAAGAAAGCGGCGTATTTGAAGGAGAAGGTGCGGTATATATTACAGCAGGTTCGTCAGGTAAAATTTCCGGTGGTGCGCTCAATCACCCTATCATGGAAGTTTCACTCAATATGCTGGGGTCATTGAGATTGACGGTAGAAGACACAGTTTTGCTCTGTCAATTTAATACGCCTAGCGGTAATCAAGATTATTTTAGAATTACTAAGAAAAATGACCTTCTTACAGATGCAGACAACGATGGTATCTTAGATAGCGACGAATGTCCGGGCGGTCGTCCATGTGCGGACTTTGATAATGACGGTATACCTGACTTCAACGATACCGATTCAGATAATGACGGTATTGCAGATGCAGATGAATGTCCCGGTGGCGTACCTTGTGTCAATACAGATGGTACACAAGGACCGGATTATCTTGATACTGATTCTGATGGCGATGGTGTCAGCGATGCCAATGAATGTCCCGGTGGCTTCCCTTGTGTTAATACAGATGGTATAGGCTTGCCGGATTACCAAGATGAGGACAGCGACGAAGATGGCATTTTAGATGGTTCGGATTTTTGTCGTATCATTGCAGGAGATGCCTCTGCCGCAGGATGTCCTGATGCTGATGGTGATTCCATTCAAGATTCACAAGATGCTTGTCCTAATGACTTTGGTACGTGGGTTTATAATGGTTGTCCATGTCTCAGACTCAACTTGAAAGTCTATCTTGAAGGACCATACGATGAAGCAATGGACGATATGTCTACCTTATTGGGTAGCGAACGTCGCCTCTTACCCGGACAGACGCCTACAAGTCCGCTTGCTATGCCTACACCTGCCGGTCAGCCTTATTCAGGTCCGCCTTGGAATTATGCAGGTACAGAAGGAGATAACTTCACGGATGCGGACTATTCTGCTGATGTAGTAGATTGGGTATTGGTTTCATTGCGTACAAGTACAGAGAAATCCAGCGAAGTGGCACAAGCTGCTGCCTTGCTACTCAAAGATGGTACAATACAATCAGCGATGAACTGCCCGATTCAAGTGCAACAGAGCGGACCATTCTACGTAGTTATCGAACATCGTAATCACATGGGTATTATGACTGCCCAACCGGTTGAAGTCATCAATGCGGAAATGACTTATGACTTCTCCGCACAAGATTCTTACCGCGACCCAACGAGTGTAGGACAAAAACAACTCGGTAATGGTAAATGGGTGATGTTTGCAGGAGATATGAATCAAATGGTAGACAATCCAAGTTACGATATCAATGCCAGTGATAAAGGCGTGTGGGATAGCGTTAATGGTGAATTTGACCAATACGTTCCTGCCGATGTCAACCTTGATGGTGATATCAACGGTTCAGATAAAATTCCGTGGGAGCAAAACAATGGTAACAGCTCACGCGTACCGAAAGAATAAAAATAGTACAGGCGATTAATCGCCATGTCAAAATATTGAAGCGCAAGGTCCTATTGACCTTGCGCTTTTTTTATTTGCTTGTAAAAGTAATTTTAATTTACAATTATTTATTTATGAAAAATATTCAATAAAAATTAATTGAAAATGATTTTTAGTGGTTTATTTTTGATAAAAATGAATGTGAAATTGAGTTTTGTTTGTTTTTTGTAGATAAAAATAAATTTTTTTATAAAAATTTTAACTTTTTAAAACAGGTTATAAATTTTGTCTTAT
>JAHDEO010000270.1 GCA_020628725.1 Saprospiraceae bacterium
ACTGATAACACGTTGATATTGTGAGACTTTTGTTTATTTGGGTGTTTGTCAAAAAACTATTTGAGCTACTCCCAAAAATTAAGCTGCTCACGCCATTCTTGAAGTTCTTTTTGGGTAAAAAGTGTATTGATAGTTTCATAATCAAGATTCCCGGTAGACAGATTGTAGTCTTGTTGAAATTTTATGAGTGCATCTTTTACAGCGTCATTTATTATATTGTCAACTTCACCTTTGTAATATCCGAGCTTTTTGAGTTTTGATTGAATCATATCAACAGTAAATGTGCTGTGATTACCACATATCCATTGTCTCCACCCCAACCACTTACCTTGTTTTGGAAATACATATACCGTTCTATCATTTTCATCTTTAAAGAATCGTAAGGACTCAAATTCATCGAATACAATTTCTTCAAACTCTGGTTTTAATTCAAAAGTATCTGTATCTATCATTTCTATCCTTCCATTGTTTAGAAGCCCTTGTGTTTCTATAGTTTTGAAGATTTCGTTTTCTTCAAAAAGTAATAATTGCTGGGCTGCTGAAATATCTTTACTACTTAAACTCACACAAAATCGAGTATCATATGAAAGGCAGTTCCTATCTATATTGCGAAATTTCCAATAACAAGTAGCTTCTTTCGTAGTCACCCAAACACTGTCAGCAGTGTTAAAAATTGTATCTGTTTTCTCCCCCCATTTTGGGTAAATTATTTTGAAGGCGTACCGCTTGGATGACACCTTTGCAGTATCAAGGCAGACAGCATAGCCATAACTATTGGCATCGCATTTTGCCGGTGGAGTTAATGGGTAATCTTGCCCCCAAAGAAGTGATACGAAGCAGCAGCAAACGATAAATGAAATTACTTTTTTCATGGTATGTTGTTTTATGAAGTGAATTTAGTGATTTTTATTGAACTACCTCTTCCCGCTTTTATATTGTATTTTTTATCGTTTTGTTTTTTGAAAAATAAAAAAACATTATATATTCGTGGTGTGGGATATTAACTTTGAAGGGACAGCTTTTTGCTTTTGGAATTTTTACCTATCACTTCCTTTCCTTTAAGTTTTCCTCAAATCGTGTTAAATAACTAAAATCAAGACCATGAAAAATCTTTCTCTACTAGCCGTCATATTATCGTTGTTAGGTGCTTTACGAGTTGACAATATCACTAATGAGCAAGTAGTTGTACTTGCCCTAATATACCTCGTTGTACTACTCCCAACATTCTATCTTCTTTATTGGTATTGGCAAAAAAATAGCCTTGGCATTTATTGGCTAATTTTCCTCAATACCTTTAAACTCAACTGGCGTATAGAACGCAACAAAAAATACATCAAGAAATTAAAGAAGAAAATCGCCAAAACCCGGCAGAAGCTTTTTGATGTAGGAAGCGTTGATGATAAAATCTTGAAAATCACAGATGAAAACATTAAACTATGGCATAATCGAGTTTTAATCCATGAGAGGCTCATAGATTTGTGTGAAGTCAGAACATCGTCTTTATCACAAAACTGGAATGAACTCAATTTACTTCGGCATTTGATAAGGCAAACGAAAAAAGAATATAATTCTCAGAATAAGTTGAATAATTTGGTGAAGCTAATTGAAGAAATCGACAACAGAGTCAGCTTAAAAATTACCCATGAAATTGATACGCTTATTAAAGAATTGAAAACAGATGTAAAGAAAGGTAAGATTCTTCGATTGGAAACGAGAATAGACGCATTGGAATTAAAAGCACGAAATGCTATAGTTAGTCCGAAGCAATTTAAAACAGCGTCGTTTTCTGCGTAATCATGCTTTTCCAAAAATCACCTGCCTCGTTTTCTAAATTGTAGGCATCCCGACATACGCACCCGCGAAAGTATTGTCCACATTTCAAATGTAAATTAAAAGGCAATTCAAAATTAGAAAATCCTGAAATATACAGGCTAATTTTTCAGGGCTTTCTCATTATTGTTTTTTTGAGGGGGAATATTGCTTAATTGATGAGTTGTCGATTTTTAATTCACCTATCACAAAAAAAGCCCACTCTTTCGAGCAGGCTCTTCCATATAACGGATGTGTTCCGTCGTTGATAAAACTTTTCAAGTTCAAGTGCAAGAGTCAAGTTCAAGTATAGAAAATGATTTGGCGAAGCCAAATATCAAAAATTGAACTTGCGCTTGTATTGATACTTGTACTTTTAATATCTGTAGTACTCCGGCTTGAATGGACCTTCAGCCTTCACGCCCAAGTAATCCGCTTGGTCTTTCGACAATTCTTCCAATTCCACACCGATTTTGGCGAGGTGTAGGCGAGCTACTTTCTCATCCAAGTGCTTAGGAAGCATGTACACTTTATTTTCGTACTTGTCCGTATTTTGCCACAATTCGAGTTGTGCCAACGTTTGGTTGGTAAATGAATTCGACATTACGAATGATGGGTGTCCGGTAGCACAACCCAAGTTTACAAGACGACCTTCTGCAAGAATCAATACATCTTTGCCATCGACCGTATATTTGTCCACTTGTGGCTTGATAACTACTTTTGAATCACCGTGTGTGTTATTCAACCAAGCCATGTCGATTTCATTGTCAAAGTGACCGATATTACAAACGATGGTTTTGTCCTTCATCTGTTTGAAATGCTCACCTGTAATGATGTCTTTACAACCCGTAGCTGTTACCACGATATTGGCTTCGGTCAATGCATTTTCCATTTTCTTCACTGCGAAGCCGTCCATAGCTGCTTGCAATGCACAAATCGGATCAACTTCTGTCACGATTACTCGCGCACCCGCGCCACGCAAAGAAGCTGCCGAACCTTTTCCTACATCACCATAACCTGCTACAACTGCCACTTTACCGGCAATCATCACATCAGTAGCACGACGAATCGCATCTACGCAAGATTCTTTACAACCGTATTTGTTGTCAAACTTTGACTTAGTAACAGAGTCGTTCACATTGATAGCAGGAAGCGGCAATGTACCGTTGCGCATACGCTCGTACAAGCGGTGTACACCTGTAGTTGTTTCCTCGCTCAAGCCTTTGATGTCTTTTACGAGTTCAGGATAGCGGTCGAGTACCATATTAGTAAGGTCACCACCATCATCGAGAATCATGTTGAGTGGCTTGCGGTCTTCACCGAAGAAGAGCGTTTGCTCAATCGCCCAATCAAATTCTTCTTCGTTCATGCCTTTCCAAGCATAAACAGAAATTCCTGCTGCTGCGATAGCCGCTGCTGCGTGGTCTTGCGTAGAGAAGATATTACAAGATGACCAAGTCACCTCAGCACCCAAGTGAACGAGTGTTTCGATGAGTACTGCCGTTTGGATGGTCATGTGCAGACAACCTGCAATACGCGCACCCGCAAGTGGTTTAGAATCACCATACTCTTCACGAATAGACATGAGTCCGGGCATTTCCGCCTCTGCGAGTTCGATTTCTTTACGTCCCCACTCAGCGAGTGAGATGTCTTTTACTTTGTATTTGAGAAAATCTACAGCTTGTGTCATTATATTTTTTAATTAACTGATTTACGTGTTCTTTTTTTAGTATATTAATGGAGAACACAAAAACGGCTGCAAAGTTACGCTTTTAGCCGATTAAAGTCAATTTATGACGTAAGTTAAGGCAAAATGCCACTCTTTACTTATCGTATTTTATTAAATATTTCATTTTGCGAAATACAATCGCACACATAACAGGGTTTTATATTTTTTTTTAACAAAAAAAATGTCATAGAATTGTTTGTATGAGGAAAAATGTTTTTACCTTCATGCCACGTTTGCTTATTTAATGTAAGTGACAACCAAAAACATACTTCTTTTTGGGGGTTATCATTCACGCCGAACTTGATACATAATTGATGTATCAACAAATTGTAAATTTTCATTTTACTAAAAAAATCAATATGAAAAAGATTTTATTCCTACTATCTTTTTTTGTGATGGCTTGTTCATTTCAAGCAGTTGCACAAAAAACAAAAAGCGAAATCGCTTCGGAGCGTGCAGTCATGCGTGCGGCTGCTAAACAAACACCTCAACAAGAATTGAAAAACTTAGAGCGAAAATTAACGACTTACAAGAAACTGCTCAATGACCCTGCTTATGCAAGTGAGCAACAAAAAATTCAACATAATATCAATGCTGTTGAAAAAAAGGTTGTAGTACTTCGCAAAAAATTAAATCAATAAATCATTCAGAAACCTAAATCATGAAAAAGATATTATTTTTATTTCTATTTATAGCAGCGGGTCAGTTTGCTCTTGCACAAAATACTTGCTGTACCAACTGTCCGCTTTTCCTACCTGATAATGGCTCTGCCGAATTTCCAATCGGTGTAGCAGATAATGGTGACGGCGACGGCGACTCTACTGACGACTGTGGGTCTATGGTACTCGAATCTATTGCCATTACATTTGACCATGAATATATTGGCGACTTGAGCTTGACAGTTACAAGTCCATGTGGAAATACCATTACACTCATAGGACCTGTAGGATTCTTTGGAGCTACCGATGGTACGACATGGGATGTTACTTTTGCAGATGGCACACCATCACCCGATCCGGGATTCTCCGGCGTATTTAACAACGCCGACCCATGGGGCTTAGGCGGTATGTACACCGGTACATACAACCCGAACTCAGGAACTATCGCCAGCTTGAATTGTGATGACAATTGTGGTGTATGGACATTTTTCGTTAGTGATGACCAAGGGCTTGATGTAGGAAACTTCCTTGATTTCAACTTGAATTTTGGCGAACCAACTGCCAATGGCGAGTTGGATTGTACCAGTGACCCATGTGCTATTGACAATGTGACAATTAGCAATGTTCAGTGTAATGACAATAATACGCCTACCATGCCGGATGATGACACTTACACGTTCGATTTGACGGCTACGGCTACACAAGGAACAACTTTCTCTGATGACCAGGGTAATGTAGGTTTGGCATATGATACGCCTATTACTTACGGACCATTCCCGATTAGCGGTGGTGATGTTACTGTAAACTTGACAGATGACGGTGATGTGGCTTGTATCGGTTCTGCTACGGCAACTGCACCGCCAACTTGCTCACCATTGATGTGTACTATTACGCCTGAAATGGCAACAAATATTGTTTGTGACGATAATGGTACGGTGACTATGGCAGATGATACCTATACTTTTGACATCCTTGTGAATGGTGACAATCCTGACCCTGCCGCGTCACAGACTTTCTCTGACGACCAGGGTAATGCAGGTGTTGCATACGGTACTACGGTTTCTTACGGACCATTTCCAATTAGCGGAGGTAACGTTACTGTAACTTACACAGACACGGAGGATGCGACCTGTACAGCTACGATGATGGGTGTTGCTCCTGAGCCATGTTCTGAGCCGGGTACGGCTGATGCTGAATTGATTGACCCATGTTCATGCTTTGGAGATGAAAACGTAGATACTAATGGTGACGGTGAATCTGACCTTTTCTACGAAGAAATCACA
Organism: Saprospiraceae bacterium; assembly: GCA_020628725.1. Taxonomy (GTDB): domain Bacteria; phylum Bacteroidota; class Bacteroidia; order Chitinophagales; family Saprospiraceae; genus JAHDEO01. The sequence goes on from JAHDEO010000270.1 coordinate 5,481, forward strand.
ATCACGACTACACCTGCTCAGGCGGGTATAACAGATTGGGCAGTTGGTCCGAATACTACCGGAACATTCTACGACATGATGGGTAATGTTGTCACCATGCCAATGGCTACAGATAATGGTGACGGTACCTACACAATTGTTATATACTTGGCGAGTGGCGAGACTTACTCTACAGATTTCACCAGTGCTTCTGCGAATGACGGACTTGGTATGACCACAGGTATTATTAGTGGTGGCGGATGTGTTTACTGTGATTCTGTACCGACTGTTGGTGAATGGGGATTGATTATACTAGCACTTGCTATGTGTGTGGTAGCTATCGTTGGTATCAGACAAAGACAAACTGTTTTAGCTAAAGAACGTGCTTAATTAGCTAATTGATGTAAAATACAAAACCGATAATCGGCAAGTCCGATTATCGGTTTTTTTATTTTTGATAGATAATGCCGTTGTAGAAAAGAGAAATAATTTGTTTTAACGATAAAGTAGATAAATCACAACTTGAGTTAGGGAATACGAAAATAATGAGCGATAAAAATGTATGGGTCTTTCACGGCGCGGGAGGAAGATTTACAAGTGGTGTTTTCTCCACCAAAGAAAATGCAGAAGATTGGATTGAGAAACACAAACTCACAGGTATATTAACGCTTTACCCATTGGACCAAGGGGCATATGATTGGGCAATAACAAACAAGTCGTTTAAACCCCAAAAGAAAGCACATTATACACCCTTCTTTATTCAAAAATTCTCGTCCGCTTCACAAAATCATTTTCATTATTTTGAAGGGAAAATGGACTTTGGAGAATATGAATGATGTTTTTTCATAAATTTACAACCTTGTTAATGGTCAAAAATATGAGTAAAAAGAAACGTAGTCGTGGCGGTGCCATTTGGGGTTTGAAATGTCCGGCATGTCGGGAAGGGAATTTATTCAAACCTGTCAATAAATTCACAGACTTATTTGAGATGGAAAATAATTGCCCGAATTGCGGTCAACGCTATGAACTGGAAATCGGCTTTTATTGGGGGGCGATGTATGTGGCGTATGCCTTGAGTTCGGCAGCAGCTTTGGGGAGTACCTTATTATTTATGTTTGTATTCGATTTTAGTATGATGACCTCTTTTGTGCTGATGTTTTTGTTGGTGATGTTGGTGTCGCCTTCTATTTTTAGGTTGGCACGGTCGATTTGGTTACATGCTTTTGTTAATAAGAAGGAGTGAAGCAGTCGATGGTTGAGAATCCATAGGTTAACGCATTTTTGTGGCTTTTTATAGACAATGGTGGTTATCCTCAACTTAAGAGTTTAATTAAAAGAAATGCAACGAAAGAAACTATTATCCCAGCGTCATCCAATATTCTATTTCATCTCAATTTGGGAGAAAAGAATTCGTAGAAGATTGACATGGATATTTGACAATAAACAATACACAAAAACGACCGCCAAAGACAAACTACCGTTTCGTGTCAAGAAGCATCAATCTAAATTATTGAAAAAATTGGGTGCTACAGACATGCAGCTACAATATAATAAAGTAGACAACCTCAAAATTGTCATCGAAAAAATCAATGGCGTTTTGATAAAACCCGGCGAGACATTTTCTTTCTGCAAAACCGTAGGATTACCTACCAAACGCAAAGGCTACAAATTGGGAATGGAGCTATCTTTCGGAAAGCCAAGAGCAGGAATTGGAGGCGGTATTTGTCAAAGTACCAACTTACTGCATTGGTTGGCATTACACGCTCCACTTGAAATCACGGAGCGACATCATCATAGCATTGACCCATTTCCTGATGACGGGCGAGTATTGCCTTGGGCAAGCGGCGCAGCGATATTTTATAACTATCATGATTTTCAATTGACAAATAATACTCAATGGACATTCCAGATTAATTTGTGGCTCACAGAAAAGTTATTGGAAGGAGAAATCAGGGTTTCAGAAGAACTGGATTTCGCTTATCATGTTTTCGAGAAAAATCATAAATTCATTCAACAAGAAAATGAATATTTTAGAACGAATGAGATTTGGAGAAAGAAAATTGCCAAGTTTCGAGGAGGTGAATTAATCGAAAAAGAACTAATTGCAAAAAACTTTGGCAAAGTGATGTACCAACCTAAAGTGTTTGAAATTGGCAATTAATAGCACTTTCTGACAAAAAATCACAAAAATCTGCCAAAGCGACCTGACACAAACCTGCCAATTTGTCCGATTTTGATATTTTTTTAATTTTCTTTCTGAAGTTTCAAAAATAATTGAAAGTTGTGAAATTATTGAAAATATAAAATTATTTTTTGCCATTTCCCCCTTTGCCAAATAAAATATTTAATCTGCAGCAAAAACACCTTTTCAACCCATTGAAAATGCACTTTTCTGGCACATCAAAAAATTAAATTTGCATGATAGTTGATGATAGGTAAATGATTTTGAAAACGACGGGTTTTAATTTTCAATTGATTACCTGTTCAAATAATTTAATTTTATCAATTTAAAAAGAAATATCATGGCAGATTTATTGAAAAAAGTCCTTTACACAGGCGTAGGCGTAGTAGCTACTGCAACAGAAACTATTCAGAAAAACATCGACGAATTAGTAAAGAAAGGTTCTTTGTCTGAAGATGAAGGCAAAAAAATCGTTACTGACTTCGTAGAAAACACAGAAGCTAAAAGAGACGAGTACCAAAAGCGTTTCACTGAAATGGTATCAGGCGTACTTGACAAACTCAACATCCCTACTGCGGCTGATTTCAAAAACTTGACTGACCGCTTGGCAGACTTGGAAAAAGACACTAAAACTACTGCTAAAAAAGCAACTACAAGAGCTAAAGCTACCGCTAAAAAAGCAACTACCGCTGCTAAGAAAGCAGTTTCTGCAAAGTAATTTGACAAAAATCCCAAATTCCAAAAAACAAATTCCAATTTGACTGAAAATATAAGAGCCAACGCGTGATTTCATGCGTTGGCTTTTTTGTTGCCATCCCGCACCTCTGACTCCTAAAGGAGAACCGCCACTCCCGCTTCACTCAAGTAGAATTTCTGCGTGGACTCCCCTTCAAGAGTTGGGGGCGTGCGTTGGCTTTTTCTTGTAAATTATCTTTCCGTCAAGCGAAGCGTCCGTCCGTCGTCAGCGCAGCGTCCGTCTACCGTTTAAGTAAGCCTTCACACGTTCCACCGCATTCTCCCGTACATTGATGTAATACAAATTGATGTCGCCGATATGATAATTTTTTCCAAAAAATCGTGCGCCAAATATTTTCGGACGGGTTGCCCATAAAATACCTTGTTGCACCTGTGCATCTACGAGTTTTTTCTTGATTTTTTTATAATTGCGAAGCACAGCTCCTTTGTTCAATTCCTTTGGTGCGTATTCATCGTCAATGCGCCATGTGAGTGGATTAGTTACAGCGATATTTTTCTCAATTTCCGGGTCATAATTATCAGGATAATATCCTTTCTGCCAAGTCCGCCATGAACAGTAGCAACCTGTTTGTACAGGGGTTTCGCATTGCGGAATGTATTTCAAACTATCTTTCGGAATCGGAATGCCCACAATATATGCCGCTACCAATTGTTCCTGAATCGGCTTTCCATCCACCATTTCCAACATCAAACGCCCCGTATGCGTCGTCCCTTGACTATGCGATGCCAAGATAAACGGACGCCCATCATTATAATGTTCCATATAGTATTCAAACGCCGCTTTCACATCTTGATATGCAAAAGCCAATGCTTTTTTCCCCGCTTCCTGATTCTTCGTATAATAGGCATGAATGTGTGCCTGCCGATAACGCGGGGCATACACCCTACCTGCCAAATTGAAGGCAGTTGCCTGATTTTTAATGGTTGAGTTGTCAACTTCTTCGTTGAGTTCAGCATCGTTGACATCAGCGTTCCATTGGTCTTCTCCCTTTCGGTAGCCTGCATAAATTGTTGGATGCACGAAAAAAACATCCACCTCAGCATCATCTTGTCCATGTTTCAAATTCCCCGGATTGACATCTGCCATATCTTCTTTTTCAGGAAGTGCTGCCCAGTGGTCGGGGTTGGAATAATCCGGTGCAGGTGGTGGTGTAGTATCTTCAAAATTGGTTGGGGGGAAGGCTTTTTGAGCTTGAAGAGATAATGTCGCTAAGATTAAAAAGGAGAATAGAACTAATTTTTTCATTAATTTACTACAAGTTGCGAGTTAGCAAGTTACGGGTTACGAGTTGACTAAAAACATGCGAAAAATTAGGTGCGTATCAAATCTGTCTTTTGATAACTCGTAATCTGTAATCCAACTCAAATTAATTTTTTGATTCGTGAATTGTTGAATTGTTTTTCATTGCTAAAGTCCGCAAAATTAAAGCCATTCCATTGATTTATAAAATACTTGATGTTAA
>JAHDEO010000004.1:0-35977 GCA_020628725.1 Saprospiraceae bacterium
ATATTGTTTTTGTTGATAAAAATTCAAAACTAACGCGGTGCAGGCTGGAAGCCTGTGTTACTTTAAAAATTTTGGTGCTTGGCGGTGTTTCGTCGCTTGCTCATACGCATACGCAATTTCCAATAAATCTCCTTCACTCCACGCTCTGCCAAATATCGAAATATTCACAGGAAGTCCACCAATAAAACCCATTGGCACACTGATATTCGGATAACCGGAACGCGCCGCAGGTGTTGAGCTACTTCCAATATAATTGTCGCCAACCACTAAATCTGTCTTCCACGCGGGTGCGCCTGTAGGGGCAACAATCGCATCCAAACCATTATCATTCATTACTTTGTCAATGCCATTTTCACGATAGGCAGCGAGCATTTTTTTGAGCGATGTTTTGTATTCGGGCGAATTAAGGTCGCCGAGTGCTTGTGATTTTTCTAAGAGGTCTTGGTCAAAATATTTTAATTCGACGTCATCTTTTTTGTTAAATTCAATTAATTCCTCCAACGATTTTACAGGCGCATTTGTTCCCAATGAATCAAAATATTTATTCAAACCATCTTTAAATTCATATAGTAAAACGTCGAAAGATTCCTTCCCGACATTTTCTGTTGTAATTTTGTCAATTTCAATCACTTCCGCGCCTTGTAATTCCATTATTTTCACAGCATTTCTCACCATTTCATCCACCTTAAAATGAAAGCCCATACACCCCGTCCACAAGCCGATTTTCTTGCCCTTCAAACCGTCTTTTTTCAAAAATTGCGTGTAATCGGTCAGGGAGTTTCCTGCACTTTTATCCGTAGCAGGGTCACGCTCGTCTATACCTGTAAGTGCGCCCAAACACAAGGCAGCATCACGCACAGTACGCGCCATCGGACCAGCCGTATCTTGTGTCACCGAAATCGGAATAATACCCGACCTCCCGACCAAACCCACTGTTGGTTTGATACCTACGATACCATTATTATTTGACGGGCAGACGATAGAGCCGTTAGTTTCAGTTCCGATAGCGAGCATACACAAATTGGCAGAAACCGCTACGCCTGACCCTGCACTCGATCCGCAGGGATTGCGGTCAAGCTTGTATGGATTTTTGGTCTGCCCCCCTACCCCACTCCAACCGCTTGATGAGATATTCGCACGAAAATTTGCCCATTCACTAAGATTGGCTTTGGCGAGAATAATGGCTCCCGCTTCGCGCAATTTTGCTGCTACTTGGCTGTCTTGCAAAGGTTTAGACCCCGACAATGCGCGTGAACCCGCAGTGGTATTCATGCGGTCTTTGGTATCAATATTATCTTTCAGAATGACGGGAACGCCATGCAATGCACCACGCGATTTACCGTCTTTTAGTTCTTTTTCCAACTCCTTCGCAATCTCCAAAGCATCAGGATTGACCTGAATAATGGAATTGAGCGCAGGACCGTTTTGGTCGATGTCTTCAATTCTGTTGAGATACATTTGTACAATTTCACTAACCGTAAAATTGCCGTTTTGAAAGCCTTTTTGGAGTTGGGCAATCGTCATTTCTTCTAATTTGTATATTGTATTGCCGGAAGTTCCCGAAGATAAATCAAGCATAGTCAGGTCGGTAGGTTTCGGGTTGGTGGATTGGCAAGCGAGAGCGTCCAATAGCCCAAAGCCAATGAGCAACTTGCCGGAATGGTGTATGAAAGTGCGCCTTTTCATATTGTACTTTTTGTGAAGTTAAGCATCTTTTGGGAGTTTGGCAAATGATTCGTAGTGAGTCACGGGGCGTCAATAACGAGTTTTCCGATTTAAAGAGCATTTTGTTAAAAACTTTAACACCTTAAAACATTCCCCAAACCCTATCTGCTAAGTCCTAAAAAAAGTTAATTTTGCAGGTCGAAAACGGTTGAAGCTGAACGATAGACGATAGATGGTGATACAAATTCGCCGCCTGCCGTCTGCCGTCCACCGTCCACCGTCAAAAAAATAGCATGAGTTTTTTATATCCGTCATTTTTGTGGGCATTATTGGCGATAGCCATTCCGATAATTATTCACCTGTTTTACTTTCGTCGCTTCAAGAAGGTCTATTTTACCAATGTAAAATTCCTGAAAGAAGTGAAAGAGGAGACGAGTTCGCGCAATCGGCTCAAGCACCTGTTGATACTCTTGAGTCGTATCGGGGCTATCGTAGGATTGGTCTTGGCATTCGCGCAACCCTTTATTCCGAATAAAGATGTGGAGGTGAAAAAGGGGAAAAAAGCGGTGAGTTTGTTTGTAGATAATTCATTTAGTATGAGTTCCTTGAGTCAGGATGTGCCGTTATTGGAGAAGGCGAAGCAACGGGCGCGGGAAATCGTAGCGGCGTATTCCGTAGAGGATGAATTTCAAATCATTACGAATGATTTTGAGGGGCGTCATCAGCGATTGGTGGGGAAAGACGATGCGATGTCCTACATTGATGAAATCGAAATTACGCCCGCCGTCAAAGAAATTTCCAAGACGATGACCCGCCAAAAACAAGCCCTCAACACAGGTAAAGCAGACAACAAAACGCTCTATATTATTTCTGATTTCCAAAAAAATATTACGGATATTGACGAAAAAATGTTAGCAGATACGACGGTAGAGGTCAATCTCGTGCCGTTACAATCCGTCCAAAGACGCAATATTGCGATTGATTCTTGTTGGTTTGAAGCTCCGGTGCAAATGTTGAATCAGACCAATTCGCTCATCGTGAAGGTGAGTAATTTGAGTGACGAAGCGGTGGAAGATGTACGCCTCACTCTTAATCTCGACAATCAGGTGAAGCCCCTTGGCGGTATGGATATCAAGGCACGCGAATCGGCTTATGATACAGTAAATGTAACGATTCTGCGGACGGGTTGGCATGAGGCAACACTGGAAATCACGGATTTTCCCGTTCAATTTGACGATAAATATTACTTCACATTTAACGTGGCGGAACAGGTCAATATCTTGGTCATCAACCGCAGTCGGACGAATAAATATTTAGATGCTGTTTTCCGAAAAAATAATTATTTTAAAACGGATAATGTCACTGCAGGAAAAATTGATTATTCAAAACTCAAAGACTATCAGTTGATTGTGGTGAATGAATTGCGGAATGTTTCATCGGGCTTGAGCTCAGAACTGCATCAATATGCGAAAAATGGTGGTCACGTCCTTGTCTTCCCCAATGCGGATGCCAAGCGCGACGATTACCGTAATTTGCTCCGTGCTTTCCGTGCCAACGAACTTGAATCTTTCCAAAAACAAGACCGCACTGTTTCCCGCATCAATCGTGAGGAATTTACCTTTAAAGATGTCTTTGAAAATACGCGCCGCAACATCAAATTGCCCGATACACGCGGCAATTTCAGCCTTACGCGCTACGGCGGTAGCCGTGAGGAAGTGATTATGCGTTACCGCGACGGCAGTACGTTTTTAGGGAAATATCGCGCCGAAAAAGGTGCGCTCTTCTTGTGTTCTGCGCCATTGGATGTGAAGCATAGCGACTTGGCGCGTAGCGGTGAAATCTTCGTGCCGATGCTCTACAAAATGGCATTGGCATCGGGTCAGGATTGGCAGATTGCCTATACGATTGGTGATGATAATTTGCTGGAAACAGATAATCGAATTACAGGTAATGAATTGGTTTACAAGCTAAAAGGCAGCGCAGAGGAATTTATTCCGGAACAAAAAAATATCGGTCCGAAAGTCATTTTGGGTATTAATAATCAAATCAAAGAAGCGGATTTTTATGAGTTGTTTTTAGAAAAAGAAAAGCCACTTTCGGTTTATGCCTTCAATTATGACCGCAAAGAATCCGAACTCGAATATCGCTCCGAACCCGAACTCGAAGCCCTCGCAGGCGAACAGGCAAGCGTAATACTTTCAAGCAAGCAGACGAATTTTACGGAACTTATCGGTGAGCGTAGTCGCGGCGTGATTTTGTGGAAATGGTTTTTGATAATGGCTTTGGCGTTTTTGTTGATTGAGACGCTTTTGGTGCGCTTGTGGCGGAATTAAACATTTTACTCAAACATAAAACACGAAAAAAATGTCAGGAAAAAAGAAAGTGAGTGAAAAAAAGATTTTAAAGGAGGTTCTGAAAAGAGGTAGTGTTTCTGAGAAATTATTAGTTGAGTTGGGAATTGATACTAATCAACTACCATTAGATTACAAAAACTTGATAATTGATAGGCACTGGCTTTGGGGAGTTCGTGCTAAAGTCAAAAATAAAGATGCTGATTTAAGCGGTAATCCCATTAAATCAAACGAAAAATTAATCAAAAGAGCAATAAAAAATTGGCACTCAAATGAGAAGGACATCCTTTTCACAGAAATGTTAGATTTAGGTATATATACACCTGAAACTCGACTTAAAATTGGAGAAAATATCCTACTTATTAGTGATGAGGATGATAGATTCTCAATAAGAAGATTCGATAAAAAGAAAGATCTTGAAGGAAAATGGGAAAACCATGTCGTTGATTTAAAAAAAGTAATGAATTCACTAAGAAGTTATGAATATAATGCTACAAGACAAAAAATGAAAGAAGTTACCTTGAACAACGATTTGGTAATATTTCTGAAAAATTACTTCACAAAGGTAGAGAAGCCCACAAAAGGAATTCAAATTGATGTGATTATAGGCGAAGGAGAGAATCGTGTGTTGATTGAGTTGAAATTAGCAAGAGAATTAAGGCAAAAAGCTAAAAGTAGGCAGGCTCGAAGTCAGATAGAAGATTATAGAAAAGAATTTAAAGCAGAAGATATAATATTGCTGATTGCAGGAAATAAAGAGGATAAAAAGCATCCTTACGTGATTGAGTTAATTGAAAAAGCCAAAGAATTAAGCATAAAAGATTTATTTTTGATTGCTCAATGATAAAAAATGAGATTTTATCCGATTTTTTGTAATTTTATTGAATGGTCAAGGAAAAAACAGTCGTGACACCTCATCATATCGCCTCGATTCATATTGAAGGGATGTGGGGGAAGTATAATGTTGACTGGGAACCTGACCCAAAAGTAAATATACTTGGAGGCATTAATGGGAGCGGTAAGACGACTATCTTGAATATTTTGGGAGAGTTGATACAAGGTAAAATTAATCGCCAAAAAGATACATTTCGTGAGGCTCAAATTCGCTTTAATAATTTTGAACTTGACTATCCACATCATTTTAAAGGCAATCAATCTCAATATCTAATTCCTAACTTTACTCAAATTAGTACTTTTGATATACCCATAAAAGATAGGAGAAAAATCAGTAAGTATAATACACAACTTGATGTAGAATTAAAAGAATTAATTGATGGTAATTCCTTAGATTTCAATTTTGTCAAGTTATATTCTAAAGTGCAATCGAAAACGATTGAATTATATAAAGCAAATAAAAGACAAGAAGCTGAACAAGAGGAGCTCAGTATAAATCATTTCTTTAGCATTATTGATAGTTTTTTCCAAAAAACCAATAAGCACATTCAGTTTACAGAGGATAAAAATATTATTTTTCAAAATGGAATTAATGCACTAAAAATCAATCAATTATCATCCGGCGAAAAGCAATTGCTTATCATTTTGTTTCAAGTGTTTTTGCAGGAACGTAAGCCCCATATTTTATTACTGGATGAACCCGAAATTTCATTGCATCTAAATTGGCAATTCAAACTGATAGAAACGATACAAACCATAAATCCAAATTGTCAACTCATCATAGCGACTCATTCGCCGGCTATTTTCGGGGAAGGTTGGGGCGATAAGGTGGTTGATATTGAGACTAAAAAACATTCTTATGGTTGACTTCAACGTTAGAGCCAATTTTTATAAATACGCCACACAACAGCCTGGAACCGACTTTGATTTGGTTTGTATAGTAGAAGATGAGGAAGATGAATCTTTCTGGCAGGATGTTTTCCTGAAAAATAGTTTCACACGAAATCCTAAGTTTATTCCTTATACAAGGGACTTTCGACCGGACGGCACAACCAACGATCGAAGAGGCAAAGATACTGTCCTGCGATACCTACCCTACACCGACAACCGCCTCGCCCTCTGCATCGACAGCGATTACGATTTATTGACGAAAACGAATAACCCAAGCATTCAAGACCACGTTTTCCAAACCTACACACATTCAATCGAAAACTACAAATCATACGCGCCTTCCTTGATGAACTTGTGCTTAGAAGCCACACATTCTACTGATAATCAATTATTTGATATTGAAAAATTCTTGTCTGATTACTCTGAAATCATTTATCCTTTATTTGTCGTTTTCATTATTTCTGAATCAAACGCTAATAGTGGTGTAAACCGATTTTTAACAGGTCAAAAATTCGCAGAAACAGCGGTTTTAAAAGGTGATTTTGACGTGAAAAATAATGGCAAAGCAGAGTTGGAAGATTTGAAGGATAGAATAAAAAATCGACTGGATACATTGCTTACAAGCTACACATCTGCAGAATTTCAAGCTACCGAACAACGTATCAAAACCTTCGGAATTACTCCACAAAATACATATCTCTTTTTCAGAGGACATAGTTTATATGATGCTGTGACTATGCCAATTGTTCGGTCAGTCTCGAAGTCGCTTAAAAATAATGAAATAAAGAAACGCAGACCCAACGTTCAACTCTACATTGATTCCTGTAAAGACATTGCCCAGCTATTGAAAGAAAACAAAAACTACCATTCCTGTTTTTTGATGAATAAAATACAGGCAGATGTCGCCGCATTTTAATATTCTGAACTTACCTATTTCAAAAATCCTCTCCATTTCCCCTATCACATTTCACACCATTCAAAAAGTGACATAGTAAATTACTTTAATTTATTTAAAAATAAATTTAAATATAATTTCATTTAAAAACATGATAAATATTTTTAATTTAAAATAAATTAAACACTCAAAAAATAATAAATTAAAAATAGTTTAGTGCTTAAATCACCTCCAAAAGCCTCAACACACTACACATAAAAATCATTTTTAATTCATAATCACCATTTTACCATGTCATTAAACGTGTGCTTTATTGACATGTAAAAACTTCCTTTCTAAGTACGTTTGCCGAGCAAACTCTCCTATGTGAACCACAAAAACCAACGCAACCAACCACTGTGTGAATATTCATTCACTAATAAATCACATCCGAAAAATAATAGAACATAATTGCTCATTATCAAACACATTTAATATCATGCATTTGAAGCACTACTTAGCTAAATCTTTTTTAGCAGCACTACTTGTCTGTTGCTGTTTAACCTCAAACGGACAAAAAATCATCCAACAGAAAATAAGTCAACAATTCGCTACTGCACAAGATGTGGCAACTTACACGCCACTCACAGCAGTCGAAGCAAACGCTCTAAAAAGCAACATTCCGGAGACTGTGCTTTCCAAAAAGCAATTCTTTCAAATCCAAGCACAGCAATTTCAATCCATCAAGGAGAGTAACGCCGAACAATTGGTCTTATCGTTGCCCATAGAAGGGCAGCAGGTAGCGTTTCAATTGGTAAAAGCCGACATCTTTAGCGATGATTTTCAGGCAGTAACGGCTTCGGGTGCAGCAATATCGCAAGATATGGGCGCACACTACTGGGGTGCTGTAACAGGTGATGCAAATAGCTTCGCCGCTTTTTCGTTTATTCAAGACGAACTTATCGGAAACATACAGTTCGGTGGAGCGAAATACACATTGGGCAAAGTAAAAAATAGCGATACGCATATTTTATACAATAATGCTGATTTGAAAAGTGATTCAGGCTATGAGTGTCAGGAACTACTGCCCCCCGGCATGAATGAATCGGATATGCCGCCTATTGATGCTACACCATTGAGCAATTCGGTGGCAAATTGTGTGAATATACACATGGAAATTGACCATTCGGTCTTTTTAGCTGCCAATTCAGATGCAACGCTTGTTTCAAATTATATTGCGGGATTATTCAGTCAAACATCTGCTTTGTACCTCAATGAAAGCATTAGTGTACAAATCAGTTATATGCAAATATGGGATATTCCTTCTCCCTATGGCAATGGTACCGAACTTGACGACCTTGTTGCACAAAACTATGGCAAAGCTTTCGGTGATTTGGTACATGTTATCCACATGAATGGATTGCGTGGATTGGCTTATCGTGATGTGATTTGTAATAACTTTGTTAATGCTGCGGCAAGCGGTATTCAAGGTTCTTACAATAATATTCCTGTTTTCTCATGGGATGTTGAAGTTGTGACACACGAAATTGGTCACAATCTCGGCTCACCACATACACACGGCTGCTATTGGAATGGTAATAATACCGCAATTGACGGTTGTGGTCCTGCTGCGGGATATAGTGAAGGTTGTGATGCAGCCTTACCAACTTCGGGTACGATTATGAGTTATTGTCATTTGGTAGGAAATGTCGGCATTGATTTCAATTTAGGATTCGGGCAGCAACCCGGCGACCTTATCAGAAGTCGCGTTAGCAGTGCTTTTTGTTTGGGAGAATGTAGCGTTAGCGGTTGTCCCAATGGTAATCCCGGTGATACTTGCGATGATAGCAATGCATGTACCGTAAATGACGTAATAGATGACAATTGCAACTGTGTAGGTACATTCGCAGATGCGGATAGTGATGGTGTTTGTGATGCAGATGATGTTTGTCCCGGTCTTGATGATGCCTTGATAGGTACGACTTGCGATGATGGTGATGCATGTACAACCGGCGATGTTTATACACAAAACTGCGCTTGTGCAGGTACATTTGCAGATGCGGATGGAGACGGTGTTTGTGATGCAGATGATATTTGTGAATTTGGCGATGACAATCTTGATACCGATGGCGACGGTATACCTGACGCCTGCGATTTCTCAAATGGCAGCATGGATACTGACCAAGATGGCGTACCGGACGATGAAGATGTTTGCCCCGATTTTGATGATAATTTAATTGGTACGCCTTGTGATGATGGCGATGTATGTACCGATAATGACATGTATACTGCAAATTGTATTTGTGAAGGTACATTGATAGACACCAATAATAACGGCGTCTGTGATGCCGATGAATCCGCAGCTTCTTACGACCTTTCATTTAGCGTAGCCGAGGTTGATTGTCAAAATCAAACCATTAGTATTGATTTTGCGGTACAAGCTACCAATGCAGGTTCAGGTTTTAACATAGCCGACCAGAATTACCGTATGTCTTTCGACCGTTCGCTTGCCAACCCGACTATTATTCAGGAATTGGGCTTGTCGGGCATCTATCCTTTAGCCAGTAATGGATTTGCATTGTATAGCCCACACTCATTATTGGGTTCTATGGATACGGTGGTTTCTTACAACATTGCACTACAAACAAACAACGGATTCCCAATCACCACTACCCCTGTACCTGTGGGTAGACTTGGTTTTGACATCGTAGATAACAGCAGTGAATGTTTTGAAATTATATGGCATACGCCTGCGATTTACCCATCTACAGTAATTATCGAAGAAGATAACGGAGCACTCATTCCGATTAATAACGGCAACTTTAATAACCTTACCATTTGCCTTGATGAGCTCTGTCCATCTTGCGATGTAGGAGCCACTTGCGATGATGGCGATATTTGCACAACAAACGATGTAATAAACGAAAATTGCGAATGCGAAGGACAATTAGCGGATACTGACCAAGATGGTGTTTGTGATGCAGAAGATGTTTGTCCCGGGTTCGATAATGCATTAATCGGTACGGCTTGTGATGATGGTGATGATTGTACTATAGATGATGTGTATACAGAAAACTGCGAATGTGTAGGTACATATGTTGATAGCGATGAGGACGGTTTCTGTGATGCGGAGGATGTTTGTCCTGATTTTAATGACGAATTAATCGGAACGCTCTGTGATGATGGCGATCCATGCACGGTTCAAGATATTTTCACAGAAAATTGTGAATGTGTAGGTACTTACCTTGATTCTGATGAAGATGGTATTTGTGATGAAGAAGATATTTGTCCTCAATTCGATAATGCACTCATTGGAACTCCTTGTGATGATAATAATGCTTGTACAACGAATGACGTGTATACAGAAAATTGCGAATGCGAAGGTACGCCCACAGATAGCGACCAAGACGGCGTATGTGATGCGGAAGATGTCTGTGAAGGGTTTGATGATAATTTAATCGGAACACTTTGCGATGATGGTGACCCATGCACGGTTCAGGATTTTTATAATGAAAATTGTGAATGTGCGGGTACATACATTGATTCTGACCAAGATGGTGTTTGCGATGAAGAAGATGTTTGTCCCGGATTTGATGATTCATTGGTAGGTACTTCGTGTGATGATGGCAATGACTGTACGGTAGATGACATTTTCACTGAAAATTGTGAGTGTGAAGGTACATTGCTCGACAGCGACAACGATGGTTTCTGCGATGCAGAGGATGTCTGTCCTAATTTTGACGACGAACTAATCGGCTCACCTTGCGACGATGGTGACGCATGTACTGTTCAAGATTTTTATAATGAAAACTGCGAATGTGCAGGTACATACGTGGATTCTGACCAAGACGGTGTTTGTGATGCAGAGGATGTTTGTCCTGATTTTGATGATTCATTAATTGGCACTGCATGTGATGACGGTGACGATTGTACAGTGGATGATACCTACGTTGATTGTGAATGTGTGGGTACATTCCTCGATAGTGATGACGATAGTGTTTGTGATGCAGAAGATATTTGCCCTGAATTTGATGACACCTTAATCGGCTCACCGTGCGACGATGGTGACGCATGTACTGTTCAAGATTTTTATAATGAAAACTGCGAATGTGCAGGTACATACGTTGACTCTGACCAAGATGGTGTTTGTGATACGGAAGATGTTTGCCCTGATTTTGATGATTCATTAATTGGCACCGCATGTGATGATGGCAACGCTTGTACAGTGGATGATGTCTATACAGAAAACTGTGAGTGTGCAGGTACATTTGCCGATGCTGACGAAGACGGTGTTTGTGATACGGATGATATTTGTCCTGAATTGGATGATAATTTAATCGGCACACCTTGTGACGATGGTAATGCATGTACAGTTCAAGATTTTTATAATGAAAATTGCGAATGTACAGGTACATACGTGGATACTGATCAAGACGGCGTTTGCGACGAAGAAGACGCTTGTCCGGTCTTAGACAACTCACTTATCGGTACGCCTTGCAACGATGGCGATGCCTGTACTACGGGCGACATCTACACACCTAACTGCGACTGTGCAGGTACATTTGCCGATGGCGACGGCGATGGTGTTTGTGATGCAGATGATATTTGTGAATTTGGCGATGACAGTCTTGATGATGATGGAGACGGCATTCCTAATGCTTGTGATTTCTTTGACGATACAGACAGCGACGGCGACGGTGTACCCGACAGCGAAGACATCTGTCCCGGTGGTGATGATACCGTTGATGCTGACCAAAACGGCATCCCTGATGATTGTGATACCGACGGAGATGGTGTTCCTAATGACGAGGATGTTTGTCCGGGCGGTGATGATACTGTCGATGAGGATGGCAACGGCATACCGGATGATTGCGAAGGTTGTCCAACTTTCAATTTCATTGATTATCCTGTGGGTACTTATGGCAATAATCAAGATAGAGGTACAGTCACGACTTCTGCTGATGGTACGACTATCGAATTGAATGAAAATGCATGGAAAGCGATTGTTTTGGATTACGAAATAACACCTTTCACGGTAGTAGAATTTGACTTCAAGAGTACCCAAATTGGTGAGATTCATGGTGTTGGATTTGACAATAATACATCAATCAGTTCAGGTTTGACATTCAAATTATACGGTACACAAAATTGGGGTATTCAAGATTTTAATACCTACTCAGGAAGTGGTGAATACGAACACTTCATCATCCCTGTTGGTGAATTCTATACAGGTCAGGCGGAATATTTCTTCTTCGTAACGGACCACGATGCACAGCCACGCAATGGTAATTCATTCTTCGCCAATCTCAAGATTTACGAAGATGCCAATGGCGACGGACTCTGTGATAATCCGGACGACTGCACCGATGAAGATGGCGATACCGTCTGCGATGAAGACGATGTATGTCCCGGCAATGACGATACGCTTGACGCTGATGGCGACGGCTTACCCGATGCCTGTGACCTTTGTCCTGAAGACCCGAACAATGCTTGTGATACACCACCGGATTACTGCGAGTCATCAGGTTTCAATACAGATTACGAGTACATTGACCGCGTAATATTCGGCAATATCGACAATACTTCCGGCGATGATGGCGGCTACGGTGACTACACCAATCAAGTAGCTACGGTAGGCTTAGGCGACATTGTACCGCTTGGCTTGACGCCCGGATTTACCGGTTCGCCTTATAATGAAGGTTGGAGAGTATGGATTGATTTCAACAGAGACGGCGATTTCAATGATGATGGCGAACGCGTATTTAGCGGCGATGGAGCAGGTGCACTCTCAAGCACGATTGAGATTCCGGCAGATGCTGCGCTTGGTCTCACGGGTATGCGCGTATCCATGCGTTGGAATCGATTCATGAATCCTTGCAGCGATTTTGCTTACGGTGAAGTAGAAGACTACACCGTCAATATCACTGCCGAGCCGCAGAATTATCCACCGCTTGACCTGCGTGGAGAGGAATACTTTGTCGAAAGTCCGGCGATGCGTATCTTCCCGAATCCTGCGACGGAATACATTAATATCAATTTCCAAAACATCCGCGAAGGTGGTTCGATTGCGATTTACAGCACGTCCGGTCAGTTGATTGGCACACAAGCTATCGACGCTGAACACCTATACGTGCCACTTAATCACCTCCCGGCAGGCGTATACATCCTGCACCTACGATATGGTGACGATACGTATGCTACGGAGCGTTTTGTGAAACTTTCAAATTAGTCCGTAGTGACAGTCCATAGTCCATAGTTTGTTGTGAAGCATTTCACACCAAACTATGGACTGCGGACTGACAAACTGAAAACATTCAATCAAACATCTGATAATATTTCTGTTTCTTTGGAAGGCTGTCCATTTTGGGCAGCCTTTCTTTGTTTGCTGAAATCTACAAAGTATTTGCTATATTGGGGTTCTAAAATATCACGATATGCAAATCAAATTATTATCCTGCACTGCAAAACGCCCCGACAAACGCGCCATCAGCAAAATGCTCACCGAAGTAGCCGACAATATGGACAGCTCGCTCGCTACCGAACTCACAGGCTATCTACTCGAAGGCACAGAAATCGAAATCGAAGTATCCGGCACCACTAATGCGGCGTTTCGCGCTTTACGCAAGTTGGATATTGATTATGAGATAATGGAGTGAGAATAATTTTGAATGATACAAAATACAATTTTCAACATTTTATCTCATTCAAAATTCATTCATTCAACATTCAAAATTAAGCATGAATTGGCAAAATAAAACCGTCTGGATAACCGGTGCGTCTTCTGGTATCGGCGAAGCACTCACTTACCAACTCGCCGAAAAGGGCGCGACTTTAATCCTTTCTTCGCGCAAACAAGCTGCACTTGAAGCAGTCAAATCAAAATGTGCGCATCCTGAAAAGATTGTAGTAGCTCCACTCGATTTAGCGGACGCCGCAAGTATTGAAACAGCCGCAAAGCAGGTATTAGCCAATCATCAAATTGATATTTTGGTGAATAACGGCGGTATCAGCCAACGTTCTCTATTAGCCGAAACGAATATGGAAGTATATCGCAAATTAATGGAAGTCAATTACTTCGGCACTATTCACCTTTCCAAAATTGTATTAGAACAATTTGTCAAAAATAAAAAAGGACACTTCGTGAATGTCACGAGTTTGATGGGGCGTTTTTCTTCTCAATATCGTTCCGGTTATTGTGGTTCTAAACATGCCTTGCATGGCTTTTTCGATTGCCTCCGCCTCGAACATGATACCGATAATGTGAAAGTCACAATGGTCTGTCCCGGCTTTGTCAAAACGCGCATCTCATTAAATGCACTTACTGCCGACGGTTCACCGCAAGACCAGATGGACGACATGCAAGCACAAGGACTCTCCTCCGAAGAATGCGCCAAACAAATGATACGAGCTATCGAACGCGAGAAACATGAAGTTTACATCGGCAAGCGAGAAGTGATGGGCATTTATTTGAAACGATTTTTCCCGGGACTACTACATAAGTGGTTGTTAAGAGCGCAGGTTAAGTGAGTGTTGAAGTTTATTAGGTTTCTTAATTCCCCTTGGGCACTCAGAAGGTTTTTCACACTTTTTGAATCATCCAAGTGGGTTTTAATCCCTTGTCATTAACATAGACAACGGGCTAAAGCCACGTTGGAAAGTTAAAGTACCAAAGTAGAATTAAGAAACAGAACAAATAAACTTAATGAACTCAATAAACTAATCACTTAAATAGTTTTTTCCCTTATAAAATTTTAAAAATTAAGCTGAATTTAAATTAATCTTTCGCATTTCTTCTTTTTTTTATCTAACTTCGTGTCATCCTCACACAAAGCTAAACACTGCTAGTCAATTTACTTTTCAAATACTATTAATTAAGATTGGGACAGGTTTCAAGTTCAATTTATTTCTAACACAGAAAAAGATTGAAGCTCAAACTTCTACTTAAACTTAATCTTAAACACGAATTATGAAGAACAATCTACTACTTACTTTTGCCTTGATGATGGGGCTGTTTACTTTGAATGCCCAAACAACCATTCTTGACTTTGAAACTCCGGCTACCACAGCTCAATTTGAATATTTCGGCAGCAGCCTTCCCGGAGGATTTATGGACGTAGCTATTGCCAATCCTGCACCCGGCGGCATCAATACGAGTGCTACGGTGGGGCAATTCGACAAACCGGCAGGTTCGGAAGTATGGGCAGGAGCATTTGCCGACCCTTCAACCCTGATAGATTTTACAACAGACAACGAAATCTGTCTCAAAGTATGGCTCAACGAGCCGACCAACCTCCTTCTAAAGGTCGAAGGAAGTGCTAATGGTGCACCCAACTGGGAATTTGCACAGCAAATTGATGATACACAGACATGGGTGGATGTGTGCTATAATGTTGAATCCCCTTCTGCTGCCGGACCTTTCCAACCTGCTACCGGAGGGATATACAGCCGCTTGGTTTTATTCTTTGATTTTGGGACGAGCCTTGGCGTTCCACAGGTTTATTATTTTGATGATATTACTGTCAAAACCGGTGAGCTTCAAACTATAGATGTTACCTTCTCGGTCGATATGAGTAATTACACGGAGGCTTTTGATTCGCTTTTTGTGAGTGGTACATTCAATAATTTTGATGATAATTCTAATCCACTCGACGATAGCGATGGTGACAATGTATGGACAACAACAGTAGAAGGACTTGCTCCGGGCAATTACGAGTATTTATTCCAATTGGATAAATTTGACATCATTGAAGATTTTAGCGATAAGTATTATGATTGCACCAATACAACTTTTGGTGGAGGCGGTGAAGTATTTATCAATCGCGTATTAACTGCCGGTTCAACGACCACATTACCAACGGTTTGTTGGAATAGTTGCTATGAGTGCGGCGGGGCAATTACACTCACTTTCCAACTTGGTGAGGGTACTGCCACACCAAGTCCTGAAGGTTTCTATGTAGCCGGCGGTGGCAACTTTAGCGTACCCGGAGCATTTTCAATGGCTAATAATGGTCAGGATATACATATCGCAAGATTCGAAAAACCCGTAGGTTTCGCTTCCTACTATACCTATACCAACGGTGCCTGTGGTGATTTTAGTTGCAAGGAGAATATTGCAGGTCAGCCCTGTGCCGACCCAAATAATTTTGACGATAGATTCTTGGGACCACTTACCGAAGATACATTTATCCGAGATTGCTTTGAATCATGTAATACCACTCTCATGGACGGCAGCGACTGCCTCGCGGGATTGCCTATTGAGTTGCTATCTTTTACAGGTCGCAATATCAATGGCATCAATGAATTAGCATGGAAAACAGCAACGGAAGAAAATAGTGATTTCTTTGAAATACAGAAGAGTATAGATGGTGTGAATTTCGCAAGAATAGGTGTAGTTGATGCAGCGGGAGAGTCGCTTGTGACGCTTTCTTATACTTTTGAAGATGCTATGCCTGCCATCGGGAATAATTATTATCGTCTACGTATGGTAGATTTGGACGGTACATTTGAATACTCGAATGTTGTAACAATCGCCACGCGACTTTATGGCGACATTTCGGTGTATCCTGTTCCTGCAAATGATGCTATTTATGTGGCTTATGAATCGGATAATACAAGCGAAATCCAAATTCAAGTAGTTAGTTTTGTTGGACAAACACTACTCACACGCACAGAAAATACTGTACAAGGACTCAATTCCTTTGAATTAGATATCAGCCAACTCGCTACCGGGACTTACCTCATTCAAATAACGAATGAAGATGGGCTTCCAATATCGAAGCGATTTGTGAAAAATTAATTTTTGTTTTTTTTTATTGTGAAAAGAGAAGAGGATTTTGCGAGAGTAGAATCCTCTTTTTCGTTAGATTTTAATGTCTTTAAAATTAGCATGGTGCCTGAAATAATTCGTGTAGATTCTTATTTTGGTCGATTCCGGGAAACATATATTTGACGCATTAAAATCGAATTCCTTTTCCATTATTAAATCTCCTTTTTCATCTAAAAGATAAATTTTCTGCTTCGATATTTTTGTGATGTCTGCATCTTCCAGTAAGGCAATTTTGCCGTCATTTGCTATGGCAATATCAATTATTTCGGTCTTACGCATTGATTTTTCCCATAATAACTCTCCATCATTAGAAAACCTTCTTATTATCCAGTTTTTTAAATAACTACCGTGTTCGTCGATATAACAAACCGCAAATTCGTCATTATTATTCAATGCTGTAGTTGGATAGTATAGGATATTTTCTCTTCCTGTTAATGATTTTTTCAAAAGGGTTTTCCCATTTTTATTCAACATTAAAATATGCTCTTTGGAAATACCTGTGTCGTCAGTAGTTCCCCAAAGTAGAATATTTCCATTAGGAGCAGTGGTTATTCTTATTCCGGGCTGTGACGATTTAAAAATTGGATTGAAGTAGTTGGTATTGAATATTTGTTTACCCTTTAGGTTTCTTATTTCTAAATAGAGTTTTTGATTACTCTTCCCTACTGCTCGATTGATTTGGTATAATCTATTTTGTTCTAAATTGGCGATTTCTTGCTGTTTTAAAGTTGTCCAAAACTTGCTTTCTTTAATCTGAATCAGGTGGTGGTTATCTTTAACTGCATGGATGCCCACAGAATCACCTTTATAATCAAAAATAGGTCTTTCTACATCGTAACTATCAGGAAATGTGTCGGGTGTTTGTTCCCTAAGGCATGAGTTTAACATCAGTGGAATTAGCAACAAAAAATATGTTTTCATTTGCGTTTTTAGTTTATATGAGAATTATCAACTCTCCTCCTATATTCAACTTGGATTATACTCTTTTAGGCTAAGAATTAAACATTTTGACGGCAACTTTTCCACTTACTTTTCCCCTTGAAAACAGTTATTTATCCAGATAAACGCCCGTTTCCAAGAGAAAAATTAAGCGCAAAATTCCCTCGTCAAAAAAGTTAAATTCTTAACCTAAAAGAGTATAAAGATACAAAAAAACCTCTGCACTGACTTTTCGGCGCAGAGGTTTTAAATCAAATGAAACCTTCTTTCATTTTGGAGTTTTACTTTGTCTTTTTAATCATTTTTCAAGCGGTATCTTAATCCAATTTGCAAACCGTAAAGCAAAGGACGAGTAGCTGAATTGCTACTGTCAAGTTCCCAATTGGTGATGTACTTCGTCGTGATGATTTGTGAAAACAAATTGATATTTGTATTGAGTTGATAATTATAGTGGATACCAAAGCGCAAACCAAATTGACTCTTTTGAAATAAAGGATTGTTATCATCAAAAGTGATGACGTCAAGCTCGTCATTTAAGCGTTTTCCTTTGCTATTGAGTTGTAATAGATAAGATGCCCCGATGTAGCCGCCAAAGGACGATTTCTTTCTTATTATTTGGTCGAAACGATAGCCTAAACTCAGGGCATGTAGCTTGTATTCATTATACTTTAGCTCACGATAACGACGAAAGCCATCTACCGTAACATCTCGTTCTGTTGAATAAAGTAAATTACCGGTTAGGCTGCTGACTACTTCGACCGTTTGGTTCCTTGTCACCTCTATCGGGCGCGTACCTTCGTAATCAAACAATTCTTTTAAAGCACTATATTGATAATCAATTTGGAAGGCATGTTTAGGAGAGAGGGATAAGCTCACTGATGGATTGAGGTGATAACCGGGAAAACCACTAACATGATCATGGTTGATATTAGTGGCGTCAAGGGCAGCCCAATTGGTCATACCTCCTGCAATACCCAACGATAGGTATTTTTTGAAGTTGGATGTTTTTATATGCTCCGGGGTACTCGTGGAAGCAAGATTGGATGGCTTGTTTTTAATTAGCTCGAAAGTTATTGCAGGTAATGTATTTACGTCGTTTGTTATTTCCTTTGCAACAGTAACTGATTTGGTATTTGATGGCTTAATTATTTCCTGTTTTTGAATTGTATTGACAATACGGCTGCTTGAAATATTTATTTTATTTTCCTCAGTTTTTTTGTTTTTCTCTGCTGTATAATTGATCGTTTCTTGGGGTATTTTTACAATCAATTTCTTTGTATTTGTATGTGTTAATTTGCTTGGTTTATTTTTCTTACTTACTGTTTTTTCTTGCTTTTGTTTGGGTTGAGAGCGTATATCTTCAACTGAATCAAGGTTGTTGTTTTGTGGTGAAGTCTTGGTTTTAGATTGAATGTTTTCTGAGTCAGTATTTATCTTTTTTGTATCTGCTTGATTGAATGTCGTGTGATTAATAGTAGTTTTTTCTTCGTTCAAATAATCTAATACAAACCAGCTACCCGTGCCGCCAGCTATCAACAATAGCAACAGCAACCAGTACCAAGGCCGATTATTTTTCTTCGGCTTGGTGGTTTGCATCTTTTCGTAGATGCCCTCTCTCATGTCGTCCCATCCGAACCCTTCGGGAAGCTCCGAGTGTTGGTCGAATTGGTCATTTTTCCAATTTGAGTTAAAGTCATCCATATAATTCTCTTTGAACGTTATCTCTCAAATAACGCTTGGTCCATTTTTTAGCGCGAGCCAGTTGAGAGCGGGAAGTTGCTTCGCTAATATCAAGTTGCTCGCCAATCTCTTTATGCGTGTATCCGTCAATGACAGATAACATAAAGACCATCTTGTATCCGCCGGGCATATTGTTGATGATCAACTCAATATCTGACCGCTTCAAATCTGTAGGAAGGGGTGTGTCATCCTTTATATCAAATGATGCTTCAATAATTTTTGCACCATTCAAGGGGCGTTTTTTTCGGGTGTGTTGCAGACACTCATTAATCGCAATTCTCTTAATCCAGCCTTTAAAATTTCCTTTTTGGGGGTCGAATTGCTTAATGTTGATAAATACTTTTGCAAAAATTTCCTGCATAATATCCTTTCGGAAATCTATATCGCTGATATACCTTTTCACATGACTGTACACGTAGGGCGC
Source organism: Saprospiraceae bacterium (assembly GCA_020628725.1). Lineage (GTDB taxonomy): Bacteria > Bacteroidota > Bacteroidia > Chitinophagales > Saprospiraceae > JAHDEO01. The sequence goes on from JAHDEO010000004.1 coordinate 19,605, forward strand.
GCAGTCTTTGTACAACTGTGCGTGTCCACGTTCTAACCCCTTTTTGCACCATTCTATATTCTGCGAATCAGTCAAATGCTTTCTTTTTTACAAAGTGTTTAAAATTCCAAGTGGTTATTGTTTACGGAAAATATAGTATCTGTTCCGCCCGGAGGCGGAACAGATTATTTTTGCTTATTGACAGTTATATATATATTCGAAGTAAGATTCAATGTCCTCAAAAGTCACTTCATTTCCTGTTTCGATTTCAGTGACCGTTACAGGTAAAACAACTTCGTGAAAACCCGGCGTACTGCTAAGATATACTTCAGCGGCAGCAGCATCTTCTATGCTTCCGGTTTCTCCTGTTTCGACATCTATATACTCCAGTGGATAGTTGACAGAATAACATGCGTCATCAGTCGGAAAGACATCTGATATAAGCAAGAAGAAAACCAAATCCAATCCGGTTCCACCACCTGAATAGCCCCAACAATCTGCCCAGGCTGCCTCAAGTTCTTCCAAGTTATTTACAACGAGTTCTTCACCACCGCCATTGGCTAATGTCAAAGGAAAAACAAACTCTAATTCCAAACCATAAAGGGCAGCACTACAAAGATCTTCGTGACTATTAATTTCGTAAACATTGCCATCTTGGTCAACCATGCTGAATGGATAAGTGAAATCCCAGCAATCGTCATTATCAGGATTGCCGCCATCCGGATTGTCTACTCCACCCTCACAATCAAATAAAAGCACAAATAATTCATCTACATCGTTGGCTGTTACGGTATTTCCTTCATCATCGGTAAGACTAAGTGGAAATTGGAAAAACAATATATCTTCGTAACCGGAAATCAAGTCGATAAACTCATCTTCATCATTAGCAGTAACAACATTGCCATCAAGGTCAACCAGATTTACAGGGTAAACCATTTGGTAGCAAGAGCTTTCCTCGTCAATTAAGAAGGCAGGGAAGAAATTTTCATCCCAACCATCATCAGGAACACAAGAAGCAAAGGCTTCTCCTAAAGCCTCTCCATCAGCAATCGACGCTGTTGTTCCATCTACATTATACGTGATATTTATCGGATAGACGAAATCTACGTATTCTGCTTCCGGTTCATTGATTAATACTGCTTCAAAATCTTCGATACTACCGATGGTATAAGTTGTTCCATCTACGATAAGGTCGAAAGGAAAGTCTATTGAAAAGCACCCCAAGTCCAATCCGTCGGTTGCACCGCCGGTTTCCATTTTATATACCAGTGGGTTAGTTATTTGTGTTTCTGTGGGTACTTGTGGGATAACGTCATCTACCTGAGAAATTTCCTCTTTTTCGCAAGAAGAAAAAGCTAAAAGCATAGCCAATATACCAAAGAGAAATAATTTCGAATAATTCATTTTTTTAATTTAATATTGATTGAATAAATTGTGTTTTTTGCGGAAATCTATGCTCTTTTGTTGTTATGATAGTTTCAATCGATAAAAAGTAGCTATTATCATCTTTTTGGGCGAGCTCATCATACTATATGCGAAAAGACACCATTTCGCTGCACATCAGTAAAATAATTTGAAAAAAATAAAGCTCGTATGGAAAACTACTTGAAACAAACACCCACCAAAATATTGATTATCAATTATTTAATAAAAAAATAGCGATATACGATATTAATACATTTAGATTGATTTAAATGCGGATTATTCGTTCCGTAAATTCGCAACTTATTTATAAAACAATCGTTTATGCTCTAGTGCTATTATCTACTCAAAATTTAAATGGGTTCTTATCTAATCAATAATCCTAAGCCACGTTATATTGACTTCTAACATATTTCATAGAATTTTCCTTGCTGCCATTTTTTGTAGTTTATTGAGTCATACCTTACTCATAGGGCAGTCTGATGCCATTGAACAGTTGGAAAAATTAGAACAATTTATCCCGGAAATGACCTCCGATACGGCAATGATAAATGCATATAATAAACTGAGCTACGATTATTATATGATAGACATTGATAAGACAAGACTATATAGTAAAAAAGCATTAGAAAAAGCGAAAGCAATAGACTACAAATACGGAATTGCCCAAGCACTCAACTATATGGCAATAAGTCATGGCGTAAAAGGAGATGCATTGGGTGCCATTAAATTGAACAAGCAATCTTTGGAAATTGCACTTGAGATGAACAATCCGCTCTTAGTATCCAATTGCTATAATGATTTGGGGATTTCATATCATGATATCAACTTCCCGGAAAAAGCCTTGGAAGCCTATCAAGAATCTTTAAGATATTCAACCCTATCTAATGATGACAAATTAACTTGCTTTACACTTAATAATATTGCTATAATCTACCACGAATTAGGTGAAAAAAAAATAGCCCAAGAATATTATGAACGAATCATAGAAACGGCTCAAAATAGCGACCATAAAATGGTTCAGTATTATCCCTCATATATTACAGCGGAAAGATTGATGGAAGAAGGAAAATACGCCCAAGCCATGGAATCCTACAATGTAGCTTATGAGAAGGCTTATGGATATTATCAAAAGTCAGAAATCTATTCAGCGCAAGCCTATCTTTTGCAATTACAAGAGAAATATGATGAAGCAGAAGCTAAAATACTCGACGCCATCGCATTATCCAATAAAATGGGTGATAACGAGATCGCATTTTCAATATTTAGCCATTGTGATATTCTAATTAAAAATCGAAAGTATAAAAAAGCGATAGCTAAAATAAACACCCTCTTATCAGGGAAATCAGATATTCCGGTAAATCTTTTACAGCGAAAAGAACTCATTGAGTTGCGTATTAAAGCCAATAAAGCAATCGGTAACAACCAAGCAATAGCGGATGATTTTGAATTGTTTTCACAACTGCAAGACAGCATATCTTCAAAGGAAAGATATAGGATAATGTCTGAGATGGAAGTCAAATATAAAATCGAAGAAAGCGAAAGAGAAAACCAATATTTGCGCAAACAAAAAGACCAAGCTGAACTGCTTTTAAGCGAGCAGAAAAAAAACATCTACTACTTACTCGGACTTATTCTTTTGGGTGTGTTATTAGCCATATTACTTTACAAGTCTCTCCAAAATCACAAATCATTCAATACCGAACTCAAGAAGCAAGTAGATGACCAAACAAAAGAACTCAAAAAGTCAAACCAATTGTTAAAAAGCTCGAATGAAGAATTGGAGCGATTTGCATTTATTGCTTCTCATGACTTGAAAACGCCTTTGCGCACTATCATTAGTTTTTCGGGTTTGATTGAACGAGAACTTAAATCAGATGAAGACAAAACAGTACATGAATACCTCACAATAATCAAAGATGCAGCTAATAGAATGAATAATCTTATAGTTGATGTCTTGGAATTTTCACGGCTTTCTTACTTAGAAAAAGAAGCCGAAACAGAAGTCATAAATACCAATAATTTGCTCCATGAAATATTGAACTCATTATCAGATTATATTGAAGGAAGAAATGCTAAAATCATAAATACCAACAAGTTACCATCAATAAGAGCACACAAATCTTCTATTACCGTATTATTTCAAAACTTAATTGAAAATGGTATCAAATACAATGATTCCGCTATTCCGATTATAAAGGTATATGCCACAGAATCCCCGGAATTTACATCCATTTTCTTTGAAGATAATGGAATCGGAATTGCTGAGGAATATCACGATAGGATTTTCATTATGTTTTCCCGATTACATACGCATGCCGAATATGAAGGCAGTGGGCTTGGGCTTTCCATTTGCAAAAAAATCATTAATAATCTCAACGGCGACATCCTACTTCACGGCGAAGAAGGCAAAGGCAGTACTTTTGAACTTAGGTTGCCACATGACATAATCGTCCAGCAAGCATCCGATGCAGACAATACCTAATGCTTCGATTCATAAATAATTTTCAAGCAAATAGACTTCATATTACTAAAGTTTCGGATCCGGATTCAAGGTATTCACACCACCATCTTGCACCAATAACATATGCATCGTAGATGAAGCATGACGAAATTTCATAGCTTCTTGATACTCCGGGTCATTAAACCATGCTTCAATACTGGCTTTATCAGGAAATTCCAGAATAACCATTCTACCCTCGTACGGCGTGCCTTCCATAGTCGTTACCTCTTCACCGCGCGTTAAGAATTTGCCGCCGTATTTTTTTACTATCGGTGGAGTTCGGTCTGTGTACTTGCTGTATCCTTCAGGGTCATTGACGGTCATCATTGAAATTACGTAAGTTGACATAGATTTAATTTTAGATACAGGGATTACATTATAGCGTAGTAATACTTTGATTTACAAATATTAATTCTTACCATTAGCAATAATCTCCAAAGCCATTCTATCTGCTACCTCGGACGTAGGGCTATTTTCATTTCTCGCTTTTTCCAAAAGCTTCATAATCGTATCGTATAATCCCAATACTCTATTTCTCGAATCTTCCATTGAAGGTTGGGAAAAAATCCTCGTTCCTGCGCCCATCATTCCACCTGCATTCACCACATAGTCGGGTACATAGGTAATACCTTTTTCCATCAGCATAACACCATGCTGTTCGGATGCGAGTTGGTTATTGGCGAGTCCGCAAATGGCTTTTGCTCGAATTTCGTGAATGGAAGTATCATTGATAATACCGCCCATCGCACAAGGCGCAAAAATATCGACCTCCAAAGCATGTATTTTATCCGGCGATACGGGCGTGGCATTATAATTATCGACGACATATTGAAGTGCCGTTTCGTTAATATCCGTTACAAACAACTCAGCGCCAGCCTCATACAATTGACGCGACAAATCCCGCCCCGTTGCACCAAGTCCCTGTATAGCTACTTTCATTCCTTTCAAATCCGACTTCCCCCAAACGTGTTGAGCAACCGCCCTTATGCCCGTAAAACCACCCAAAGCCGTAAACAAAGACGGATTAAATCCTTCGGGATATTCGCTGGCTCTGGCAAAAATATAATCGCAATTTTCGGCAAGTATATCAGCATCTTTCGGACCGACACCCACATCTATAGCCGTCCAATATCTGCCGCCCAGCGATTGTACATGTTTCGAGAACGCCCTCAACAAATCAGCTTTATCCGGTCGCTTAGGGTCAGCTATAATGACGCATTTACCGCCGCCCAATGGCAGTCCCGCCATCGCGTTTTTATAACTCATTCCCTTCGACAAGCGTAATACATCCTTCAAAGCCGCCTCGGTAGATGCGTAAGGAAACATTCGACAACCTCCCGCAGCCGGACCAAGTGCCGTGCTGTGTATGGCAATAATTCCATAAAGCCCGACCGCATCATCATGACAAAACAAAACTTGTTCGTGGGTATCAAAATCAATTTGTGAAAAAACGGACATCTAAATTTGTATTTGAAAATGGTTTTGGTAAACTTTGTAGAATCAATTTGCCCGCCCGCACCTTATCCTAAAGGAAACCACACGCAAACTGAGGTGTGTGGAGCTTATCCCTTTAGGGAATTAAAGGGTGCGCGAAGGCAATTTCACGAGATTTTTCAAAGAACCCAAAATTACGGAATTAAAACAATCGGCTGAGTCGTCTTTCTCGAAGCCAACATTTCATGTGCTTTTGCGGCATCTTTTAATGGCAATTCGATAGGTACTCGCGGCTTTATTTTTCCGCTCAATAATGACGCAAAAAGAGCCTTACTCATATCCAATAATTTATCCCTCTTTCGGATATAATGAAAAATCATTGGTCTGGATAAAGTAGAAGACTTTTTAGCTAACATTGGAATTTCAAAACCCTCAATCGGACCGGAAGATTGTCCAAAATTGACCAAATGCCCCTCAAATGCTAAGGACGCTAAAGAATCATGAAAAGTATCTTTTCCCACGCTATCATATACAACATTGAGTCCCTCGCCGTCCGTGATTTTCATGACGCTGTCCAACACCTTTTCTTCCCTATACAAGATAATATGGTCGCACCCCAGCTCCGTCGCTATCTTTGCTTTAGCCTCTGAACCTACCGTGCCGATAACCATCGCTCCCATTTGTTTGGCTGTCTGCACCAATAGCTGTCCTACTCCCCCGGCGGCAGCGTGTACCAAAATTCGGTCATTGGCATTCAAGCGAACTACTTGATTCACCAACATTTGCACAGTCAGTCCTTTAAGTATAACAGCAGCGGCAGTAACATCACTTACTTCATCAGGAATAGGTACTGCTATGGCAGCGGAGATAGTGCGTTCAGAGGAATATCCTCCATATTTTGAGGTGATATAAGCGACCCTATCACCAACATTGAAGTCCTCGACATCTACTCCTTTTCCCATGACTATTCCTGCTCCTTCAATGCCCGGAATACCCGGTAAAGCTAAGGTTTTATACAAACCTGAACGACAATAAATATCATGAAAATTAATCCCAACGGCAGTTTGTTGAATCAGTAATTCATCAGACTTTGGAACAGGAGAAGGGATTGTTTCTAACTGGAGGACTTCGGGGTCGCCATATGTTCTAACTATGATTGCTTCGGGCATGGTTTAGTTTTTATTTTCTGATAATAAATTTTTCTTAGAGGCTGTTTAAAACGTAACTCCAAGTTTTTTCAACGTATCATAATCTAAATTGCCTTGCGGTAGTTTGTGCTTTTTTTGAAATTCCAATACAGCATTTTTCGTCTTTTCGTCCAAAATTTCGGTTACTTCGACTGCGTAGCCTCTTTCTTTTAATGCTTTTTGAACATTCCTTACAAAAGGCAATCTTATCGGCTTCCATGATTTTCCTCCATCCTCGGTTACATACTCTCTTTTCGAATGAGAAGACATCCCATACCCTTTTACAAAACCGGTTTTATCGTCTTTAAAATAAAATTCATTGGGATAAAAATTCGCCGGATAGGTAATTTCCTTACTATTTTCATCATAGGTTATCAGAGTATCTACTGTAAGATTTTCATCTGTCCAAGTCAAAAATTGTACAGAACCCTGTTTTGATTTGATATAAATGCTGTCTTTTGACCTGATGAAAATATCGCTCAACAATTCGTTTTCCCAATTATACAGCAAATTCCAATTCAAAGTATCATCAGAATACAGTAATTTACCGGTAGAAGTTGTATCATATCCATATGCAAATAATCTATCTTCAAAAGTGTCAATTTCCATTATATAGGTTTGCTTCAAAATTTCAGGTTCATAATAAGCGTAGTTTTTAGTATCAAAATACAAAAGGTTAGAGGCTACCCCCTCAAGTTTTTGAAAACGACTCTCAAAAAAAAGAACTATAAAATCGCCGACAGTTTTGGGATAAGGTCGGTATGATGTTCGAAAACCCCACGAATGTCTGTCCAATCCCTCATAGAAGTAATTTTCGGCTACTCTGTACCACTTGTCACTTTTAAGCATGTATATTCCATCAAAATAATGATTGTATCCAAACTTTGTATCGCCAAATTCATGGATATACCGAGGCGGTTTTATCTCAATATCATATGTAAATAAGTGGTTTTTTTTGCACTCAAAACTATGTGGTGTGATTCTGTAAAAATCATCAAAATTTGTTTGGGCATAAACAGTATCGTCAATGATTTGCCAATTAAAATGAGAAAGTCTTAATACCGAATCTCTTACTGCGATATGCTCGTCAAAAGACTTTAAATCATCGTCAAATTTCACAAAGTCGCCTTTTTTACTCCGCCCAAATAGACAGTTTGTTTCCCTATCTAATTTCAAGCTGGAAAATTGGTTATCAAAAAAGGGTTGCCAGATAGTATCTCCATACATTGTAGAGAAATGTTCACTTGATTGCCTGACTATCAAATGGTTATTGTATAAAAAAACATGGTTTATGCCTTGATTCTTAGCAAGCTTTTGGTCATGTGGAGTGGGTATTTTTATAGAAGTTTCAAAATTATCTCTTGTAATAATGATGTAGTTATTAAACATAATCGCTACACCTGTACTATCATTTTGCATAGCCACTTCATCCACATAATCAGTAAGATGTTTGGTTGTCCAAGTAGCTCCAAGGTCTTCCGAATAGTATATAGTGCGTTCACTACCCACTAACCAAATTTTACCATTTCCTAATTGAAAAAGCTCGTTAAATCCTCCCCAATACTGTTCTTTTGTGTATCCAACAATTGTTTTCTCCCACGTTACACCTCTATCGGTGGTCCTTTGAATAATCAAAGGCTTTTCATTTTCCGTTCCATCCAATCTATTTGTTTTATGTGCTAACCAAATATCGGAATTGATAAATTCCAAACTTATCCGCTTATTTTTTTCTCCGTTTTGATAAATAAAATCCTCCTGTCTCCAATATTTATCTTCAAATTCTTGACTGTAAACATGAGCATCATCAAAGAACATCAATTCCCCTTGTGGAGTCACATATAAATCCCACAATGTTTCTAATTTTATAACCGCACTCGAATCAAGATTTTGCCCGAATACCGGCAAAACACAAAGTACGAAAATGAGTATTACGATATTTCTCATATTTGTTTTAATTTGCGATTATTTTCCTTCTCAATTCCTCCCTCACACGTCCATCCCATTCCTCCCACAAAATACTCATCAAAACAATATCTACTCGTTCATTCCCATCCACACCCGGCATAAAACTCCGCAATACGCCCTCCTGCGTACAGCCCACGCTACGCATCGCGTGTATGCTATGTACGTTTTCAGCACTCGCGCCAAAACCTATTCTTTTCATGTTCATTTGGTCAAATAAAAATTCAAAAAGCAGGTATTTACAATTTTTGTTCAGTCCCGTTCCGTGAAATGCTTTGCCTATCCAAGTGTGTCCTATTTTGGCATTTTTCAAATCATTATTTACTTCATAAATTCTGGTAATACCTGAGTATGTATCGCTTCTTTTATCCTTAATGACAAATGGATATTCGAGTCCTTGTTTTCGTTTTTGAATAGCATTTAAAACATAGCGTTCAAAATTTTCTCTACCATAACCATGCTCAATAAAATACGTCCAAATCTCCTTATCCTGTGAGACTTCGAGCAATGAGTCGATATGTTCTTCCTTCAAAGGACTTAACTCAACGACCTCATTTTCTATCAAATATACTTCTTCAAAATTAAATTTCATTTATGTATTAATCATTTAAAATCAAAATTTAGAGCTGTACATACCAAATATAACTACTCCAAAGAATGTTAAAATCCAACTAAAGTTCTAAAAAACTGTTCATTTCAAATGAATATCCTGATTTTTTACTAACTTCGTGTAATCTTTACACAAAGCTAATTGAGCACTTTCCGGCACTTCCCCATTTTTTTATTTCATTCAAAACAAAATACAAAAATATGATAAGAAATCTACTATTTACGACCTGTTTTATGATGTGCATTTTCAGCTTGAATGCACAAACCACTATTCTCGATTTCGAGACTTCTGAAACAAGTACTACTTTCTCTTATTTCGGTAGTAGCCTCGAACCCGGCACTACAACTATCATCGCTAATCCCGATGCATCAGGCATCAACACAAGCGCGATGGTGACAGAATTTATGAAACCAACAGGCGCACAAGTATGGGCGGGCGCATTCTCCGACCCCAATCCGGTAACACCCGTTGATTTTACCTCTGACAACGAAATTTGCCTCAAAGTCTGGACGGCTCAACCCACCAATCTCCTTGTCAAGTTGGAGCAAAGCACCAACGGTTTCGGCAATTGGGAAAATGCACAACAAATTGACGAAACCAATACTTGGGTAGAAGTCTGTTACAGCTCACTCGCCCCCGATAGCAGCAACGACCAAAACGGACCTGCCGCCGGAGGTATTTTCAATCGCATTGTGTTGTTTTTTGATTTTGGTAATACGCCTACTGAAGACCTCACTTTTTATTTTGATGATATTATCACAAAATCCGGCGAAGCTGCTCCCGTTGACATTACTTTCTCGGTAGATATGAATGACTACACGGGAACCTTTGAGACAGTTTATGTAGGTGGAAGTTTCAACGATTGGTCAGACGCCAATCCACTTGCTGACGACGATAACGATGGCGTATGGACAGGCACAGTTGAGGGTATCGCTGTAGGCGGTCATGAGTACAAATTTATGCTGGACAATTGGGCGATGGAGGAAAACTTTAACGATGCTGACTACACCTGTACTGTCAGGACTTTTACGGATACAGATGTATTCACTAATCGCAGTCTTGCAGCTACCGAAAATGCTTCATTGCCGTTGGTTTGTTACAACAGTTGCTACGCTTGTGGTGAGGCAGTTATACTTACAGTCAATCTTGGTGATGGTGGTATTCCTGTGGCAGAGGAAGGCTTTTTTATAGCTGGTGGCGGTAATTTCGGCAATCCCGGTCAATACCCACTCACCGACGACGACGGTGATGGTGTACATTCCGTTAGCTTTGAGCGCGCACTTGGTTTTGAGTCTTATTACACTTTTACAAATGGCGCATGTGGCGATTTCAGTTGCAAGGAAAATATCGTCGGTCAGGATTGCTCCAATCCTGATAATTTCGACGACAGACTCATGGGACCACTCAACGAAGATACGACCATCAACACCTGTTTTGGCGAATGTACGGACAATACGGACTGCATGGCAAGTGTAGGTAATATCACTTTTGAGGTGGACATGAATGGTTACATGGGCACTTTCAACCAAGTTTATCTTTCCGGTTCGCTCAATGGTTGGTCAGGCGAAGCTAATCCACTGACAGATAACGGCAATGGTATCTGGTCAACTACCCTTCCACTTGTTTTTGATGCTTATGAATATAAATTTACCATCGACAACTGGACAGTACAAGAAGAATTTGCGGGTGGCGAGGAATGTACCATGCAATCCGGCAACTATGTTAATCGTACCATCATAGTTGATGGTGATGGCGCCGTGTGCTTTGAATGGAATACCTGCAATTCATGCCTTGTTAGCGTAGATGGTGTCGAAAACACCATTTTCAGCGTACAACCTACACTTGTCAATGAGCAAACGACGCTCATTTTCGGTGACGATTTCACAGCAGAAAAAGAAATTCGCTTATTCAATGGTACAGGTCAAAACATCAGCACGATGAATGTCGCATCCGGCATACCACAATACACCATTAATGCCCGCGAATTGCCCAACGGCATTTATTTCATCCACATTCAAACAGAAAATTTACAACAAACACAACGCATCGTTGTGAATAAGTAATACGTAGCGGCTGCTTTAGCTGCTGCGAAAAATAGAGTGGCGGCTAAAGCCGCCACTCATATTTAATTCAATAAAAATCAAATAACTAACTCAAGTTGCAGAAGCGCAACTTGAAATAATTACAAATATTTTTCGCGGCAACTAAAGTTTCCGCTACTATTATCATGAACAAATACGCAAGCATTCAACAATTATTCGACGACAACGGATTAATAGAACGCTGGCCCTCTCGCAAAAAGAAAGACAAGCAACTGTTGGTCTTAGAATATTTGTTTGAAAAATTTGACCAAGAAAAAAAATACACTGAAAAAGAAGTCAACGAACTACTCAACCAATACCATTCATTTGGTGACCCTGCCATGCTACGCCGCGAATTATTTGAAAAGAAAATGCTGCGTCGTACATTAGACTGTCGGGCGTATTGGGTCAATAAAGAAATAACGTAACACGGTGCTTCCAGCCCGTGCCTCGCGTAATACATGCAAAATGAACGCAGTACGATTTGTAAAATCGTTTTACGTTTTAATCAAAAATTTATGAAAGGAAAACATCTACTAATATTGCTGCTGCTTGCTTGCGCTTTCACGCTAAAAGCTCAACACAAAGTCAGCGGCGTCATTACCGAACAAGGCACAAATTTCCCCTTGATTGGTGTGACTATCTACGAAAAAGACCAAACAAACGGTACAACCACCGACTTCGATGGCAAGTACGAATTGGAGGTGTCCGACAAAAACGCCACATTGGTTTTTTCCTATATCGGCTACACCACACAAGAGATTGAAGTGGGCGGAAAACCGAGCATTGACCTTGTGATGGAAACCGATGTCGCAAGTCTTGACGAAGTAATCGTAGTCGGCTATGGTACGCAGAAAAAAAGCGTTATTACAGGTGCAATTTCAAAGGTCAAATCCGATGATTTGGAAGATATGCCTGTTACCCGTTTGGAGAGTTCCTTGCAAGGGCGTACATCTGGTGTGCGCGTCACTTCCAACTCCGGACAACCCGGCGAAGGCGGTACGGTGCGCATACGCGGTACGAGTTCCATTAACAATAGCGAACCTTTATATGTCGTTGACGGTGTGCCGATTGGGGGCGGAATTGACTTTTTGAATCAAGGCGATATTGAATCCATTGAGGTGTTGAAAGATGCAGCGTCGGCGTCGATTTATGGTGCACGTTCTGCAGGTGGTGTTATTTTGGTGACCACTAAAAAAGGTAGAACAGACCGCATGAGCGTCAATTATAATGCTTACTACGGTACACAAGCCCCATGGAAAAAACTCGCCTTGCTCAATGCCCGCGAATACGGTATTTTGATGAACGAATCTTCCGTAGCGGCGGGTGGAAATATCTTGTTTGAAAACCCTGAATCACTCGGCGAAGGTACCGACTGGCAAGACGCCGTTTTCAATAATAATGCGCCCATTCAAAACCACGAATTGAGCATTTCAGGTGGTACTAAGAAATCACAATATCATTCCTCATTTGGCTACTTCGACCAATCGGGTATCGTGTCAGATGCACAGTCGCGTTACCAGCGTTTTACGGTACGTTTCAATTCTACACATGAGGTTACTGACCGTATCACTTTCGGAAATACGTTGGCATATTCACGCATCAAAGGCGTTGGAATTTCGACCAATTCGGAGTTTGGCTCGCCCTTGAGTCGTGCAGTCAATATCGACCCCGTCACACCGATTCTCGAAACAGATCCCGATGTATTGGGCAACGATGTTTTTAGCAATTTCAATGTCGTCACCAATCCTGACGGCGTGCCTTACGGAATTTCTAATTATGTGACTTCCGAAGTTTTGAATCCCGTAGCTGCCCTGTCTATTCAACAAGGATTCGGCTGGAGCGATAAGATTGTAGGGAATGTTTTCGGAGAAGTTGAACTCATTGAAGGCTTGAAATTCCGTAGTAGTATCGGTACAGATTTGGCATTTTGGGGTGGCGAAGGCTTTACGCCAATTCACTATTTGAATGCGACCAATCGCGCCGATATTACGAGTTATAATCGTTCACAAAACAGAGGTTTATATTGGATTTTCCAAAATAATCTAACTTATTCCAAGCAATTAGGCGACCATTATTTTCAGGTATTTGCAGGTACGGCTGCAGAACAAAATGCAGGGCAAGGCATTGGCGGAACTATTCAAGACATTCCCGTGGAAAGCATTGAAGATGCCTCACTTTCTTTCTCTACACCTATCGAATCACAGAATTTTTACGGCTTTGAATATGAAAATCGTTTAGCATCTTATATAGGTCGTATCAATTATAATTTTGCAGAAAAATACATCCTCTCGGCAACTATGCGAGCAGATGGTTCTTCGCGTTTTGGAGACAATAATAAATTCGGCTATTTCCCCTCTGTATCAGCAGGTTGGGTCATTACCAATGAAAATTTTCTACGCGGAAATAAGACGCTTAATTTCTTCAAAATTCGCGCTTCATGGGGTGTGAACGGCAATGACCAAATCGGTGATTTCCGTTACGTTTCTACTGTCGGCGGCGGGCGAAGTTATACTTTCGGACTTGACGAAAATCTCATCAACGGCAGCAGCCCGAACGCGATTGCCAACCCCGATTTACGTTGGGAAGAAACCTCTCAAACGAATATCGGTTTTGATGCTAAAATCTTCAACAACGTCAGCGTCACCTTCGATTGGTTCAATAAAAGAACAACGGATATGTTGTTGGGCATCGCCGTTCCCGGCTATGTCGGCAATGCCGGACCTGTCGGCAATATCGCCACGATGGAAAACAGAGGCGTTGAACTCGAATTGGGTTACGGCAAAAACTTTGGCGGCGTCGGTATAGATTTTAGCGGCAATATTTCTTATGTAGAAAACGAAGTCACCGACCTCGGACCGGATAAAGAATTTCTGCCGGGACAAACATTCAGCCCGCAAGGATTAGAAATTACACGTACTGCTGTCGGTCAGCCTATTGGCTTTTTCTACGGCTTCCAAACGGATGGTATTTTTCAGAATGATGCCGAAGTTGCTGCCTATACAAATGCCGACGGTGCGCCCATTCAGCCTGATGCGAGTCCCGGCGACTTTCGTTTTGTAGATGTTGACGGCGATGGCGCTATCACACCCGACGATAGAGGTTTTATTGGCGACCCAACGCCAAATTGGACTTACGGATTCAACTTTAGTGCAGATTGGAAAGGCTTGGATGTCAGACTATTCGGACAAGGTGTAGCAGGAAATGATGTCTTCAAAGCCACTCGCCGCTTCGACCTTCAAATGGCAAATATGACCGCCGATGCCCTTGACCGCTGGACAGGCGAAGGCACGACTAACGACCATCCGCGGCTCGTCATGAACGACCCAAATAAAAACTTCAGTCGCAGCTCGGACTTTTACGTAGAAAACGGTGCATTTTTCAGAATAAAAACGGCACAAATCGGTTATGCATTACCAAGAAATGTGATAGAAAAAATTGGTTTCCAAAAAGCACGCTTGTATGTTTCGGGAAATAATTTGCTCACATTTACACAGTATAGCGGCTTCGACCCCGAAATCGGTGGCGGTAGTTTTGGCGTGGACAGAGGTATTTATCCGCAACCGCGTTTTTATTTAGTAGGTGTCAATGCGACATTTTAATTTGCTCTCGCAGGGTTGAAACCCTGCGCTGTTGTCATATTTTCACGTATGATTCGCAAAAGCGGTGGGTTTTAACCCATCGTGAAATAAAAGATATAATTCATTGAAAATGAAAAATATAACACAAATCATATCGCTATCTTTTGTCATTTTGCTACTCTCGGCTTGCGGCAAAGATTGGCTCGACCTCGACCCGAAAGGCACAGTACTCGAAACCAATTTTTACACCAACGAAGAAGAAATCTTCGAAGCACTCGTTGCCTCATACGATGTATTACAATGGGGCGGTACAGATGGCTGGACAATGAAACTCGGCTTGCTCAATGCCGCTTCGTACGATTGCTACGCCGGAGGCAGCGACGCTTCTGACCAACCAAGCTGGGTAGCTTTTGACAACTTTACGGTTGACCCATTTCTCGGTCCGCAATCGGGCTTGTGGCGCAAGGGCTACACGGGTATTTATCGTGCTAATTTGGTTTTGGAAAAGCTCGAAACTGTGGAAGGATTGAGTAGTGAATTTATTGCTCGTACCGGTGCAGAAGCGAAGTTTTTACGCGCATTTTACTACTTTGACTTAGTACGTTATTTTGGAAACATTCCATTGATAGACAAGGTATTACCTGCGGATGAAATCTACAACCAAACACAGGCAGACCCCGCCGCCATCTATGCCCTCATCGAAAGTGACCTCAACGATGCTCGCAATACATTCGAATTGCCCGAAACGCTTCCTTCTTCCGAATTAGGACGTGTCACAAAGTTTGCAGCAACCGCACTTTTGGGCAAGGTTATTTTATATCAAAATAATGAAGGACGCATGGCAGAAGCAGCCATGATTTTTGAGGAAGTCATCAATTCCGGTTTGTATGATTTGGAGCAAGATTTTGGAGATATTTTCAAAAATGAAAATGAATTTGGTATCGAATCTATCTTTGAAATTAATTACTCCAACAACCAGCGCGGTGGTTGGGGCAACTTTGGTAATGGCGACACCGAAGGTAATTATGATGTACAATTTTTCGGAATGCGCGATTACGTCGGACCACTCTACGCGAATGGTTGGAGCTTCTGCCCTATTACAGAAGATTTGGCGGCAGCTATGCAAAATGACCCGCGTTTCGTACATACGATTATTGATGGAGAAATGCTGCGTCAGCAAGGCGCGAGTTATACCGAAGGTTATCAAAATACTAATTATTTTATTCGTAAATACGCTGCTTTTCAAGACGATAGAGCCTTAGACGGCGAACCCGCTTTGAACTGGGGCAATAATGTCCGCGAGATTCGCTTGGCAGATGTTTATTTGATGGCAGCCGAAGCCCTCGCTCGTAGCGGCGGCGATATGCAAGCTCGAAGTTATCTCAATCGGGTGCGTACGCGTGTGGGTTTACAGCCTGTCGGTGGTATTTCCGGTAATGATTTATTAGAAGTCATTTACCGTGAAAGACGCTTCGAACTCGCTACCGAAGGACATCGCTTTTTCGACTTGATACGTACAGGGAAAGCTGCGGAAGTCTTAGGAAGTCAAGGTTTTACGGCAGGTAAAAATGAGGTATTGCCTATTCCACAAACTGAAATCGACATTACCGAAGG